>SKXQ01000089.1 GCA_007128315.1 Spirochaetaceae bacterium | reverse complement strand
GTCTGTTGCGCGTAGTAAAAGCGTCGTGTTTCGTTGATCCATTCTGGTGACAGTCGATCCCAGTTGTGCATCAGACGACGCCGGGTGAACGCCCTGGGTTCTTCGGATTCAGCCCACGGGGATGGTGTTGTTCCCGGGATTGGTTGGCGACTGTAGAGTCGCTGGTAGGCCTCGGGTGGATCAAAGGGCGGATGAGGCGCTTCGTAGATTATCCAGAGAAAAAAGGGGTGTTCGGGATCGCGTCTGTACATGAACTCAATCGCCCGGTCTGTGATCCAGTGTGATGATGTGAGCGTTTCCGGGAGAGGGTTGGGCGCCGGTACGACCTCGTTGCCTCCGACTCCGTGTCCTCTGTACAGACCTCCGAATCCTCTATCCTCCAGAAAATTAACATAGTCGTCCGGATGGAGTACTACCTCGTCGAAGCCGAAACGTCCTCGTTCGGGAATGACATGAGTCTTGCCTATACATGCGCACTGATAGTCACCGCGCTTACGGAGAAGAGCAGGCAGGCTTGTCTTTGATTCGACCGGTGTTCGGTCATGAAAGTTGGTGGTAACACCCAGGGTTGATCCTGTTAAACCTGTCAAGAGCGTAGCACGCTGTGGCATGCAGATCGGGCAGTCGGCCCAGGCGTTTGAGAATCGTACCCCCTCATCCGAGAGCTGGTCCAGGTGAGGCGTCAGGAGCGGGTGTTGATTCTGGAGAAGGCCCAGGGTGTCCGCTCGCCATTGATCTGCGGTAATCAGTACGATGTTAGGTCGTTCACTCATGTAAATCTCCTGGGTAGACTATTTTGCGTTCAGAGGAGCCAAAGTTGCTCCGTCGTAAACAGTGCATGAAAGGCTGCGACGTGAAGGCTCGTGATCCGGCATTTCGAGGAGCGAAACCAGCATACTCGTCGCTTCGCGCCCGAGTTGCACCCCGGGGACCTCGATGGTTGTCCAGTCTACATGTTTTGTGCGATGACGGCCCGGACCGCCGAGTACGCACAAAGAGACGTCGTCTGGTACCCGATACCCGGCTCTTAACAGGTGTTCCAGAACGAGTTCTGCCGATCGGAATCGTTCGACTACGAAACACGAGATTCCGCCTTGAACGAGTTTGATTATCTGGTCGCCATCGATCACATCTTCCGGTGTCGTGATACTCGTGTGCGAGGCTTCGGATGTCGAGCCAACCGCGTTACGAAAACCGATCTCGCGTTCCAGACTCGGAACGCGATCCCCCTCCCATTGAATGTAGCAGAAACGTCGGTGACCCAGTTTCAGCGCTCGATTTACGATTTTACGCGTCGCGTCAGAGTAATCGGGCGAAACGCACGACACATCTACATCTGAAAAGACCCGCTTACCGATTACGACGATTTTATACCCGGATTGAACAAGCTGTGCGATTTCCTGCTCATTTCGTTCGAGCCCAAGGAGAATCGCGCCGTCCGCGAAGCGCAGTCTGTGAACTCGTCGCTGGTGGTCGGCCTGTTTCTCGCCCCGGTAGGTCACGAAAAGAAGGTCAAGTCCCTGAGCTTCCGCTTCCTGTTCTATCCCGAGCAGGAGCGAGTGGTAAAACCCGTCCTCTCCCATGGGGAAAATAGGCTCGTAAGAGAAAATGGCAATTATGTCGTTCCGCCCTCCGGCCAGACTCCGAGCTGCAGGATTGCCAACATACCCTATGCTCCTTGCCGCTGCCCAGATTCTTTCGCGGGTCTCCTTGCCGACCCGTATCTTGCTCCCTACTTTGTTATTAATCACGACCGAGGCAGTTGCAAGTGAGACGCCGGCAGCTGCCGCGACGTCCTTGAGAGCCGGACTTGACCGATTCATGCGTTCTCCGCGCTATGCTGATGTGTTGTTGCCGAAACGGTTCCATCTACCTGTTCTTCAAACACAGGGAGAAAAGCACCCTGGCTGCGAAGAAGATCCTGTAGCCGAGGTACCGAAACATTCAAGGTGTTACTGTCTCCCGCTGCGGCGAGGTAGGCAGCGCATCCGCCTGCGTGTCCAATTGCACCGCTGCCGGGTGTTGTTCTGAATGCCGCCTGCGCATCAAAGTCACCGGAGATACCCCGACCTACGTTTATCACATTTGATATCTGGTCGTTAATCATGCTCCGATATGGAATCGTATAGTAGTCACCCCAGACAAGGTGTATTGCATCGGTTCCGCTGCCTGAAGGATTGTGCACGTCTATAGGGTACCCGTTGCATACGACCGCATCCGGAAACTTTCGTGCGGCAACAATGTCCTCACGGGTAACCGTGTACCGACCGCGTACCTGACGCGACGAGCGAACGCCGATTTGTGGACCGGTCGAATGAACGATGGCGTTTTCGAAACCGGGAATATACTCTTTCAGGAATGTGTAAATCTCGGCTGCCTGTCGACGACCTTCTACTTCTCCCGCGGTCAGTTGCAGGGCGTCTGTCGCATCGAGTCCGGTGATCCGAGACGTATTGACGATAACCTCTCCGGGGTTGTTTGTTTCGAAGAACAGAACATCCTCACGAACAATACTCATGTTTCCGTCCGCACGTGCGCGGGCCATGGTTTCAACAAACCCACCGATACTGAGACGAGGCGAGTCGTCGAGGTGAGAAACGTCGCCTTTCAGTCGAGGGAACTCTTCCGGATGTTCTTTTATGAAACGGCGGATTCGCGGAATATCAACATTATAGAGACGAAGCTTCATCGTCATAGGTTGTGCTCGTCCGTCTTCTTTCCGGCCTTTTATGTAGTCGACACCTGCCATAGCCGAGACGTCAGCATCACCTGTGGCGTCGACAAATACCCGTCCGACAGAACGCTGTAGCCCTGACTTGTTACACAGAAGAATCTCTTTTATGAACGCGTCGTCAGTTTCCACGTGTGCCATAGCTGTGTGATACAACAACTGCACTCCTGCGTCCATGGCCATCGTTTCGATCTCGCGTTTCATTCCTTCGGGATCAAAGGGGGTAACGGTGTAGGTAAAACCGGTTGTGTCCGGAATGTGTCCGGTGGACAATCCTTTCTGGACTAATCTTTCTATAAGTTCACCGGTCAGCCCCTGTATAACCTGTTCGGCCCCTGCGTGAAAGGTCATCATGGGTCCTACACCTGCAGCCGTAAGCATGCCGCCGAGGAAGCCGAACCGTTCCACAAGAAGTACTGAAGCTCCTGCCCTGCCTGCTGCGATCGCAGCCATGGATCCCGAGATCCCACCACCTACAACGACGACGTCGTGCGAATACGTTTCTGGAATATTATAGTGAATCATACACCTGGAATGATAAAGCGCTTATTCATTTCCGTAAAGAGATAATTGGGAACTCTTGCGAAAGGACTCGTTATATCTTCGTTTTATTCGTTCCAAAACCACAAAATATTCGTTGAAAACTGAAATAATGCCACTTAAGCTCAGATTAATGATTAAGCGCTTAATCGCGCTCAAGGAGGTTATATGCGAAAATTATTCGTATTGATAGTGCTGTTTGCAGTCGCCGTGGCGGGTATCCACGCCGGTGGCAATCAGGAAACCAACGATCAGGGTGATCCAGGTTCGATAGATCTTCGGTTTACCCTTTGGTCAGCAAACGCTGCTCATCTGGAGATGCTCAACGGATTTGCAGATGCATATCGGGAAGAGAACCCGAACGTTACCGTGACGTTTGAGACTTTGCCATTCAGTGAGTACACCTCACTGTTGACCTTGCAGCTCGCTGGCAGCAACCCGCCGGACGGTGGCTGGCTTCTTGAGGGAACGGGACCGACCTTTGTGCAGAGCGGCGTACTGGCAGATGTTCGGCCATATCTTGAGTCTTTACCGGATTATGATTATGCGGACTTCTCTCCTGACGCCATGTCGCTCTGGGTCGAAGGCGACCGTACCTTTGCGATTCCCTTTTCTACATCGCCGTTCGTCATTTTCTACAACAGAGATCTCTTTCGGGAGGCTGGCGCCCGAACTCCCCAGGAACTTATTGCATCTGGTGATTACACGTGGACCACATTCGGAGAGTCGCTCCGTACCGTTACTAGCGAGACTGGAGTTTACGGTTTCCAGGGTCAGAACGGACAGCCGTATTCGTCCAGAATCTGGCATACGCTGGTCCCGTTTCTTCGAGCCTACGGAGTCGACGCATGGGATGACAACGGCCCGAATTTTGATACGCCAGAGGCCATTGCAGCAGCTTCGCTCTACCATCAGCTCATTTTCGACGATGAAACGATTGTACCGCCCGGAGAGAGGTCCGACTTTTTCGCGGGCTCGGCTGCGTCGACCATCAATCAGATCTCACGTGTCCCTACCGTCATGGAAGCCGGTTTTGACTGGGACATCGCGCCGCTTCCCGGAGGACCCGCTGGACCGGCTCACGTGATCGGGCAGGCTGCCATGGGGGTCTTTAATGCGAGTCGCAATCGTGAAGCGGCGATCGACTTTCTCGCGTTCATGACAAACCAGGCCAATGTCGAGACGATGGCGCAGTTTTTCCCACCGGCCCGTCAGAGCGTTCTGGAAGCTGGAGCTCTCGCACAACAGAATCCCAACATATCACCGGAGAGCATTGTCTATGTTGAAGAGGGGATACAGTTTGGCACGGTTCTGCCCGCGCATCCGCGTTTTCCACAACTGGACCTGTCCGCACAAGGTGCTTTCGATCAGCTGTGGCAACCAGACGCCGATGTTCCCCAAGTCATGCGGTCCATTAACGAGACACTGAGCTCATTTTTCTGATAATTGATGTAGAAAGGATCCCGACAGAATCAACGCTGTCGGGATCCGTTTTATCCACGGCGGAAGATTCGCAATAAACAACGAAAGATTAAGGATTTGTACATGCCGCGACATAGAGCCCTTCAACCCGACCATCTGTGGGGGTACCTTTTCATTACACCTCAGCTGATCGGGTTCGTGTTGTTTGTTGCCATGCCGCTCATGAACCTCGTTCTGTTCAGCCTGCAGGATTATTCTCTGCTGGGAAACAGTCGAACCTTTGTAGGGCTCTCAAATTATATTGAGGCATTTGGAAACGACCCGCTATTTGCTAAAACGTTTCGTAACACCCTGGTCTTCACTGCAGGGCTGGTACCGGTTAACATCATTCTTGCCCTTCTACTTGCGGTCATGCTCGATCAGCGGTTTCGTGGAAACCTCGTTTTTCGGACCGTTTTTTTCGTGCCAGTTGTAACGTCGGCTGTTGCATGGTCTCTCGTCTGGAGGTCCATACTGCAGGGTCAAAATGGTGCGCTCAACCAGTTGCTGGCAATCGTGAACATCGTCGGCCCCAACTGGCTACGTGACGAAACGTGGGCGATGATCAGCGTTATTATAGTGCGTGTGTTTCAGAATGTCGGGATGAACATGATTCTGTTTCTGACCGCCCTTGCCAATATTCCCGTAGAATATCGAGAAGCCTCATCGATCGATGGTGCGACGCGCGGACAAACCTTTTTTCGGATAACCGTTCCACTGCTTGCACCCACCATGCTCATGGTTCTCATGATTACGGTCATCGGGTCGCTCCGAGTCTTTGATCATATCCTCTTGCTCACCGCTGGTGGTCCGAATCACTCCACTATGGTACTTGTGTATTATGTGTACTATACCGCGTTCCGGTCCTTCCAGCCCGGCTACGCGAGCGTCGGCGCTCTTGTTCTTTTTGTGACCAGTCTTGTCCTGACGCTTTTACAGTGGTCAGCACGCAAACGAATTGCATCGGTTGAGGTTTGAAAATGCAGGCACAATCAGTACTCAGTCAGCGAAGTCTTGCACTCCGGATTTTCATCTTTGTCATACTTCTGGTTCTATCTGTCCCGTTCGTCTTTCCATTTCTCTGGATGCTTCTGGGGTCGGTTAAGTCAATAAACGAATTGCTCGATGTCCGCCAGTTTTTCCCTACGACGATACGGTGGTCTAATTTCCGCGAGGCAATTGAGTATCAACCTTTTTTGAGGCACTACGCGAACAGTATCTACATTGCGGTTACCGTGACTACGGGGACCATATTCGTCGCATCTCTGTCCGGATACGCATTTGCCCGCCTTCGGTTCGCGGGACGGTCAACGTTGTTTATACTGTTACTGTCGGGTCTCATGATGCCCGTCGAAGTGGCCATCATTCCGAACTTCTTTTTTATGCGTGATCTGGGACTGACAAATACACACTGGCCGCTATTATTGATTCCAGTCTTTGGTGCGCGTGGCGTCATGGCAACCTTTATCATGAGGACATACTTCGTCAGCATGCCTGGGGAGCTGGAGGAAGCTGCTCGTCTCGACGGTCTTGGACCTTTCGGGATCTTCTGGCGGATAATGCTACCGCTGTCGGGGCCTGCTCTGGGATCAGTAGCCATTTTAACCTTCCTGCACACATGGAACAATTTTCTGGAACCCCTGGTGTATATTAATGATGTCAGGCTGTTTACGATCCCGCTCTCGCTGAACAATTTTACTGACGGTTTTAATATACCGGCGTGGCATTTACAGCTCGCAGCTACGACAATGGCGGTAGTCCCGATGATCAGTGTCTACGTAGTGGCGCAGAGGCACATTACGAACGCCATGGCAATGAGTGGGCTTAAAGGATAAAGTCGGACCCGAACGCAACGCGTCCTGCCAGGACGCGATCTGACGTATCCGGTGGTCGCCGGTACCGCTGCTGCTTGGCATCGCATCCTGAGTGGAAGTGGGGGGCACCTGAGCATATTGCCAAAGGTCTGGTGCGTTATGGTCATGCCCTCCAGAAGCAATCTACCCGTGGCTTCGTAGTGGAACTCACCGACGATCGCGTACAGACGCATAGCCGAGCAGGCCGCGTCAGCGACCGACCATAAACAGCGGTATCGTGAATCGACAGGCGCATGCGCGTGCCTGCCGCGACACCACTGCGCAATTTCTGTATTCTAGCCGGAAAACTCAAAGACAAGCGGTACGTATACAGTGAACGCGACACACCCCGACATTCTGACAGACCCCATGCTGCAGCTCCCCGGCGAGGGAAGCGTTCGCGTTGTATGGTTCACACGCAGCGCCGGTACACGGCACGAGGTGGCCTGCGGAGACACCCTGAGTCGCACCTGCCGGGCGGAAAGCGCGCGCATGAGTCGCATGCTCGAAGACAGGGAATCACAGCTCGCGGAATCCGTCGACGGCCTTGTGGAACGAGATGTCTGGAGACACGAGGCAGTCCTGTCCGGGCTCGAGCCGGATACCCGCACGCCGTACCGCGTACGGAGCGTATTCAAGGATTCACAGTATGAAAGCAGGGTATTTACCTGCCAGCCGCTGCCAGGGCCCGACCGCGGTCTGCGCGTGCTTCTGACCTCCGATCACCAGAATCATGCCATGGCGCCAGCCAACTACCAGAAGGTGGTCGAGACGGCAGGCAGGCTGGATGCGGTATTCTTTGCCGGTGATTTTGCCAATTTTTCAAACCGTGCGTCCGAATGGTTTGATCGCCACAACGAACAGCGACCGGCGTTTTTTCCCACCATGCAGGGCCGGTTCCGCACCCAGTTCGCGGAGCACCCATACACGGGGGGCGAAATCCTGCAGCACGCCTGGCTCTTTGGCACCATGGGAAACCACGACAGCTCGGGTCGCTGGAACCCCGACACGCGCAGCCTACACGAGATGTTCAACGACGCGCAGCCGACCTGGTTCGCCGAGCTGCAGTACGACCGGCATGCCGATCGCCGCGCCCGCGACGGTGAACGCGCCCGCGACCG
>SKXQ01000078.1 GCA_007128315.1 Spirochaetaceae bacterium | reverse complement strand
GGATGCAGCATCCTTCGATGTGCTCAAGCCTGAAGCAGACGGCTTTCGCAACTACAGCCGGACGAAGTTCACGGTGTCGCCGGAAGAGATGCTCGTCGACAAGGCGCAGCTTCTCGGTTTGAGTGCACCCGAAATGACGGTCCTCGTCGGCGGTATGCGGGCTCTCGGCGCCACGCACCAGAACAGCCGACACGGCGTGTTTACTGACACCCCCGGTGCGCTGACCAACGATTTCTTCACCCACCTGACCGATATGGGTATTCAGTGGGTGCCGACGTCGGATGACGCTGACGTGTTCGAGGGGCGTGACCGCACGACTGGTGACGTGAAGTGGACCGGTACGAGAGTCGATCTCGTATTCGGTTCGAACTCGCAGCTGCGAGCTGTGGCCGAGGTCTACGCCCAGGACGACGCGAAAGAAAAGTTCGTGAACGATTTCGTCGCGGCGTGGACGAAGGTCATGAACGCCGACCGCTTCGATCTCGTGTAAGGAAATGCCTGTTTGGAGACTGCCGTGCATGGAAGGTGCACGGCGTCGTCTATTTCTTTGTTACGAACCTGGAGAACATCTTCTGCGGAGTGATCAGATCCTCGATGGTAAAGGGGCGGGCATCGGCGCTTCCCGATTCCGGTGACAGTTCGACAACGATGTCGCCCGAGTAGCCTTCCCGGATGAGCCGTTCCACAATTGCTTCGTTGTCGGTAGTTCCTTCACCGAAGCGGACAAAGTTCTTGACTCCGAAGCTGCTGTTCTCTTTGACGTGAATATGACTGATTTTTGGTCCGAACTCGTCAACGACTTCGTCGCACCGGATTCCCGCAGCTTCGAAGTGCCCGGTATCCAGGCAGATGCCTAAAGCAGGTGAGTCAATGGCGTCGAAAATGTGCCGGTAGTCATCGGGTCCTTCGATGACGTTGTCCGCGTGGTTTTCAAGGCCTATCCGGATTCCCTGTTGCTCCGCCTCGGGCATCAGTTCCCTGAGTACGGTAATGACCGTTTCGATTCTACTGCCGGATTTTCGTGGGCTTCCAGTTGCGCACACGACTGAAGCACCCAGGCTTTTCGCAACGTGAAGCGCCTGCAGCTTATGGCAGAGATCCCTGGTGATCTCATCGTTCGACGAACCGCCGAACCCGCCGATATGGATGGACGAGGCGCTAATACCTGCGTCTGCGCAGCGTGCGTTGATGTCCCGGACCTTCCTCGGGGTCAGAGTCCGCGGATACCAGCAGTTAAACTCAATATTGGTGTAACCCGCCTCTCGCGCAGACTTGAAAGTGTTCACAAAATCGGTGTCGCCGAACCCATCGAATGACAATGAAGCGCAGGAAAGTCTGATCATCTCATCCTCCTGGTCTCCATTATCCCTGTTCCCGGTTTCGAGTCCATGCGAAAACGCGCCGGGAATCTTTGAAATCGCGCAATCAGTCGACGAGGATGTCTTTCCGAAATCTCGACGGGCTGGTGCCAAAACGTCGTTTGAACAGCACGCTCATGTATTCCGGATTGGCAAACGAGAGTTGTTCGGCGATTTCAAAAACCGAAAATTGCGTCGATGCCAGGAGATCCCGGACCCTGTCGGTACGGCACAGTGTAATTTCATCGTGTATCGTACGTCCCCGTGCCGACCGGAATCTGTTCTCAAGCGTCCTGCGGGAGACCGGAACCTGTTCGACTACGGAGTCGACGCTCAACGGGAGATGACTGTTCGAGTGAAGGTATTCAAGCGCCGATGCGACGTGCGGGTCATCGACGGCTACTCCACCGGTCGATGCTCGTGTTTGAACGCCTATGGGCCGGATCGCGTGCTTTCGGTTTGAAACCGGCTCGTCGCTCATAAGGCGATGCAGCAATGCTGCTGCGATGTACCCGGTTTTCCGGGCATTGGGAATCACACTGCTTAACGGTGGCGTGGCGATCTGACATATCAGCTCGTCGTTATCGACGCCGATCACAGCACAGTCAGTCGGAACAGCTATCCCGCTGCGTCTGCAAATTTCGAGTAGTTTCTGGCCGCAGATGTCGTAGCAGGCAAATATGCCGACTGGTTTCGGGAGTTTCTGGAGCCAGGACGCCAGGTCCTGTTCGTGCTCGTGCCAGCGGAAAGCGCCGGGGCCCGCATGCCTGGAGAGCGTGTACACGAGCGAGGTGTCAGGCGGTAGCGAAAGTTGCTCGCGAAAAGACGTTTCGCGGGTTCGGGACCAGCCAAAGCGCGCGTCACCCAGATATGCGAGATTCTTCAGGCCGCAGGAACGCAGATGCTCGATGGCAAGGCTGGTGATTGCCTCATCATCGGTCTCGACCCACGGTATGTCAGGAAGCAGGCGGGCGGCGCTGACGTCAACCGCGGGAACGTTCATTCGTGTAACGAGGTCTGCCGTTGCATGGTTTTCAATTCGGGCAATCAGACCGTCACCGTGCCAGTTCTCCGGGATCGTCTGTTCGGATTCGAGGCGCCCACGCTCCCCGAGAGTAACCGACCACGGTCCATGCTTCGCTGCATACGCCCGTATACCGCTGACTAATCCACGGGAGTACGCGTTTGATGTCTCGATAATCAGTGCAACCTGACGATATGACTTCGGCATAGTCTTGCCCCGAGGACGGAAGGCCTGTAGCATTACGAGACCCGGTATGAAACTATGGAAAGCATTCCGCGTACGAGTCAACACGTTCTCTCGAATACTGGCACTAGTGATCGTTCTTGTCGTCACGGTACTGCTCTTTACCCGATACAGTACCGTCGTAACGATCAGGGTTATCGAACAGGAGATAAGAAACTCAAGCATTTCGAATTTATCCGTCTTTGCCCGGGAAATCGACGACGGCGTTGACCGGCTGTCGATAGCAGCCGTTCGCACGAGCCGCGACCAGGATGTCCTGCTGTTTCGCGACTGGACCAGTTCCGTCAGGGGCTTTGATCAGTCACAGACTGTTCGACGGATCGAGGACCGACTTATCCTTCAGGGTGTATCGCTTGGATGGAGCAATCAGTTCGCGGTGTACTCGCCTGTACGCGATAACCGGATTGCCGGAGGTTCGGTGGTTTTTCCGCCTGAAGTAAGCCTTATACCTGAAATTGTCCATGCATGGACCTATATCGACACCACCGACGGTGACTATACCGTCGCCGGCAGCGACGCAGTTTTTGTCCGGCACATCGTGGATCCGCCGTGGACCGCTGGACGAAGGACGCTGATCGACGAAGCACGTCTGGTCGTTGAAGTCATGTTTCCGGTACGGGAACTGATCCGTCTCATGAGCGAGCAGACGATACGGACGAGGCATAACCCGCACATGTATCATCCCGGACATCCTTCGATCCCCGGAAGCGAGTCAGATCGTGAACTGGTTTCTGAACTGCGACACCTCCTGTCCGGATTTATCCGGGACGACAGCGGTTCAAGGGTCGTCAAAGTCGCTGACGCACAGCACCTCGTCAACTACGTTCGCCTGGACAGCCTCGACTGGTATCTTGTCGATGCGGTCCCACTCCAGGAGACACTTTCGCCAATCCTTGCCGCATGGCGGGTCTTTCGGGTTTCTACGGCTGCTGTTCTGCTGATCAGTGGTCTGATTGCGTGGTTCATGTATCGCGCGGTCCACAAGCCGCTGAAGAGTCTGGTCGGGGCCTTTTCCGATCTTCGAGCCGGTAACTACGCTGCGAGGCTTTCCACAGGAGAGCACGACGAGTTTCACTACCTCATGCGTGACTTCAATTACATGGCAGCCGAAATCGAGAGTCTTATTCAAACGGTTTTTCAGGAACGGATTCGTGTTCGCGATGCACGCCTGAAGCAGCTTCAGGCACAGATCAATCCTCACTTTCTGTACAATTGTCTGTCGTATGTCGTTTCAATGGCAAAACTCGACAGAACGGATGCCGTAGTCGAGATGGCACATAATCTCAGTGACTACTATCGGTATACGATGCATGCCGAGATGGAAGAGGTTACGCTGACCGAAGAGCTTGAACTGGTCAGGAATTATCTGAAGATCGAACAACTTCGTCGCCCGAGCCTCCAGTTTGCGATCGATGTACCCCCCGGTTTTTCAGAGGTCTACATTCCCAGACTGCTTGTTCAGCCTGTCGTAGAGAACGCGGTACAACATGGCCTTGACGGAATCGAGCGCAATACCGGTGTCATTCGAGTCACCGGATACGCTGAGCATGATCGATGGATCCTGCGTATCGAAGACAACGGTGCAGGAATCTCCTCCGAACGTCTGTCAGACCTGCTCGCACATATCGAGGACACGAGCCCGGGATCGACGAGCTTCGGGCTCTGGAATACCCATAATCGCCTGAGGTACCGCTTTGGTCCTTCAGCCGGAATATCTATACGGTCGAACATCGGCGAATACACGGCCGTCGAGCTGGCATTTCCAGTGCGCGGGAGTATTGCAGATGCATAGTGTACTCCTGGTGGATGACGAGGCACACATCGTCGACAGCCTGCTTCGTTCAATCGACTGGACGTCGCTCGGTATTGATCGGGTTGCGGGCGCGTATGGGGCTTCGGATGCAATAAGGTCTTTCGAGAACGACGCCTTTGATATTCTTGTAACGGATCTGAAAATGCCCGGAATGGGTGGGCTGGAACTCATCGAACGCCTGAGGACCACCTCGCCAGAGCTGCGCTGTATAATTCTCACCGGCCACGCCGACTTTCAGTTTGCGCGTCGGGCAATTGATAACAAGGTTGACAAGTATCTCCTGAAGCCGGTCCGTGACTCGGTACTCGAAGACTCGATCCGAAACATTGTCGCTGATTTGAGGCAACACGCGGAAGCCGTCACGCTCGAGTCGTCAATCAGAAACGTTTTTCACGAACACCTGCTGCGTCTGAGATTCAAGACCCTGACCGATTACGCGGTAGCCGAACCGGGCCAGTCACCAGCGAACGAGCACATGAAGACTCTGGGACTGGGACGTCTGTGCGCGTCGAAACAGGTGTTCGCTGTTTTTATTGCCGTCCGGTCAAGCGAACGTCAAAACGGAGGCGGTATAAGCGCACGTTCCAGCCTGAGTCTTCTTGAGAAGCGCATGAACGAATGCCTCGAACCCGATATGTATTGGGTCCCGTGTGAGGATCAGCATGGCAACCTGGTGATTCTCGTAAAGGGGCCGGATGTGCCGGTATCAGGATCGAACAACCGCCGGGACGTCGGCGATTGTATTCAGAAGCTGTTGTCTGGCAGTAAAATACACGGTGCATCCTGCCGTGTAAATACGTCTGATTTTCAGCATACGATCCAGGCGCTGCTGCTCGATCATGCAGCCTGGATTCGCGGCATGCGGGCACACGTTGCACCCGGAGCGGGAACCGCCGCGACTGTCGGGGATCAGCACCGAGTGGCTGGAGTTTCCGTGTTCCTGCAGACCGGTGAGATCGACTACCTGTTGCGATCGAGACAGTGGAGTGAAGCTCGGAGCAGAATCGAACATATATTCAGCGAACTTCGATCCGGACGCGAGTTTCCGCGGGAGTATCTCCTTGAACTGCTTTTTCCGGTCGTATCGACCCTGATCCGGATCGCGCACCGGTTCGGCGAAAGCGTTGCGCATCTCTGTGAGACAGCGTTCTACGATCTTGTCGAAAGGATTTCCAGGTCGTCGCTCCCCGAGGTTGAAGAGGCGTTTTTCCGTGTATTCGACTCCATCCGCGCACACCTCGACGCGCATGCCGGCGCATCGGTGTCGGGAATTGTTGAGGCGAGCCGTGAATATGTGCACTGTAATATTGCGAACCCGATTACCGTACAGCACATAGCAGATGCGGTTTCGGTTACGCAATCGTACCTGTCCGAGACATTCAAGTCCGAGACAGGAGAGAATATCAGTAATTACATTTTCCGAATCAGAATGGATGCCGCTTCGGAACTTCTATCCTCGACCACTCTTCCTGTCAGCGAAGTCGGCTCGCGCGTCGGTTATCCAAACCCTGCGTACTTCTCGGCGGTGTTTCGAAAGTACCACGGTGTCACACCTAGAGCGTATCGAAGTGGTAGCGACTAGTTGTATCCCTGCGGAAACAACCCGAAGTCAATAGTTTTCCAAAATCTTTGATATTTACCGCTCAGCAAAGCCGCCCTAGGCTTCTTTCAGGTGATACACCAATTAAGGAGGATACGCTAATGCGAAAAGTGCTAGCGATCTTGTTCGTTGTGATAGCAGTTACACTGCTTTCTGTTCCGCTTGTGTTCGCCCGCGGTGCAGCAGAAGAGACCGTTTCCGAAGAGGTTCTGGCGGACCCCGAAGACATTCGTGAACGAAGTCACGTTTTCGATCCGCCGGTGCGGATACGAACGGTTCGAGGTCACGATGTTGTCCTGCCACAAGGGCACACACTCGAAGACAACGTTCATACGCGTTGGCTTCTCGACAACCTCGGAATAGACGTAGTCCATGACTGGACCGTTGGAGATTCCGGTGAAGCGTTCAGAAACCAGGTCAGACTCTCGATGGCGGCAGGAGACCGGATGCCGGACGTGATAACAGTCACAGATCTGCCACTCGCAGCCGACCTCATGGAATCTGGACTGTTCATGGCCGACGTAACCGAAGCCGTAGAGTTGTATCTTGAGGACAGGGTCCAGGAGTACTACTTCGAGACCTATCCCGAAATCTGGAACGTTGTGCTCCGGGACGGCAACCGAAGGGGTTTCCCGAAGTTCTCAGATGGAAACGCGAATAATCCTGTAATGTGGATTCGCCAGGACTGGCTCGACGAGTTAGGCCTTGAGGCTCCGACTACTCTTGATGAGTTCGAGATGGTCATGGAAGCTTTCGTTGAGCACAACGATCACCCCGATGCAATCGGGATGTCGCTGTCCGGCCGCGACGGAATCAACGTGGCAATGGGCAACGCAAGCTTCGT
Source organism: Spirochaetaceae bacterium (assembly GCA_007128315.1). Classification (GTDB taxonomy): domain Bacteria; phylum Spirochaetota; class Spirochaetia; order DSM-27196; family SKKC01; genus SKKC01. Next base: position 914 of record SKXQ01000078.1, on the reverse strand, counting down.
GTTCGGTCAGGCGCAACCGGAGCACTGGATCGCCGATGACAACGGAGACCTTGTCTACGGCTCGGTGACCGATCAGGCACGAGATGCCCTTGAAGTTCTGCGTGACTGGTTTGACCGTGGTTTTATTGACCCTGAGTTTGGAACTCTTGACCAGGGTGGGTCGACCGTAAGCTTCCAGCAGGGACGAAGCGGAATCGTGTTCGGTCAGGGGTGGATGAACAGCTGGCCACTCGGTGGTTCTGACGCCTACGATGTCGAAACCGACGTGCGCCCGTACCCAGTCCCCGCGGGCATCGATGGCACAGTCGGTTTCAGGGGAACGAATCTGCACTCGGCGATTACTCTCTTCAACCGGGATATCAGCGAAGCAGCACTGCAGGCTTTCTTTCTTGCCGAGAACTATTACTACGGCTGGCTGTTCGGTGACGATGACTCACCGTTCTATTACGGCTGGCACGAAGGCTACGACTTTGTAATGGGCGACGAAGGGTTGCCCGTTCACGCCGAAGGTGCCTTCCCGGAGGGGCGAGCGCCTGTCAACATTCAACCTCTCCTGCTTCGTCCGCAGAATCCGGTTCTCCCGGGTGTTAAGGGACCGGTCTTCGAGAAGATTGCAGCAGGTGAAGAGATTGATGGATCTCTCGGTGCGTATGAGTGGGTCTTCGGTGTTGGAAACCCCTTGCGGGTCCAGGCAGGTCTAATAATTGAAGATCAGATGCCTGACTCCATACAGAATGCGTTCACTGGTGCCCCGACACCGGAAATGGTTCGACGCGGTGAGCTCGTTGATCGGCTGGAGCTTGAGGCTTACACGCGGATCATCTACGGACAGCAGCCGATGAGTTACTTCGAACGCTTTGTGTCCGACTGGAACACGAATGGCGGGCGTCAGATTACAGAAGAGGTCAACGAGT
>SKXQ01000135.1 GCA_007128315.1 Spirochaetaceae bacterium | reverse complement strand
CTGGCTGCAGCTTCTGTGGACCCCGGAACGGGAGAATCGTAGAAACCTCAGGCTAACTCCATGGTATGCAGCCGCTTAGGCTTAATCCATCACCACAGTCGCGGACAGTAATTACGTGTTCCACCAGGCATAGTAGTGGTGAACAAGACCAGACACATCTCCGACTCCAACCTGACTGCCGGCGCGAAGAGCCGCGGTAAGAAAAATCTTCGCATCTTCGCAGGCGTCGCGTATTGATTTCCCGCGGGCCAGACCGGCCGCGATCGCGCTGGTAAGTGTTGAACCCGCTCCGAACCTGGTATATTCGCGAACTCTGCCGGAGTGAAACCACGTCAAGGTTACCGGGCCATCTTCTTCGCGGTATGCAAGGAGGTCGTCACTGTGCGCACGTCTGCTTTTACCGCCTTTGAGCAGTATTGCGCCGGGACCCATATCCAATAGCACGTGAGCAGCTCGTTCCATGTTATCCCCGTCAACGATACTTACACCGGTGAGAAACTCAGCCGATGGAACGTTCGGAGCAAGAACTGTGGCCCTGGGAAGAAGAAGGTCTCTGACAAGAATCAGCGCCTCCGAGTATTCCGGTTGGAGCTCGGTGTCTCCGAAGCGCGCAAGAACGGGATCCACGACAATCGGAACGTTCGGGAATCGGGAAAGACGCTCCGCGACTGCTTCTACCGTTTGAGCGTCGCTGAGAAATCCGACTTTAACGGCGTTGGGTGTACCTGGTCGAATTGCATCTTCGAGCTGTTGAACGACAACCGACGTGTCGATGTTTGTCCATCCGTGCAGGGACGCGAAATCACCCGTGTTGATTGCCGTGAGAACGGTAAGCGGGTAGCAACCGAATGCAGAAATGGTTTTTACATCAGCAGGGAGCCCGGTCATACCGAGGGAGTCGCTTGATCCTAACGTCAGAACTGTATGATATGAGCGGGTATTACTTTTCACAGAACTGTATAATATGGTAACACGTGGATGAAGTCGATAGAAATCGGTGCCCAAACAGGAAAGCAGAAGGAGAGATGTACATGAAGCGAGATGAGAACGACGTCGATGTAGAGGAGTCTGGAGTTGCATTTGTTGAATCCAGGTCGGGCTCGCCTCTTGTAAATGGCCTCAAGGGTCTTTTTATCGGGATGGCGAACGTTATACCGGGAGTCAGCGGAGGAACAATCGCAGCCATAACCGGGCTTTACGATGATCTGGTTTCCGCATTCGGCGAGTTCTTTAGAACAGGGTGGAAGAGGAACGCCAGATATCTTGCGCCGGTCGTTCTTGGCGTTATGGCTGGTTTTCTTTTTCTGGCACGCTTTATCGACATTGCACTTTCTGAGTATCCTGAAATGACACTACTGTTTTTCACCGGACTCATTGGGGGCAGCGTGCCGTATCTGATCAAGCGTGCAGGGGCATCCACCTTTCGAGTTCGCTATCTCATTCCTCTGGTTATAGCGTTTTTACTTCTCGCCTGGATGGGGCTCGCCGAGCGTCCGGCGGCCACGCCTCCTATGACCGATGTCTCCGTGGCAACAGGTCTCATCGTATTTGGTTCAGCTGTTGTCGGAAGCATCGCAATGGTTGTGCCCGGACTGAGTGGCAGTTTTCTCTTTCTCCTGATTGGTGTGTACTCGACCATTACCAGAATCGCTGCAGAGTTTAATATTCCGCTGCTTCTGGTATTTGTTGCCGGAACGGCGATCGGCATTGTGATCGCGTCTAAGATCATCTCTTGGCTGTTGAGGAACTTTCACGCAACAAGCTATTACGCAATCGTCGGTCTCGTTCTTGGTTCGCTTTTCGGTGTCTGGCCCGGATTACCCGGTGGTACCGGCACGGTTATGGGCATCGTCAGTCTGCTGGTTGGATTGGTGATAAGTCTCACTCTGGGCACGGACATGAAAGAGCGCCTCGTTAAGCGAAAGTAAAGTACATGCCGACGAAACAGAATTTACGAAGAATCCTCATCGCTACCTTGGGTGCGTGTGCTGTTTTCGGTTTCGCGTGGGCGTTAGGTGTATATCGGGCCGATGCGATCGAGTCTCATCAGTTTTTTGGCAATCTTGAGGGACCACGGCCGGTTGTCGTATCCGAGGCCGGTGGGAGTGGTTTATGGCCGGAAAACACGTTTGCTGCAATACGGGGTTCTCTGGCGCTTGGCGTTGAACTGATTACCCTTGATGTAAGGATCACACGGGACGGAGTTCCTGTGCTCATGAGAGACGAGCGTGTTGATCGCACAACGAACGGCACAGGGCTTGTCTCCGAACTTTCATCGCACAGTCTGGAAGATCTGGACGCAGGTCTCGGATTTGAAAGCATTGATGCGGCGATGCCGTTGTTCGCAGGGCTCGGGATCGGAGTTCCTTCGCTGGAAGACGTGTTTACATCTTTTGATCGTACGCGATTTCTGTTGATTCTGAGAGGTGGTGAAGATCAGCTTGCGGAGGCGGTCGGGGAAATAATTGAGCAGTTTGGCCGCACTGATCGAACGATCGTGTATAGTGAAACAGACGCGATAATTGACGTCTTTCGCACGCAGTTCGCCGGAGTCGCGACCGTGGGGACTCCCTCCGAACTACGTCGCTTTACGCTTCTGAACAGCATTTTTTCATCACGCGCGTACACTCCACAGGCCGAGTTTTTGCTGGTTGATACCGCGAGTGATCGTTCCATCCCGGGACCTCGATTTTTTTCGAATGCCCAGCGGCAGGGCATGCATGTCGTCGCCGTCTCTTCGGGTGATCCGGATCAGGTGAAGCTGCTGGCAGATCACGGCGCGGATCTGATAATTACTCCGTATCCTGATCGGGCGCTCGCTGCCCTTATGCGACTGTAGCAGCCAGATCCATTATTATCTGTGCGTGCTTTGCGCTGACGGGCATTACGCTCAAACGGTTTCCCTTCCGGACCAGGGGCATACTTTCCAGCTCGGTAATCGTTTTTAGCTCATGCAGACTGACTGTGCGCGAAAGCTCCTGAGCCGCGCGTACACGAACTGCTATCCAGCGGGGTTCATCCCGGGAGCTTTTAGGATCGTAATACTTGCTTGAGGGGTCGAACTGAGTCGGATCGGGTTGAACCTCACCAATTACCTCGGCGATGCCCGCGATACCCGGCGGGCTCGTGTTGGAGTGATAGAACAGAACTCTGTCCCCGGTCTTCATTTCTCTCATAAAATTTCGTGCCTGATAGTTCCTCACGCCGTCCCAGATTTCACCTTTCGGCGACATCTTCATGAGATCCTGAAAACTAAACACGGCGGGTTCGCTTTTCATAAGCCAATAGTTCATGGCCAGGACGATATACGGTGCACTCGTACGTGGTCAATGCAGAGATCGATGAGGTCGCAGAGCGAATCCTCAGGATCGGACTCCATCCGATGGCGTGTGGTGTCAACTTCGTGAAATACGCAGATAATTCGGAAGTACCGTCATAGACGTATCACGGAGAGGATATTGCCGAGATGCTCGCCGGCGATTACAGGACCTTGTGTCTGAATCCATATCATCTAATCTCTGCGGTCGAAGAAGCGGGGGACGGTGGAACGTCGGATGGTGCGATCGCATACCTGAAGGACATTTGAATGATGGTCTGGATGCTGACCGCATACAAGGGTTAAGTCGTTTCAGAAGAATGATCGCTGGCGCATGCACTCGTACGCGACGATTGCCACCGCATTACTCAAGTTCAGTGATCGTGCTTCCGGTCGCATCGGGATAGTGATAACCCTGTCCCGGTGCCGACTGAGTATTTGTGGCCCGAGGCCTGCCGTTTCCTTACCGAAGATAAGCATCAGTCCGTCATCCGTGAGATCCGTTTCAGTGTACGTGGTAGTACCGTGCGTAGAGAGATAGTATTTCTGCTGTCCGGCACACTCAGACTCAAAGGCTTCGTAGCTTTTATGCTCGATCAGATCCAGAAGATTCCAGTAGTCCAGGCCCGCGCGGCGAACGTGCCGCTCCGAGATCGAGAAACCGAGCGGGTGTACAAGATGCAGACTTGCTCCTATAGCGGCACACGTCCGGGCAATGTTACCCGTGTTTCCGGGTATCTCCGGTTCTACCAGGACAATGGCGAGTGATGTCTGCGTCATGGCCCGTCAGTCGATTGCTTTCAGGGCTGCGTCGTAATCCGGTTCCTGCGCAATTTCCGGTACAAGCTCGGTATATGTGACGCGATTGTCTTCGTCGAGCACGACGACGGCTCGCGCAAAGATACCGGCGAAAGGGCCATCGGTCATGGTCAGCCCGTAACGCTCTCCGAAGGTCCTGTCCCGCATGGCGGTCAGCGTATGGACGTTCTCAATGCCGTTGGAGTCGCAGAAGCGCTTCGCCGCGAAGGGCAGGTCGCAACTCACGTTTACGACGACGGTATTCTCTTTGGTCGTTACATCCCTGTTGAACCGGATTGCACTCGCTGCACACACCCCCGTGTCGAGACTTGGGACGATGTTCAGTATCTTGCGTTTGCTGCCGAAATCCGCAAGCGACACATCGGTAAGATCGGGGCCTGTCAGTGTAAAATCCGGGGCGGGGGTACCGAGGGCGGGAAGTTCTCCAGTCGTGTGAATCGGGTTCCCTTTCAGCGTAATGTTCGCCATATTTTCTCCTGTCTCCGTGTGGAGTAGTTCTGTGTCCGCGCTAGGCGCGGAATGTGTCATCCTCGTAAATATTCAGTACCGACGGTATCATCCGTATGTTCTTCATGATCGCCTTGGTGTCGGTTGCGCGTTCCATCTCCAGGGTAAAGTGGGCCTGTACCTTCCCGTTGATCATGTCATCTACACGACCTTCTATGAGGTGTCCGTGGTACTTCCGGACAGCTCCCTCGATCTCGCTGAAGAGGTCCCGGGAAGTGCTCGTCGTTACCCGGAACCTGCGAGTTACGTGCGGGCTGATCGTCTCCCATTCCACGTCGATTCGTCGTTCCTCATAGTCAGGAATGTGTGCAAGGTTCGGGCAACTGGTCTTATGAACAATAATACCGCGACCGCGAGAGATATAGCCGACGATTTCATCGCCTGTTTCGGGACGGCAGCAGTTCGCAAAACGGATCATCCAGTTGCGTTCCTTGCCGATCCGAACACCTACTTTTTCGGTGTCCCGGATGGATGCGGGTGTTTCCGGTTCCTGGTCCTTTACGACGAGTTTCGGTGGTGTTGTAGAGGTCTGAGGTGTCTGGTCGCGTCGTTTTGCGACGACACTCTGGTCGATAATCAGGTTCTCATCGTGTTTGTTCAACCAGTGACGGATCTTATGGCGGGCACGAGTTGTCTTCACGTAGCGGAGCCAGTTCAGATGAGGGTGGGCGCTGTTGCTGGTCAGAATTTCGACGATCTGCGTGTTGCCGAGAGGTTCTTTCAAAGGGACAATCTGCCCGTCTGCTTTCGCCCCTACACAACGGTTTCCGATCTCGGAGTGGATGTGGTAGGCGAAGTCTAAGGGTGTCGCCCCGCGAGGCAATTGCACGACGTCTCCCTGCGGAGTAAAGACGTAGATTGAGTCCCGTAGAATCTCACGCTTGATCTCGTCGAGAAACTCGTTTGAGTTTATTCGTACACCGCCCAGGCTGCGCACGTGACTGATGATCGCGAGATCACCAGTTCGGGATGAGCGATCCTGCGGACTCGTTTTATACATCCAATGAGCCGCAACGCCAAACTCTGCAGTACGGTGCATGTCGTGCGTTCGTATCTGTATTTCTGTACGCCGTCCGCCGTAACACATGACGGTCGTGTGAAGGCTTTGATACCGGTTACTCTTTGGCATCGCTATATAGTCCTTGAAGCGACCTTCGATAGGCATCCATAGTCGGTGCACGATCCCGAGTAAGGTGTAACACTGAGTTTCTGTTTCACAGAGCAATCGAATTCCGAGAAGGTCATAGATCTCGTCCAGGGATTTTCCGCGTTTGCGCATTTTCTCGTAGATCGAGTAGAAATGCTTTGCCCGGGTATCGACGAAGACCGGGATCCCTTCCTTCTCGGCGGCGGCTTCTATTGCCTCCTGCACGCGCTCGAGGTAATCTGCCCGCTCACTTCGCTTTTCGGACACGAAGTCCTTGATCTGGTGGTAGGTATCCGGGTGCAGGTGTTTCAGACTCAGATCTTCCAGTTCGTCTTTGAGCCAGGAAATACCGAGCCTGCTGGCGAGGGGGGCGTAAATGTCGAGGCACTCAAGTGCGATAGCGCGGCGTCGGGCGTTGTTCTTGAATTCCAGGGTCCGCATATTGTGCAGTTTGTCTGCAAGTTTGATGAGGATCACCCTGATGTCCTTAACCATCGCGAGAAGCATTTTCCGGATCGTTTCAGCGGCTTGCTGGTTTCTGTTCTTCGCCTTAACGGTCGCTATCTTGGTGACGCCCTGCACAAGCTGTTCGACGTCCTTCCCGAACCTTTCGCGCAGTTCGCTCTGTTCTATTTTCGTGTCTTCAAGCACGTCGTGCAGAAGCGCCGCGATTATCGCGTCAGAATCCAGGTTCAGGCCGATGAGTATCTCTGCGACAGCAATCGGATGAGTGATGTATGCATCGCCACTGTTGCGAACCTGTCCCTTGTGGAGATCGGCGCTATACCTCGCAGCAGAACGAATGCGTTCCTGCTGATCTTCGGAGTAGGAGTGTATTGCCTGTTCGAAACTGGTCAGTAATTCCTGCATGTGCTCGGTATTTTATCAGGCAGACTGCCTATTAGTCTTCCGCCCGCAAATTATACGGTCGAATCCTGCGAGATCTCTGGTACAAGATACGTTGGTGTAGCCGATCCGGGCAAGAAGGTCGCAGACGCGGGTTCTCTGGTCGTGACCGATTTCCGTGATAAACCAGCCATCGGGACAGAGGGTAGCAAACGCCTCCGAAGCAATTCGGGTTACTATGTCGAGACCGTCCTGACCTCCATCGAGCGCAAGCATCGGCTCCCACGCGGGACTGTGCTTGCAGGACGCGTTTCCTCTTCGTCGCGGGCATTGTTCTGTCGGCACGTAGGGCGGGTTGGCTGTGACCATCGCGTAGGGACCCAGCGACACCGGAACCGCGTCGGTGTGGACAAACCGGATGTCATTATGTGCGAGTCGCTGTGCATTCTCCCGGGCAACGATCAGCGCGTCTTCGCTGATGTCGGACGCAATAATGCTGCGGTCGGGTAGTTCCGCTTTCAGACTGACGGCAACGCACCCGCTGCCGGTACACGCATCAAGTATCGTTCCGGGAGGAAGCCCGGTTGCCTTTTCGAGAGCGGCGTCTACCAGAAACTCAGTCTCGGGACGGGGCACAAGGACCCGCGAGTCGACAAGAAAGCTGCGACCGTAGAACTCAATGGATCCAGTCAGGTACGCAACAGGAGTACCCTCCGACCGCTCATGAACCAGGCGGTGATACGTTCTTTCGGCTTTCGCGGACACTTCATCACGATACAACGAGTACAGAGCATCAGCTGAAACGCCAAGGGAATGCGCGAGAAGTATCCTGCAGTCGAGCAGCGGTGTTTCACTGCCGGCGCACCTCAGTTTTGTTGAACCGTCTTGCAGCAGTGTTGAAACGGTTGAGGACTGCATGAAGGCTACTCTACCGCAGCAAGAAGTTCCTGCTGTACCTCTAACTGAATAGCGTCGATAATCTCGTCGATCTCTCCCTCCATGATCGAGTCGAGTTTGTAGAGAGTGAGATTGATGCGATGGTCCGTGAGTCGGTTTTGCGGAAAGTTATACGTTCGTATACGTTCACTTCGATCACCGCTTCCGATCTGACTTTTTCGTGCGTCGGCGCGCTCGCGGTTCTTTCGTGCTTCCTCAACTTCGAAAAGGCGAGCTTTCAGCACACGTAGTGCCTTCGCTTTGTTTTTCAACTGGCTTTTCTCATCCTGACAGATAACCACGGTTCCTGTGGGAATGTGTGTAATGCGCACCGCGCTGTCGGTTGTGTTAACGCTCTGTCCGCCCGGGCCTGAGCTTCGGAAAACATCTATCCGGAGGTCTTCGGGGCTAATGTTGATTTGTGTGTCCTCAACTTCCGGCAGGACCGCGACGGTACAGGCGGAGGTATGGATACGCCCCCCGCTCTCAGTTGTCGGAATACGCTGGACCCTATGCCCGCCACTTTCAAACTTAAGCGTTCCAAAAGCCATCTTCCCTGCAACGCTGAAGATGATTTCCTTGAAGCCGCCGACATCGCTGTCGCTCGAACTCATTACCTCGATTTTCCAGCCGTGGCGTTCAGCGTAGCGGCTGTACATCCGATAGAGATCGGCCGCAAAGAGCGTCGCTTCATCTCCGCCGGTCCCGGCCCGGATTTCTACGATGACGTTGTTGGAGTCCATCGGGTCTCGTGGTACAAGAAGGAGGCGGAGTCGGCGCTGTGACTCCTTCTTCTTCGCTTCTAGATCAAGCCGTTCCGCTTTCGCCAGTTCCCGCAGATCACTGTCGGTCTCACTTTCAAGTATCTGGTCGGTTTCCTCGATCTGAAGCGTATACGACTCGTACTGCGAGTACTCATTCACGATTTCATCAAGATGCGAATACTCCTGCGTGAGGCTGCGATAACGTACCTGGTCTTTCATTACGTCCGGATCAGCGAGCAGTGTTTGCACCTCTTCATGCCGGTTTACGAGGGATTGGAGCTTCTCAAACATTGAACTTCCTTTTCGGATCCATCATGCGGACCGTCGACCGGATTGAAGGAAACCGAAAAGGCTCCCGGTAATACCGCCGACGATGTGGGCGAACTGGGAGATTTGATCACTGGAAAAGGCTCCGATGATTTCTCGCGTAAGATACAGAACAACAACGAGAATGAACGTAAGCGGGATTTCGCCCTGACGCACACGTGTAAAGCTCGACAGGAGTATCATCATAAACACAATCCCACTGGCACCAAGTAGTCCGGTGCTCAGGAAAAGCACATTGAGCAGGCCGGTGATCAGGGCGGTAATGAGCATCATAACTGCCAGAGATGTACTACCGTATTTCTCCTCCAGGATAGGTCCCAGCAGCAGAATCAATGCCAGATTGGAAATCAGATGATTCCAGTCTCCGTGCCCGAGGGTGTGAGTGAAAAGTCGGACATAGTCAATGAAGCTGCTCCAGTCAAGGGACGGAGGGACACTGAAGACTCTTGCTGTGAGGCCTTCACCGGTGAACCCGTCGATAATCAGTACGACGACCGCAATGAGAGAAAACGTTAGTGTTACCGGTGCATTGTATCGAACTCGCATAGTATGCCAACGATAGTGACCTTGTGGCGAAAAATCAACAGTGTACTGTCAGCTGATGACAAGTGAGATCGGACAGTGGTCACTGCCGGTAACGTCGGGATGAATCGTCGATCGCGCAACCCGGTCACGAAGCCCTTCGTTTACGCAGTGATAATCAATCCGCCAACCTATGTTACGCGCGCGGGCGCCACCGCGATAGCTCCACCAGGTATAATGATGAGGACCCGGTTCGAACATGCGAAAGGTGTCGACGTAACCATCTCCCAGAAACGAGGTCATCCATTCCCGCTCTTCCGGCAGATATCCCGGATTCGTTTCGTTCTGTTTCGGGCGTGCGAGGTCAATTTCCGTGTGTGCAATGTTGTAGTCGCCGCAGAGCACAACGTTCTGTCCCGAGCTGACCAGCCCGTCTATGCGTTCTTTTATCGCTTCACAGAATGCCAGCTTGTAGTCGAGCCGTTTACCTCCTTCCTGACTGTTCGGAAAATACGCATTCACGACGCTGATTCCACCGAAGGAACCGATGAGGATGCGTCCTTCGGAGTCGAATTCGGTAACCCCCAACAACTCAACCGTATCGGGTGCTGACCGGCTGTATATTGCGGTTCCGCTGTATCCGCGCTTTTCGGCACTGGCGAAACAGGAGGTGTAGTCGGGAGGCGACTTGAGATCATCCGACAGCTGCTCTTCGTGGGCCTTCGTCTCCTGAACGCAGACGATATCCGCGTCCGTTTGAGTAATCCAGTCGAGAAAGCCGTTGCGTTCCGCTGCTCGTATACCGTTCACATTCCAGGAAATAATCTTCATTTCACTCATGTATGCACTCACTCTCCGATTGAAACTGAATCATAGACCTCTTCGAGTATCTCCCACTCGGCAACGGCTTCAGCGTGGCGCTTCTCGTTCTCTTGAAGCTGCTCCGTCAGGTTTTTCATACGTGTACCGTCAGAATGATGCTCCGGATTGCTCAACGCGATCTCGATAAGGCGCCGTTCTTTTTCAAGCTGTTCGACGGACTCAAGAGCCTCATCCGCCATTTTTCTCGCTTTCCGGGACTCCTGCCTGCGAGCTTTCTGATCCTGATGTCTCGTTCCGTTCTGTTCGGGTTGCTTCGTTTCCTGAACAAACCCTTCGTTTTCAGAGTCAGTATTCGCGAGGCGGCTCGTTTTCCACTCATAGTATGAGTAATCACCGGGGAACTCGACGACGTCTGAAGGCCTGTCGGGATGACCGGTGATGGAGATTACCCGTCCGACGAGTGCACGCAGGAAATCCCTGTCGTGGCTGACCACGACGAGGCTGCCTTCGTAACGGTTCAGCGCATCGAGGAGCACATCCTGACTCGCTATATCGAGATGATTGGTCGGCTCATCGAGAACCAGCAGGTTATACGGTTGAAGCAGGAGACGGAGGAGAGCGAGACGACTACGCTCGCCTCCCGACAGCACGCGCACCGGTTTGAACACGTCGTCATCACGAAACAGGAACGCGCCGAGCAGTCCCCGGATACCCGGTATGAGCTCGGTGGGGCAGTTCTGTTCTGCAGCCTCGATTACGCTCTGATCGGAACTCAGCTTTTCTGTAACGTCCTGGCCAAAATACCCGACCTGAACACCGCTTCCGAATCGGCATTCACCACGATAGTTTTCATCGAAACCGCCACAGATTCTCAGCAATGTCGTTTTACCGGCTCCGTTATGACCGGTAATAGCGACTTTCTCGCCCCGATGTATCATAAGGTTGACGTTCTCGAGTACGGTACGCGTTCCGTAGGTCTTTCCAATTCCTTTCAGCGAGAGTACTTCTTTTCCACTGTGAGCCGCCGGGGGAAAGGAAAACCGGACCTTTTTCAGGGATTCAGGTATGGTAATACGTTCCATTTTCTCAAGCTGCTTGATACGGCTCTGAACCATCGCTGCTTTTGAAGCGTTGAACCGAAAGCGCCGGATAAAGTCCTCGAGACGCTCGATCTCAAGCCGCTGCTGCTCGTACGCCTTTACAATCTCCGCTAGCTCGTTTTCGCGCCTGCGTTCATACTCGGAATAGTTACATCGGTACAGGTTCAGGCTCCCCATATAGAGCTCAGCGGTCTGGTTTACGGCATGATCGAGAAAGTCACGATCGTGTGCTACGACGACGATCCCCCCCGGGAATTTTGATAGAAAGGTTCGGAGCCAGTCGCGCGCTTCGATATCCAGATAGTTTGTTGGCTCATCGAGAAGAATCACATCCGGATGGGACAGAAGCAGTTTTGCGAGCGCAATACGCATCTGCCATCCACCGGAAAAGCTTGCGGTATCTTTCGCAAAATCATCCTGAGAAAACCCGAGGCCGGTGAGGACCGACGCGATCGCACCCTCACGTTCATAGTATCCGCTGGTATCGATACGTTCCTGTAGATGACCAAGTTCATGGATCAGTTCGTCGAGGTTCTCGTGATCGGCTGTACTTTCGGTGAGTGTTTCCGAGATTGTGTCTCTCTGTTGTATGAGCTGCATCACTTCATGGTAGGCCCTTTCGGCTTCGCCCCAGAGGTCTTTGCCGTGGTGGCTTAACCCGGTTTGCGGCAGATACCCGACGCTGCACTCCTTTGAGCGGTACACAAGCCCTGAGTCAGGTTCGTGAAGACCGGCCGCGATGCGCAACAGTGTTGTTTTGCCGCTTCCATTGGCCCCTGCCAGTGCGATGCGGCTGCCTGCTTCGATCTCCAGATGCACGTCCCTGAGGATATCCCGGTCTCCAAAACTGAGACTGATCTGTGAAAGTAGAAGGAGAGGCATATTCGATAACGATCCTAAACACCGTCGGGAACAGGGGAAAGAGCCTGTTCGCCTTCAGAGTACCTGAAGAAAATCACCACAGGCGATCCCTCAGAACGAAGGACCTGAAGATCATCAATAGTGTGGGGTGGTACATGGATCAATCGGATGCCGTCAGGCTCAACCTCGTAAAGGAAGGAAACCAGGTCTCCTTCAGGTGCTCCGTCGAAACGGAAACTGACGACTCCGTCGTATCGGTTTCGCAGGGCGGTACCAAGATAGTATCTGAACTGGACTGAACCGGTCGAGGCGAAGCTGGGCGAAATGATACCCGGTATCAGAAGTTCATTCTCGGTCCAGGAGAAGCGTCCGGATGCGTCCACCTCGATTGTGCCATACGAGCTGGAACTCAGGATTGCTCCGTCGCCATGGAGCATCTCGAGGGCTCTGGCACGCCGTTCCGTTTCTCGTTCGATTATGGTTTCAAGATCCGTGCGAAGGAGCCTGAAACGTCGGGTATAATCCCGTCCGTCAACGCGGAAAAACACGGTTATCTGTGAACTCCCGTCTATTCGAGCCTCGAGGCTGCTACCTTCAAAGCGGATATGGCTTGCACCGCTTGCCACAACGTTATCGTACGTGAACTCAGCGCTGACGTCATCACCGACGATTCGAATCACGTTTCTGTCCGGCTCAGGGAAAAGGCCGTATCGCGTATCGAGACGCTCGAGCGACGGTGTCCCGTCGTCGATCAGTTCGGAGAACGCGTGAGGTCGCCAGACATTCTCAAGGATGGTTCTTGCCTGTGCGGGTAATTCTCTCAGACGCGCCTGCTCCGAAATGCCCTCCCGTTCATCGAAAACAATGAGCGAGAAATCGAAACTGTAGCCCTGTACACCGGCCTCGGTGAGCACTGGATACCATCTGCCCCGCAAGCCTGAGATAACAACTTCTTCCGACGGGGATCCGAGTATTTTTAATATCTCGCCTTCACGGAAGCGATATACTGATTGACTTTCGGTACTTTGTGTGCGTCGTACGGGGAGTGCCCGCTGCTGGCTTTCAGCGTACAAAAAGGCATAGTCCTGAAATTCGAGTGCGAAAGCTTCAGCTTCTTCGACAGTCTCGAAGCGTCGAACGCGGAACTGTTCAACAAGAATGGCGTCATTATTTCCAATTTTCACGAGAAAGGTGTTGGTGTTGCGGTTTGCTTCCATTATCGGTACCACAATGCCATGCGCTTCCGGGTGTTCGTCGGGCGGCCAGAGCATCACCCCGGTTGCGATGCGGGAATCTCCACATGACATGATACCGGCGATCAGGAGGAACGCGAAAAGAAGACGAAAGGTGAAATTTTGTATGCGGTGCATGGTTGCTGGTAAACTCCGATCAGACTCTGTGAAATCCACCGGTGGTACCGAAGGATAACGGAAGAATACGATGCGGACATTTTCCGGGTCAAGAAGCGGCGTTAAAGCGGTTTAAAGTCGGTCGACAAGAATGACTATACGGCCTTCGTTCAGGATATGATGATTCGCAGGATGTACGAGAAGGACTTCGGCCGTATCCCGGGGAATGACAGGATTCGCAGGGATTACTCCAAATAGCGCGTCGGCTGCCACGAAAAGCGGATTATCTCCGATTCGATCGCGGTGCGTCTCAGGATCCGACACGGTCGTGTAACCCGCAACACCCCAGCGACTGAGGTACGCAGCGTCTACCATTTCGGGGGAAACGACGAGCTCCATCTCGTCGTCGTACAGACGAGGCAGAACGACCGGCTGTGTTTGCGAAGTGCTGTTACTACCGTGCACGGCGAGGGTTCCGCGGGCATCGATGAACAGACCCGTATACGTCTGCGGGGGTTGCCATGCGACCGGTTGCGGGAGTGGACGTGTAACGGTGTGGTTAAGGAACAGCCGTGTGACGGTCGAGTGCAGCGGTATTGACCAGGTCTGGCGGACGACGTCGATTGCCCGACTCGGGCTGCTGCCGAGGGAGCTCGCATTATCGAAATTTTCAACGAGCAGGGTCACGAGTTCAGGATTATCGGAAAGTTCGTCATTGATCTGTCGTATGCTGTCAATCTGAAGCGACCGTAACGCGTCGAGCCATGCGTGCGGTGCTTCGCGGGACATGATGCGAGACGTGTGTGTATATGCCGAGACGCTATGACCGGATATCCGGCGCTCGCCTTCGAGATACAGAGTCGCGTCTTCCCAGTCGATCCGGTGGGTCCAGTGCGTCTCGGTCGCGAAAATGGAGCTTGCCGGGCCGAAGAGGACAACCAGCCCGATTACAAGTGGCATAAGGGAGATGTATGGAACCGGAGACTTCTGTCGCACGTTCAGAGTATCGGTAATAACGGTCAATCTGATAACCAGTCGAAACGCTCGAAATAAGCACCTGATACGTTGATGTACGTCGTGGTTTCGGTACCGGATCGGACCGCGGAAGGATGGAACTGGGGATTCCACTCCATAAGAACCGAGGGTGGTATGCCCGATCGTTCAGACAGGTACGAGAAGCCGGTCCGAGGCGGCACCGCGACCCGTCTCCACTCAGGCGACTGGTTACGGGAATGAATCAACCCGTACCGTCCCGCGCGGCCTGCCAGGTACGATACCGCTATGAATCGTGGAACGTAGCTCCGGGTCTGATCGGGCAGGGTATCAGTACCGAGCAGATCCCAGTATGTACTGGAACCCGTTTCTTCAAGAGCTCGTCGTATGTGGCCGACACCAGCATTATACGCGGCAATCGCGAGCAGCCAGTCATTGAATACGAGATAATTGTGCCTGAGCTTCTCGGCTGCGCCGATGGTAGAACGATAAAAATCGCGCCGTTCATCGATCTCGCTGTTGATGATCATCCAGTCCTCCACGGAATGGTCCATAAACTGCCAGATACCGACTGCTCCTGATCGTGAAACCGCGTGCGGGTCAAAACCTGATTCGATAAGGGCGACGTAAACGAGCTGTTTCGGGAGACCGTACTCATGAAACACAGTTTCAATGTGGCGCCAGTAGGGTAGACCGTCGTTCAGACTGTTCTGCAGGCCTCGCAGGCCGGCCGGTGAACGATATTCCTCAAGGTACGCGTGTACGGACGGATGGCTGACAGCATCCTTACCTATATCAATCGTACCATCAGGCACATGTCTGGTGGGAAGCGGCTGCACTACCGGCGCCGCTGCGACAGTCACGGTCGAAGCGAACAGGAGTGCGATTACAGTACTTCGCCGAATCTTATTCCAGCCCATTCCCAGTTTCCATGTACTCGCGGGTCTGCAGGAAAGTCTATACGTCGAAAGTACAGATACCAGGTGGATACCCGGTCGTACCAGCCGTCGGTGCGTAAATATGCCTCCCGTTCGTTCGAGTTTACTTCGAGGGTCGACGAAACCCGCACATTTGACTGTGAGAGAAATACCTGTATATCGAAACCGAATGTGCTGTTTGCATCGAGTGCGTCCAGGTTGCGAGATGCAGTGAAAAAATTAACACCGCTCTGCAGCGAGTACAAGGCGCGCGCATTCTGTTGTCGCAGTGCTACGGTTAGTTCGCGAACCAGTTCGTCAAGCGATGCACGGGTCCATGTCCTGTTTGCCTGTGCAAACTGCAGTTTGTGCGCGACTTCTCGATGGACATTCGGGCGTCCCTGGATCTCGGCTTCGGGGAAGGCGAGAAACCGGCGATATGATTCAAGCGATCGGTCCCACTGTCCAAGTGCCTCGTAGGTTTTCGCCATAGCATAATGAATCGTGCCGTTGTTCGCATGATCCGGAAACAGCTCAAGGTACAGCTCGAGATAGCTGATTCGTGCACCGGGGTCCTCTGCGATGCGTCCAAGTGTCTCGAGGGCGCGTCGGTGGACGCTTCCTCCGTTGATCACAACATCGGAAAACTCGTAAACGGCGCGCCGGAACAGGGATTCCGCCATATCCGGGCTGTTCTCTGCCTCGTAGATGCGAGCGGCCATGAACAGATACAGGGCATTGAATGGATCGTCTGGATGAAGCGAGACCTCACGGGTCAGGAGATGTATCGCCCGCATGGGTTCGTCGATATTCCGAAGGTTTTCGACCAGGTTTCGCATGAGGATCGAACGCTCGCTGCTGTCGGATTCCGACAGTAATGCGTACAGTCGTCGGTTCTCCTCCTGCATACCCGTTTCCGGACTGTCTACCGGTGTCCGCACCTGCGGTTGCGCACACGCGACGAAGAAGGTAATACCGGCGAGGGCACATACGATGATGCCTGATCGATGAAAGTTCGTCATATGCGCACAGCGTAATAGAGGCGTGCAGCGTTGGCAAGAGTAGCGAACGATGGTACACTCCTTCGGTCGAGAACATGAAATCATTACGGTCAAAAAACAGCGGATACCGGTATCTCGTTCTCGGCGGTGGATTCCTCCTTCTGGGTTTTGTGCTCCTCATGTGGACCCTTGGACTTCTTCATCGTCTCTCCTCGCTGTGGCCGCTTGTTCCAATCATTATCGGGAGCGCTTCTCTGATTTTCGGCTTTCATGGCATGGGTCCTGAGGCGTCGGTATTCGTCGGAATTTTTCTCACTGTTGGAGGCGTTTTTTTTCTGATGATTACGACATTCATGAGCGTGGTCGAGATTACTCGTGTCTGGCCGGTATTTATGACCATAGCAGGAGTCTCGCTGGCTGTTTTTTCCTTTCACCGTGAGACGGGAAGTCGGATATCGCTGATAGTTCCGTCAATTTTCATCGTTCTCCTGTCGGCTGTCTTCTTCCTGTTCAGTCTGAACATCGTGCAGCAGGATTTTATCGCCGTTGTGACTGTCTGGTGGCCGATCCTCTTTGTGGCGATAGGAGTCGGAATTATCCTCTTTCATCTCTTGAACCGGAATGACCACCCTGACAGGTCTGAATGAACGCACTCGCTTACACGCTCGAATCCGTGTACGAACGTTTTCACCGGAGAGAGTTCATTTCACCGGATCCGCTTGAAGTGGTATGGGAGTATCCCGAAGGTCTTCAGCGTGAGGTGGCCGCACTTGTGTGCGCGTTATTCGCGCTCGGCAGAGTACGGTCAATCGTATCGGTGTGCAGAAACGTGCTCAGTCGGATCGGGCCGCTTGACGGCCTGGTCGATTTACCAGATGCCGAAATCAGGGTGCGCCTCGACGGTTTTGTGTATCGGTTTTTTTCGGCTGAGGAGACCAGCCGCTTTTTCTGCTCACTCCGAGACCTGCTGCAGGAGTTCGGAACACTCGACAGGGCCTGCGCATTCGGATTGCAGAACAGCTCGAATACCGGGGCGCCGCCGGCCAGAAAGGCTCTGGGGTTTCTCTCGCATAGGCTCAGATGTGGTCGCCTGCCCCTCAAATCGATTCTAGTGCCGGATGCAGAGGGGCCGAGTGCGTCGAAGCGACTCCACCTGTTTCTGCGCTGGATGGTGAGAAAGGACGAAATCGATCCCGGAGGATTTACATCGCTTACTCCTTCGGAGTTACTCGTGCCTGTAGATGTACACATGCACCGGACGGCCCGCATCCTGGGGCTTACGCAGCGCAGGTCTGCGGATGCTATCGCTTCAGAACAGATTACCGAGCAGTTTCGTTTATTCTGCCCGGATGATCCCGTTCGCTATGACTTCAGTCTGACCCGGTTCGGAATTCATCCGGACGGACCAGCGGCCTCAGAAGCGTTCTTGGGCACGCGTGCGTAGATCGTCCGGAATACTTTCGATTTCCAGCCAAAAAGGGTGTATATATGGGCGACAGGGTAGAAAATAAGTGGTATCTTCCCGTTATAATACTCATTGCAAATAAGCATTCGATAAGGAGCATGACATGCAGAAGTTTGTGTGCGAAGTGTGCGGATATATTTACGACCCGGAAGAGGGCGACCCGGATGGTGGAATTGAGCCCGGAACGTCTTTTGAGAAGCTTCCCGAAGACTGGGTCTGTCCGATGTGCGGCGCTGGTAAAGATGAATTTTCGGTAGAAGACTGATCACTCTGTCTGTATGCCGTTACAAACCCGCGAGTGTTACCGCTTCGCGGGTTTTTTTATGCCATCATTGCTGCCTGTCGCTTTATGTGGTCCTCTATGACGAGAGCGGTCATTGCTTCGACGACCGGTACTATTCGAGGGCAGATACAGACATCATGACGACCCTCAGTCCGTATCCGGGTCGACTTACCTTCAAGATTAACGGTTCCCTGCTCGCGCGCGATGCTCGACGTTGGTTTTACCGCAACACGAAATATGATAGGGGCTCCCGTGGATATACCCCCGATGATGCCACCGGCGTTATTGGTCACGAAGCCTGATTCGTCCATCTGGTCATTATGCTCGCTTCCGCGCATGTCAGCGACCCTGAAACCGGCACCAAACTCTATTCCCTTTACCGCACCTATGCTGAGCATTGCTCCTGCCAGTTGGGCGTCGAGTTTCTCAAACACCGGTTCACCGAGGCCGATCGGTACACCTTGTACCATGCACTCGACGATACCACCTGCACTGTCTTCCTCGTCTTTGAGCTGTTCGATGCGGGTGACCATTCGCGCTGCGGCGTCTGAGTCACAAGCCCGCAGGGGGTTATTCTCTATGATCGAGGTATCAACCGTGTCGCATGTGATACCTGCCGCGACGCGTGTGTAGGCAAACAGCGAAACACCTCGTGCCTCAAGGCACTTACGGGCGATCGCCCCGGCGGCTACACGACCTGCTGTTTCCCGTCCGCTTGCCCGTCCACTGCCTCGCCAGTCCCGGAGCCCGTACTTGTGAAGATAGGTGTAGTCGGCGTGTCCCGGACGGAACATCTGTTTTATATCATCGTATGCCGAAGGATCCGCATCCTGATTATACAGGATCATGAGGATAGGTGTGCCCGTTGTTTTGCCTTCGAATACACCGGAAAGGATGTTGACCTTATCGGGTTCTTTACGGGGAGTAGTAACGGAGTTCTGTCCCGGCTTGCGTCTGTCAAGCTGTTTCTGGACCTCTTCGGTGGAAATCTCGACTCCGGGACGGGCTCCATCCACCACTACGCCCACCGCACCTCCATGGCTCTCACCGAATGTCGTTATGCGGAAGGCCTGACCGAACGTGTTACCTGGCATTGTGTTATCTGTCTCCCTGTGCAGCGTGTTGAGTGAGCTGTGATTCCGCTGTGGCAGTGACCTCGTTAATCGTCAGCCCGTTGCAGTCAATAACTATATCAGAAGCGGTTCGATAAATTCTGTCACGTCGAGCGAACAATTGCAGAAAATCAAGCTTCGGCCGCTCCGGTGAAAGAAATGGTGGGAGGCCACCACGAATGATGCGATCGTACAGAACATCCACGTGCTCGGCAAGATAGATGCGGAAATATCGGGGTGTGAGAAGTCCGAGTGCATCCGGATTGTCTGCGATTCCACCTCCGGTAGCAAGAATCAGTCCGTTCTCCGATGGACTCAGTGATCGCAGGACGCGATGCTCGAGAGCGTGAAAACCGGCTCGACTGATCGAAGTATAGATTTCGCGGGCAGACGAGTAGTCGCTGTGTTTCACGATCTCATCATCGAGATCGACAAACGGAATACCCGTTCTGAGCGAAAGACTCCGCCCTACGGATGTTTTTCCGGAGTGCTTGACACCAAGCAGCGCGACTGCACACGACCGGTAGGCTGAACCTGAAGAATACATTAGCGGTCCGCTTATCTCGCAGCGAGGGTCATCGATGGAGGCACTAGCGCTTCCGGGACAGCGATTTCATAACCCTGGGCGAAATCGACGTTCAGACTTTCGAGGATAGAGATCATTTCGCTGCTCGTCACGAACTCAGCAATAGTTTTCATCTTGAGAACATGGCCTATATTGTTAATCGCTTCAACCATGGCCCGATCAGACTCGGACTTCATGATGTGTTGTACAAATGAACCGTCTATTTTCAGGTAGTCAACAGGAAGATTCTTGAGATAGGCGAAACTCGAAAATCCGTTTCCAAAATCATCGAGGGCGAATGCGGCTCCAAGACTTCGAATTTCCTGAATAATATCGACTGTCGGGCCGAAGTTCTGTATGGCTGCCGTCTCGGTGATTTCGAAACAGAGGCGGCGCCCGTCTACCGGGTATTCATCAAGGAGCTCCCGGATGTAACTGACCAGACCGGTTGATGCAAGCGTTGTTCCCGAAAGGTTCACACAGTACATACACGTATCTTCGTCGCCGACCTCGCAGAGGAACTTGAATGTCTGGCGAAGGATATGCCGATCGATTGCCGGCATGAGATTGTAGCGTTCCGCAGCGGGTATGAACTGCCCGGGTGATATGAATGTGCCGTCGTCTGATCGAAGCCGAACGAGAATCTCCTTTTTCTGTATCTCGCGGCTTGCTATGTGCATGATTGGCTGAGCGAACAGGACGAGCTTCTCCTGGTCTATTGCGTTATTAAGGGTCGATGCCCAGTGCATGTCGTCGCGTCTCTTTCTAAAGGAGTACTCAGTCTTCTCGTACAGACGCACACTGTTGCCTCCGCTTTCCTTGGTCATGTAGCACGCATCGTCCGCCGCTGCCAGTATTCTGAATGGATCTGAGGCTTCCGACTGCACCGGGACAGCCGCTACCGTCGCCGTTATCGAGAAACGGTGCGTTCGCCACTCGAAACTGCGGCAGATAAGGCTGTAAAACTGGTTTGCCTGCTGCAGTAGCTCAGCTTCTGTGTAAGACTCGAGAAAAATGCCGAACTCGTCGTCTCCAACGCGTGCCTTCAGCTCAATATCTGCATAGGCTGAGTCAATGTCTTCGGCGATCTGCCGTAAGAGCTCGTCACCGGCAGCATGACCGCACACATCGTTGACGACCTTGAAGTGATCAAGGTCGGCATACATATAGCCCGCAAACATATGTTCCTTACTGGAAGGTGCGTTCCGGAGAGCGATGACGCGTGCCATTCGGTTTATGAACGAGTCACGGTTCAGGAGACCGGTAAGACTGTCATGATTCGCCTGGTAGGAAAGGCTGTTTGTGATGCGCGTAACATCGCTTATATCGCGAAGAGCGATCGTGTATCCGTCGAGAGCTCCTCGAGCGTCGAGAACGGGCCGTACCGTGCCCTGTACGTTCACTTTCGCGTTACGCTCGCCTAATAGATAGACAGACTCGAGAATTCTTCCTTCGATATCTTCCCTCTCAAAAAGAGAGATCGAAGCGTTGAGATCATCATCGTATAATGTGCAAATGGTCTCGAAGTGTTCCCCTGCGATGTCCTCCGCGGACATACCGAACAGTCTCTGTGCCGAGGGGTTTGCAAAACGCACGTGCAACGCTGCATCGACGGAGACCACGGCGTCATCGATCGTTTCAAGTATCGAGTCGAGGAGTGCCTTGTTCTCGGCGAGATGACGCTCAACCGTTGCCTTATGCAGGGCGATGTCGATAGCGCTGTACAGTTCGCGTTCCTTAAACGGTTTCAGTACGAACCCGTGAGGGTCTGCTGCTTTCGCTCGTTCCAGGGTCGCGTCGTCCGAATAGGCGGTAAGAAATACGACCGGAACATGCGTTGTGTCGCGCAGCAAACGGGCTGCCTCGATTCCGTCGACGGGTCCCTGTATCATGATATCCATCAGAACCAGGTCCGGATGAAGGTCCTGCACCGCCGCGATTGCGCTCTCCGCATCCGGGTGTATACCGACTACTTCACACCCGAAACGTCTGAGCTGTTCCTTGAGATCCAGTGCAATGATTCGTTCGTCTTCTACGATCAGAACTCGCGCGTGTTCCATAGCTGCTAACCAGACACAGTTTACACGGTTTTGGAGGTATTGACTATAGTACTGATTCGAATACGTATTGAAAACGGCGCCGAATCGTGTTCAGCGTACGAGTACTCGCTTGAGCATTCGAGGCTCGATCCTGAACGAAGCTCCGCGCCCCTGAAGAAAGTGATTCTTCTTCATGAGATGCAGCGACAAGGCTGTTATGCGCAGCGTGGCCGCTGGATCACCGACAAGCTCAATGGTCGCGTTTACCTTTTTAAATACACCGTCTTCAAAGGGCGAGGGGAGTACCCCACGAGCCTCGTCCGTCTTTACACGCCATGTATCGTCGATGGTTACAGGCTCGCCAAGCCCTCTCCGGCCGGCCTCCATGAGAGATTCGAGACGTGTAGCACACTCGTCAAAAGAAAGACCTAGTTCGATCATTGCAGCCTCATCGGCAGCAATGATGTCTATGAGTGAGCGGCTGTCGTCACCGAGAAAACCATCAGCAGTGATTTCACCGGGTTGCATGTTCCGCTGTGCCCGAATGAACTCGGGGGACATCTTCATTGAAGGAATCACATCTTACGCAAACTTGTCGAAATAGATGCGCTCGTCTTCCATATCATGCTTTCGCATGACAGCCATACAGGCGTCGAGCATTCCAGGACTTCCGCACAGATACCCTTCTTTCTCGGCGTCTTTGAGGTCATCACTGACGAGGTACTTATCGAGTACTTCGGTAATGAGCCCCGTTTCTCCCTGCCACTTATCTGATTCTTCTGGTTCGCTGAGCGCCGGTATAAAGTGGAAACGCTCGTGTTTCTCGGCGAGTTCCGAGAGCCATTCGACGTAGAACAGATCGCGGACGCTGCGTGCGCCAAAGAAGTACCAGACATCCCGTTTGTCGATGCTTCCGTCTTCTATCATCGTTGTAAATATCGACTTGAACGGAGCCATGCCGGAACCTCCCGCCACGCACACCATAGTCGCCGACGTGTCACGGACGTGGAACTCGCCAAAAGGAACAATGACGTCAAGCTTCTGGCCTTCCTTCAGGTGTTCGTGAACATACGTGGTCACGATTCCGCCAGGTACCAGTCGTATCATGAACTCAACATGATTCGGGTCGTTCGGGGTTGAGCTCAAGGAATACGCCCGCTGTGTCGGTTCCTTGATTTTTCCGTAGGGAGGCACTTCAATCTGTGCGTACTGACCGGCCTTGTAGTTTGTGCTCACGCCGTCGGGCAGCTTGAAGTATACTTCCTTGATATCGTGCGTGAGATCGGAAATGCGCTCGACGGTTGCCTTGTATCTCTTAACGTAAAAGAGATACTCAGGAATCTCTATGCCGACATCTCCCTTGACCTTGAACTGGCAGGACAGATGAACGTTGTTCTTCAGGTCGCTCGGAGTCATCCACGGCATTTCGGTGGGCACATGCGGTCCTACATCAGTTGTGCATTTGACCTTGCACTCCCCACAGCTTCCTCGGCCACCGCAGGCAGAAGGGATAAAGATCTGCTGCTCGGCGAGGGTTGCGAGCATGCTGTTACCGCCCTGTACGGTCAGCTCTTTCTTGCCTCCGTTTACGGTGATGATGCACTCACCGTAATTGTTTACGATTTTGTCGGTCAATGAAATGAGTGCGGCGAGAGCTGCGCTGATTCCAGAGATTGCTAGCGGAGCGATAAGCAGAGCTGTATTCATGGGTAAAATCCTCCTCGGATCAAGTAATCGTTACTGTACGCTCAACATTCCGGAAAATCCGATGAATGCCATAGCCATGAGACCGATCGTGATCATCGTCAGACCCGAACCCTGAAGCCCGGCGGGAACGGTCTTCGTCTTTTCCGTCTTGTTCCGTATTGCTGCCAGAGCGACGATGGCAAGCCACCAGCCAAGACCGGAGCCGAGTGAGTAGATCACGGTCTGTACGAAGTTGTACTCGCGGATCTCAATGAACAGGCTTACACCGAGTATGGCACAGTTGACCGTAATCAGCGGGAGGAAAATCCCGAGCGTTATATAGAGTTTCTGGCTTACGCGGTCAATCACCATCTCGAGTATCTGTACCATCGCCGCAATGACCAGGATAAAGATAATGAAACGCAGGTAGATGAGGTCGTACGGTATGATTATGTAGGGCAGAATCAACCAGTTTGCT
>SKXQ01000120.1 GCA_007128315.1 Spirochaetaceae bacterium | reverse complement strand
GTTTTCGTGCTGCACGTTCAATCCGCCTATGCCGCTTCCGTACCCGACTCCTATGCGTCGCGTATCGTCGATGTCCGAGAGTCCTGCCTGCTCCCAGGCCTCCCGTGTCGCACCGAGAGCGTAGTGGCAGAAACGATCCATGCGGCGGGTCTTCTTTACGGTTTCTGCATCGACGCAGCTGCTGACCTCAAAGCCACGGACCTCGCCGGCGATCTGCACCTGCAGGTGCGAGGCATCGAAATGGGTGATCGCACCAATGCCCGATGTGCGATCGATCACGCTCTGCCAGGACTGCTCCACAGAGTTTCCGAGCGGGCTGACGGTACCCATACCGGTTACAACGACTCTTTTCTCGGTCATGGGCCGATAATATACGGATACGGCCGTTCACTTCTACCGGGGGTCACTGAACCTGAACCCGGTGTTTCGCCTGTCGTTCCAGGTCCGGAAGCCGGGTGGAAAAGAAGCTCTTCCAGCCGTCACACAGGGTGCTCACCGGCGGTTCGGTCGATGACTGCAAGGCAGCGACCGGATTGTCGGCGCCACTGACCCGATGCTTGGGGCAGTCGCCACGGCACCACGACAGATACTCGCATTCGCTGCAGGCCACCGGAAGCATACGTTTCATGCGTCCGAACTGCCTGAAAAGAGGGGTCTGCCACATCTCCCCGAACCGATGCGTCTGTACATTCCCGAGTTTCATGCTTTCATTCACAAAGAAGTCGCAGGGGTATACGTCACCGTTGTGCTCGACCACGAAATACTGGCGGCAGCTCGCAGCGAGGCTGCACATTGCCGCCGGCCCTCCGAGCGCGTGCTGCATGAGCGCATCGAGGTGGCGGATTGAGACTGGTTCGGGGTCGGCCGCCCACTCGTCGTAGAGTCCACAGAGAAAGCGACCCCATCGCGCCCCGTCTATGGAATACGGGCGTAGTGAGCCGTCGCGCTCATACTCAACGCAGGGGATGTACTGGTGATAGTCGAAACCAAGGTCTTTCAGGTAGCGGTAGAGCGTTCTCGGGTGTTCGACGGTATGAGCGTTCACAACAGTCAGCACGTTATGCTCTACCCCGTGTTTACGAAGCCGGTCGACTCCCTTGAGAACTTCGCCATGCGATGCCCGGCCCGACTCGTAGGGTCGATAGCGATCATGAAGCTCCGGTGGTCCGTCTATGCTGACGCCGAGCAGAAAATTGTACTCAGCGAAGAACGCCGCGAACTCGTCACTGATTCTTGTTCCGTTGGTCTGCAGTCCGTTTGCAACCTGCGCTCCGGAGCGTCCGTACTGCTTCTGCAACGCGACCGCGTTCCTGAAGAACTCAACCCCCATCATAGTCGGCTCTCCGCCCTGCCATCCGAAGGTGTACACAGGCTGTTCGGTAGCCATGTATGAAGCGGTCATACGTTCGAGGATCGCACTCGACATCCGGTGTATCTGTCTTCCGAAAAGGGCGGTCTTGGAAAGATAAAAGCAGTAGGTGCAGGCTAAATTACAGTCCGGACCTGCAGGTTTCACGAGCAGGGAGAATGGTCGGGCCATACGTTCGATTGTGTCAGGGCAGGGTTTAAAGCACAAGCAGACAACGACGTGCCCGTACGCTAAAATTACTAAAAGAGAGAACGTATTATGTCTGATTTCGATTTTTTTGAGAATCTTAACGAACTTACCTCGCTTGCTGATGCATTTGACCCCGAACGGTACCGTGATGTACCGGCGGACTGGGTGGTCCTGTTAACCGACGTCGTCAATTCGACGAAGGCAATTCGCGATGGCCGGTACAAGGAAGTCAACGTCGCGGGAGCAGTCGCGGTCGTATCTGTGAGCAATCTCTTCGGACATCTCAGGTTTCCCTACGTCTTTGGCGGCGACGGTGCCACCATGCTCGTGCCGCCGGTACACGCGGCCTCCTGTGAAGCGGTGCTCCATGACGCCGCGGCGACCATGCAGGCCGCGTTCGGACTTGTGGTTCGCGTCGGTGCCGTCGCGGTCGGGGAGCTCATCGCCGAAAACGCTCCGGTGCGCGTTGCACGGATTCGTCTCTCCGAGCGGTACGTCCAGGCCGCGCTCGACGGGGCTGGCGTCGCCCTGGCCGAGGACTGGCTCAAAAGCGGACGGCTCGAACGGGAGCCGACATCGTCCGTTCGGGCGTCCACCGCGGGGTTCAGCTGTCGGTGGGACGAGATCCCCTCGACGTCCGGGGAAACCGTCGCGCTGATCGTTGAAGCCCTTGATCCGATCGAGTCGGCGCGGGCAGCAACGCTGCAGGAGGCAGTTTTCCTTGTTGACCGCATTGTCGGATCGCCCGAGACGCGGAATCCGGTTGCAGAGGGGGTTCAGCGGCACATTCGAAAGCGGAACGCGATAGACATCGAGGCCGCGGTGCACGCGCGTGGCGCAGGCGGGTTCAGGCGCCTGATCGAGCGCACTCGTGTGCGATTCGAGCTTCGGGCGCACGCCCTGATCATGCGCTTTCGCCTCCCGGTTACGCGGGTCGGGAAATACCTCCCGGACGGGAAGATACACAACATCGTCAACGCCGACGTGCAGAAGTTCGACGGGCGCCTGAAAATGGTGCTCGCCTGCAGTACACCCGCCCGAACGAGCCTTGAGGCGAAACTATCCGCGCTTGAGGCTGCGGACCGGATTCGATACGGCATACACGTAACCGACCGGGCTATCATGACCTGTCTGATACACGCCGAGGCACCCGAAGAGGTCCATTTCGTCGACGCGGCAGACGGGGGATACGCGCAGGCTGCAGCACAGCTTAAGGCAAAAATTCGTGCTGCGCATCTGCGACGTTGACAAAGCATAGGGGCTGACCCAATATGAAATGAGCAGGAGGAGGTCTTTTTGCAGGTTCAACGCCCTGCCCTGGTGCAGCAACAAAAACTAAAAATGAGTCCCCGGCTGTATCAGAGCATACAGCTTATGGCTTTACCCGTGCAGGACCTCAAACTCCGCATACAACAGGAGCTCGAGGTCAATCCTGCCCTGCAGGTCGTTGCCGATCCGTCTACTGTCAGTCTTGAAGAGGTCTCAAACCCCTCGTCCGGGCGCGAGGATCGCGAGGAGTACGACTATTACTCGGCGTATACGGAGGCTGGTGCCCGCACGACCTCCGGACGGGTGGACGAGCAGGCAGCCGATGATCGGCAGTCTTTCATAGAAGGAGCACTGAGCCGGCCTGAGAGCCTCCAGGATCATCTGCTGTGGCAGTTGCGCCTGCAGCCCCTGAATCAGTCCGCCTTCGGGGTCGCCGAGCTCCTCATCCGTAACCTTGACGAACACGGTTTTCACATCGTCGAACCCGAGCAGTTGCTTTCCGAAAAACGAATGCCCCTGCTTTCGCCTATGATGGATCTTGTCCGCTCATTTGAGCCGGTAGGGACGTGTGTACGTGATCACTGGGAGAGTCTTCTTGTGCAGGCAGCGGCCGATCCGGATGTCGACGAGCTGGTCGTGGACCTGCTGCGCAATCACACCCGGAGTCTTCAGAAGACGAAACCAGCCGAGCTTGCACGGCGGCTTAAAGTCGATCCTGACAGGCTGGAATCGGCGCTGGAGTACATACGTACCCTCGATCCCTACCCTGGAGCCCGGTTTTCCAGTGAGTCCCCGACCTACGTTGTGCCTGATCTTCAGGTGCGTCTTCAGGACGGGCAGTTCGTTATTCTGCTTAACGACACGGAGATCCCCGTTCTCGGCGTGGACCCGTTCTTCCGTGAGATGCAGTCTGGTGCGAAAGAAGTGAGGCAGTTCGTAACAAACCGGGTGAGGGACGCGAAGTGGTTTATAGGGAGTATAGAGCAGCGAAACCGGACCATGGTGAATGTTGCGCGCGCGATCGTCGAGTTTCAGAGAGATTTTTTTCTGCGGGGTCCGAAACATCTTGCGCCGCTCACGCTGAAGGATATCGCGGGCGAGGTCGGCGTACATGAAGCCACGGTCAGCCGAATCACCAACGGGAAATACATGCAGACCGAATGGGGCATTTTTGAGCTGAAGTATTTCTTCTCGAATTCCGTCTCATCCACGTCAGTAGGACCTTCCCGTTACAGTAAGGAGGGGGTAAAGGCTATTATCAAGGAAATACTCGACGAAGAGGCTGGAGCGAAACACCTTTCAGACCAGAAGATTTCGGATATACTGGCCAAACGAGGCATCAAGCTAGCGCGGAGGACGGTTACCAAGTACAGAAAGGAACTTGCAATCGATTCCTCCTACGACAGATAAGGAGAGCCTGACATGAGTTTTGATTTGAGCGGAAACCTTGAACTGAAAGCCGTCCATTTCGATTTGTCCGACGACACGAGAGAGTTTATCGATGTAAAGCTCGGGAAAATTGATTTTGCACAGGACTACATCGTTGACCTGATGATCACCATGACCAAGGAGAAGAGCGACTACGTTCTGGAAGTCACAGTGAACTTTCGGTGGCACAAAAGCGCACATATCAAGGTACGGTCCTACGGCCTTCATGAGGGACTCGACCAGCTCATCGACAAACTGTCGGAAAAGGTCCGGAAAGAAAAGAATCGCATAAAAGAGCACAAGGCCGATGGCCACAAAGTCAACCCGGAAATTCACGGTTCTTGACCTCCTCGGTCTCGACCTGAAAGAACACAATGATCTCCATCTCACGTGTATAGGGGGGAGGTCTGGTCTGAACCGGCAGATCAAGGTGCCGGACATCAATCGGCCTGGTCTCGCCCTGAACGGGTTCTACGAGAACTTCGCGTTTCAGCGTGTGCATCTGTTCGGACGCGGTGAAACCGCGTTTCTTCATAAACTCGCGGAGGAGGGAAAGACCGATGCGCTCGAAGAACTTTTCAAGCAGGACATTCCCTGTGTCATGTTCTCTCACAGTCTCAATCCTACCGACGATCTCTACCATCTGGCCGAAGAAACAGGGTGTCCCATACTGCAGACATCGCTGCCATCGAGCGAGTTCTCTTCACGGCTGATACGGGCGCTCTCGAATATTTTCGCCCAGCGGGAAATTGTTCACGGCGTACTCGTCGAAGTCTTCGGCATCGGGGTGCTGCTCCGCGGCGACAGCGGGGTCGGTAAAAGTGAAACAGCGCTTGAGCTCGTTGAACGCGGACATCGGCTGGTCGCCGATGACACGGTGCAGCTTCACTGTGCATCCGGAAATTTCGTGAACGGCGAGGCGGCGAACCGGGCGCTCGGTCATCACATGGAGATCCGCGGGCTGGGTATCATCAACATCACCCATCTTTTCGGCGTCGGTGCGATACGCGACACGAAACAGGTGCAGCTTGTTGTTGACCTTGAGGAATGGGATCCGGACAAGGAGTACGACCGTTTTGGCGCAGATGAGCGCACGGTCGAACTGCTCGGCGTTCACGTACCGAATCTTGTTATTCCGGTAAAACCCGGTCGAAATATTCCCATTATTATCGAAACTGCCTCCATGAACGAACGATTGAAAAAGATGGGCTATTTCAGCGCGAAAGAGTTTAACGAAAGCGTCATCAAATGGCTTGAAAGCGAAAATGCCCGGAACATATACTTGAGGCGGCGCCAGGTTTTCAGACAGGAGGCGTCATATGAGGATGATGAATGATTGAAAGACCGGTGACTATCAGGAACAGGGCTGGTATCCATGCGCGCCCGGCAGCGTTGATTGTGCAGACTGCAAGCAAGTTTTCGTCGAAAATTCTTCTTCAGAAGGACCACGAAACGATCAATGCCAAGAGCATTATGGGTATCATTACTCTGGGCGCGGGTTACGAGGCCGAGCTGGTCATACAGGCGGATGGGCCTGATGAGGAAGCAGCGGTCGACGCACTCGAGAAGCTGTTTGAAAGCCGTTTTGAAGAGGAATGACCAGGTTTCCGGGGCGTTACATACGAGCCGCGATTCGAAGAGTTGTACGCGTAAGCGCTCCCGGTGTTGCCATTCCGTATGTCTTTCTACTCCTGTTGATCAGCGCCGTCAGCATTCCCCTCATATCCACACGGGGAGTCCGTCAGGCAGACCTTGAGGTAAATGCCGAGCTGCGACGGACCGGACAGGCCTGGCAGCTGAGTGTGTCCGCTGAACCGCGTGCTCGTGACGACATATCGGCAACGCTTCGAGACGGCCTGAGGGCCCGGATCACGATGTACGCGAGGCTTTTTTCCACCGACGATGCCGGTTTCTCCCTCCTCGGACGATCGGTCACCGACGAGATAGTCATACACCAGACACTCTCATATGATCCCTATCTTGAAGGGTATCGTATCGTGGACTCCCGCGCTGTTGAGACGACTGTCTCAGACCTTGATGCGGCAATACAGCGGTTCTTCCGTATTGACGGAGTACTCGCGGCGGAGCCCCCGGGAGATGTGCCTTCTCATGGCAGGGTCCGAATGGTACTCGAGCCACGGGTCATACCCGACGCGCTGTACCTGGTACGCGCCGTTTCGGGCGTCCATACCATGAGAAGCCCCTGGGTGGAGACGCGGGCACAGCCATGAATATCCTGAACCGAAGCAGCAGCAGCGTTTCATACAGCGGGCTTATCAGCGTGGTGCTCCTGTACATCGTCAGCATTGTTCTGCTGCTGGTGTTTGCGGATCAGATCGTATCCGGTATCGCCGAGGGAGCGGGCCGGTTCGGCGGGCTGCCGCTGGTTCTTACCACAGGATTTCCGGTACTGCTGGGCTTTCTCGTTCTGGTCAACCTTGCGCGTCTGGTTCGCGACAGGGCTCTGCGGAAACCGGGTGCCGATTTCCGTGCCCGGCTACTCTGGTTTTTCCTCGGCGTCGTCGCATTGAGTGCCATCCCCCAGGGAATTCTTGCGATCAACTTTACCCGCAATACACTCGATATCTGGTACAACGACGAAACAGGCGCCGCGCTTCGCGGTGGCCAGGATCTGGCTATAGCCGCATACATCGACCGGGTCGATCAGCTCGAGGATTTTGCCACAAGTCCACTGTACCGACAGGTTTCCGAGGATATCGCCCGGAGCCCGGCACGGGTCTGGAGCGATGTGAGGCAGTTGAACCCGTCGGTCGAGAGCGTGCAGGTCTTTTCGGGTGATCTTGTCGAAATCTTCTTCGACGGACCTGAAACGCATCGGCTCAGACCCGCGCAGGCTGCACGGGTGCGGCCGGGCTCGGTAAGCCGGGATTCCTCGGGTGGAAGGAGCTTTCTTCGTATACAGACGCTCCATCCGGGCGCCGATGGTACCCGTGACCAGACTTTTGCCGTGCTCAGCGTCTCGCTACCGGAGAATTTCGACAGGGTCACCGAACAATTGGCCCGGAGCATCGAAACCTTTACCCAGGTCGAAGCTCTCCGCGGAACGTTCATGCTGTCGGTACTTCTGTTCTATTTGCTGTTCTCGGCTCCGCTTCTACTCTTGACGATTCTCGTCAGCTTTCTGCTCAGCGACGAAATCATACGCCCACTTGCCAATCTGGAGGAAGCAACGCGATCGGTCGCCGAGGGAGACTACTCATACCGAATTCTCTCCCGCAGTAACGACGATCTCGGAACCCTCGTCGAAAGCTTTAACCAGATGATACGCGAGCTCGAACGAAACCGCGTTCAGATGATGCAGACACAGAAGGTCGCAGCGTGGCAGGAGATAGCGCAGCGCATGGCGCACGAAATCAAGAATCCTCTGACCCCGATCCGGCTTTCTGCGGAGCGTATTCGACGCAAGTATCAGGACGGGGCGGAAAACTTCCCGGAGGTGCTCGATCGTGCGGTGAACAACATTATCCGTGAAGTAAACGGCCTGAATGATCTCCTTTCGGAGTTCCGAAGTTTCTCGCGACTGCCCGCGCCGCATCTGCAGTCCGTTTCGCTTCGCACGCTGGTCTCGGAGGTCGCGGCCAGTTACGGCGGAAGCAGTCACGCTTCCATTGACCTCGTCGGACTACCCGAAGATCTTGAAGTCCGCGTGGATCCACGTCAGATACAGCAGGCCTTTGCGAATCTGTTCAAGAATGCAATCGAGGCCGGCTCGGAGCGTGTACATATCTCTGTTCGGGCCGACCTTGTAACGCGAGGGCGCAGCCGGTACTGTAGGATACAGATCAGCGATAACGGTCCGGGGATTCCGACAGAACAACAGGCACAGGTGTTTCACCCGTACTTCACGACCAAGCGGGATGGTACCGGCCTTGGTCTTGCAATCGTCGAGCGCATCATCGTTGATCACAGCGGTCAGATCTGGTTCGAAACGGAGTCTGGTCAGGGCACGACGTTCTTTATCGATCTCCCCGCAGGTGCGACAGGGGACGGAGCTCGTGGAGCCGGGAGCGCAGTATGAGCAGAGTGCTTATCGTGGATGACGAACAGGGTATCCGTGAGGTGCTGTCAGACATACTCGAGGATGAAGGCTACCAGACCTTCACAGCCGAGGACGGCTTTGTCGCAATGGACGTGCTCAAGACCGAGCCGGTGGACGTCGTGCTTCTTGATGTGTGGATGCCGAACCGAGGCGGCATCGACGTCCTGTCGGATATCAAGGAAACATATCCTGAGACCGAGGTCATCATCATCACCGGACATGCAACGATCGACCTTGCGGTGAAAGCGGTCAAGCTCGGAGCTTTTGATTTCCTTGAGAAGCCTCTGAGTATGGACAGGGTTACGACGATCGTGCGAAACGCAGATCGTCTTGAGCAGTTGCGACGGGAGAACCAGTCGCTGAAAGAATCGCTGCACCCCTTTGACGCAATCGTCGGTTCCAGCACGCCAATGAAGGATGTGCTTGCCCGGGTCGATCAGAGCGCGACAAGTGATGCCCGTATTCTGATCACCGGCGATAACGGAACTGGTAAAGAACTTATCGCCAGAGAGATTCACTACCGCAGCAGACGAAGAGATCGCCCCTTTATCGCGGTCAACTGCGCGGCCATTCCTGACACGCTCATTGAGAGTGAGCTCTTTGGCCACGAAAAAGGTGCCTTCACCGGCGCTTCACACGCCCGGCGGGGGAAGTTCGAGATGGCACATACCGGTACGATCTTTCTCGATGAGATAGCCGACATGAGTCTGACAGCCCAGGCGAAGGTGCTTCGGGTCATACAGGAGCTCCGCTTTGAACGGATCGGGAGCGAAGACTCGCTTTCAGTCGACGTGCGCATAATCGCCGCGACGAACAAGAACCTCGCTGAAGAAGTAGCGACGAAGCGCTTTCGTGAGGATCTGTTTTTTCGTCTGAACGTCATTCCCGTGCAGATGCCGGCTCTACATGAACGCCTCGAAGACATTCCCGAGCTCGCCCGTTACTTTCTTGACCGCTTTGCCGAGACTCGTGGTTCCGAGCGTCGTTTCACACCCGATGCAATCGACGTTCTGAAGGCCCACCCCTGGCCCGGGAATATTCGGGAATTGAAAAATCTGGTGGAACGGGTTACTATCATGTGCGATGATGTGGAGATTACGGGGGACGTAGTTCGCACATTACTCGGAGGGCCTGTAGCCGCGCGCGCATCGAGTGGACTTGCCGATTTTGACGGTATGAAGCTTACCGAAGCGCGGGACGAGTTCGAACGCAGATTCATTAGTCTGAAGCTTTCCGAGCACGATTTTAACATCACCCGTACTGCGGAACATCTCGGAGTGTACCCGAGTAATCTCCACGGAAAAATTCGAAAGCTTGGGGTACAGGTCGGCAGATGAAACAATTGACTCCGCGGCAGAAACAGGTTCTCGAGTTCATTAAGTCGTACGTCGCAGAGCATCAATATCCACCGACCATACGCGAAATAGGCGAGTATCTGGGGATTTCGGTTAAAGGCGCTCACGACCATATTCGGGCACTGCAGAAAAAAGGCGTCATCGCCTGCGATTCAAACCGCTCGCGGGCGATCGAAATCGTTTCCGGTGGGCCCGGAGACGATGGACCGGCCGAACCGGCCTTTGTCGAGGTACCGGTCATCGGGACGGTAGCGGCTGGTGTGCCCCTGCTCAGCGAGGAAAACTTCGAAGGCACCATTTCCGTCGCGGCGTCGCAGTTGCGCGGAAGCACACATTTCGCTCTGCACGTATCCGGAGACAGTATGACCGGTGCGGGCATACACTCGGGCGATGTTGCGGTGTTCTCGCATCAGTCCACGGCCGAAAATGGCCAGATTGTCGTGGCAATGGTCGACGATGCGGTGACTCTGAAGCGTTTCTACAAGGAGAAGCACCGGGTCATGCTCAAGGCCGAAAACGAGGCCTACCCACCGATCTACTCGCAGAACGTGCGCGTGCTTGGTCGCCTTGTACATCTGATGCGTAGCTATGCCTAAACACCGTACACTGGTTTACCTCCTTCTTGGTCCGGAAATCGGCGAGAAACACGCGTTTCTTCGTGAGCTCGGCGATAAGACGATAGAAAAAGGCGGCGAAGTAGAGCGCTTCTACGCATTTGACGCCGACGTTCACGACATTGTGCAACGGCTGCGAACAGGATCCCTCTTCGGCGACCACAGGCTGGTGATCCTGCAGGCGGCTGAACAGGTCAAGACCCAGGCGGACGTCGAAGTGCTTCTGGCCTACTGCAGGAACCCGTCTCCGGATGCGACCCTGGTGCTCGAAAGCGACGAGGTGAAGATACACCGCAAGCTGCAGCAGGCCGTCGGGCAGGATGGTACCAGGATATTCTGGGAGATGTTCGACAATCAGAAGCCTGGCTGGATCACGTCATACATGCGCCGGCAGAGCCGGTCCATCGAGCCCCAGGCCGTCGAGTACATGCTTGAGATCGTCGCAAACAACACCGAAGAGCTGCGACGGGTATGCGACGCGGTCTGTCTCGTCACAGATGCTGATCATACCGTGACGACCGATGATATCGAGGCCTATATCTATCACAGCAAGATAGAGAGCGTCTTTACGCTGTTCGACGCGGTGGGAACCCGAAACCTCGAGACATCGCTGGAAATTCTGCACGCGATCCTGCTCTCGGATGCCGCGAATCCTGTGCAGCTTCTCGGGGGGCTCCTGTGGCAGACACGACGTCTGCTTGCCTTCCGCAGACTTGTCGACCAGCGGTACCGGACCGCAGAAGCCTGCAGTTCCCTTGGCATTAAAGGTAAACGCGCCCAGAAGAGCATGCAGGAAGCGGCAGAACAGTATACCGTGACCGACCTTGAACAGATCATCCAGCGTATAGCTGTCTGCGAAGAGCAACTTCGTTCGTCTCGGCCAGGGTGGCACGCGATGATGCTCGAGCTGTTTCTCTACGACGTGATCGTGCGTTCAGGGCGCGTAGAGCGGCAGATGCGCCGCGAGGCCGGCAGTTATCTCTGAGGTATCAGCTCTTTTTCTGAGACAGCGTATCCAGGAGCGACCGGGCTACTGAACGCGGAATGCCGCTTCGGGCGGCGATTTCGTCGGCGCTGTGCGTTACGATATCCTGCGGTCTCTGAAACGCCGCGAGAAGCCGCTGCAGTCGCCTGGGACCGAGACCTGGTACCGATTCGAGCGTGATCATAGCCAGCTCTTTCGTCTGTTTACCCGCGCGTTTACCGGTCGCGAAGCGATGAGCCTCATCACGGACGTACTGGAGAACCCGCAGCGGTTCCGATCCTTTCGGCAACCGCACCGGGTCCGGGTTTCCGGGAAAATAGATTTCCTCGTCCTGTTTGGCAAGACCGACCACGGGGACTTTGCCGAGATCAAGCGTCTCGAGTATTTCCTGCACCGCGTTAACCTGTCCGAGACCGCCATCGATCAGAATCAGATCGGGCAGAGGTTTCTGTTCGTTCTTCAGACGACTGTAGCGCCGTGCAGTCACCTCGCGCATGGCTTCGAAGTCATCGATTTTCCCGTCAAGACTCCGGATGTTGTACGAACGGTACTTACCTTTGTCGGGGACACCGTTGAGGAATGAAACAAGCGAAGCGACCGTGTGCTTCCCCCCTATATGGGCGATATCGAAGCCTTCGATCCGATAGGGCAACGTGTTGAGGCCGAGCACGCCGGCGAGTTCTTCGAGCGCCGGTACGTTTCCGCGTTCGCGGATGCGCCGCTCAAGATCCTGGAGCGCGTTTTCTCTGGCCATGTTCAGAACAGAGCTGTCTCGTCCGCCCTGCGGGCTGTCTATCGTCACTGTCGCATCGAGCTCATCCCTGAAGTAGGTGTCGAGCTGTGCAGTGTCGAGGGCGAGGGGAAGGAAGAGTCGGGCGGGAGGTTTCCGTATACGGGAATAGTACTGAAGGAGAAACTGAAGCAGATCGTCCTCCTCGGTAGCAAAAACCTCTGTCCGGAACATGTCACTGCCGACGAGTCGTCCTCCGCGCATCTGGAAGACGACATACGTTGCCAGCTCACCTCGACCTGCAAAGCCCACATAGTCGCGGACGTCGGGATCGTGGTCTATGACTTGCTGTTCGGCTGTGATGCTTTCGATAGCCTGTATCGTGTCCCGGAGCTGTGCGGCTCGCTCAAACTCGAGGTTTCGTCCTGCCTCGTGCATTTTCCCGGTCAGGTCGATGATGATGCGATCCTGTTCACCGGATAGCAGCTCCCGTATGCGGGCGACGTGTTCCAGATACTGCTCCCGGGAAGTCCTGCCCGCGCAGACTGCCGTACATCGTCCCATGTGGTAGTACAGGCAGGGATGGGGCCGTTTCCTGACAGGCCCGCGGCACTTCCGCAGCGGATACATGCGTTCGATGATTTCCAGATACGCGTCGATTCCACCGACGTTCGTGTACGGTCCGAAATATGTCGACCCGTCCTGTATGACCCGTCGGGTCCGGAACACCCGGGGATACTCTTCGGCGGTTACGCGGATTACCGGATAGGTTTTTCCGTCCTTGAGGTTTATGTTGTATCGCGGTTGCCACTTCTTGATGAGCGAGTTCTCAAGCAGCAGTGCCTCGTATTCGCTTCTACAGACAATGTGCTCGATCTCTGCCACGTGTCCCACAAGTACCGTAGTCTTCGGGTCTTTGCGGCCGGTGAAATAGCTTCGAACCCGATTGCGCAGATTCTTTGCCTTCCCCACGTACAGGATCTGACCCGAGTCGTTTTTCATAATGTATACGCCAGGTTCGGTCGGAAAATGTTTCAGCCTGGCGCGTATCCCTGCGGTTTTATTCTGTTCCATTCCTGCCGATAGTGAATGTACACGCTTATGCCCGGAAAAGAAATTCGCCGGCTGGCCACATACCTGATTCTTCTCATGAGTGCTGCGACACTCCCCGTATCGGCGATTCCCGGTCTGGAAAGCCATACGGGTCTTGGAGGCGAATTCGGCTGGAGCCGGCTGCGACAGACGGATAACCTTACGGTAACCGATGGTCGGCGCGGACAGCAGTCATTCACGCTCGCTGAACAGTCGTATGAGGCCGGGCTCGAAACGGATCTGCTTCCGGTCGTCGACAGCGGCGGAAACGTCGTGGATCGAGCCGGTCGCTACAGAATTCGATCGATGGACGCTGACATTACCACTGATCAGGCTCTGCGAGGAGACGCTGCCCTGCGTTTCAGGGCCGGTGGCAATGGCATAACGCTCGCTTCCGGCCCGGGAGCCCTGTTTCACACCGGGCGGGTATGGGACGCGTTCAGCATTGAGTTTCTGATGCAGCCAGTTCGTCCGAATGATGGAAGCGAGATACTCGCCTGGAATGGAACACTCGTTATCGACGGAGAGGTGCTTACTCAGTCGGTCAGGGTCTTTTTCGAACGTCGTCGTCTCATCTGGGAGTTTGAAAATCTGTTCATACTTCCCGATCTGGAACCGTTTACCGTCCGCGTCGAGGGCGCTCATGCGGTCACACCGGGTCGGGTGGCTCATCACCAGCTCAGATTTGATCCACAGACAGGAGCTCTCACGTATCTCGTTGACGGCAGCCCGGATGCTATTACGTACGCTACCGAGGACCGGAGTCCGGGTTCTACGGTGCGAATACCGGCCGCCGGAAGCGGTTCCGGAAACGTGTATCTCGGTCGCGGGTTCTCCGGCATTCTCGACAGTCTTCGCATAGAAGAGCGCTACGTGACCGATCCGGCCCTGACCCGGTACGACACGGGTTCGGGCTTCCTGATCACGGAGCCCCTTGACCTCGGACGCGAGGGAAGTCAGCTCGTCGGCATCGCGGTGGAACGCAGATTACCACACGGCACCGATATCGTGGTGTCGTACCGGGTGTCCGACGCGCTCGCCTCCCTGAACGGGTCCTCGTGGAGGACGCTTGAGCGCAGCGAACAGGCGTCTCTGCGCGACGAAGGGCGATTCGTACAGCTGCGGGCCGAGTTCTTCGCCGATGGTCGGGGGGACGAAAGCCCGGTTCTTGATGCTATTCGCATACGATACCTTCCAAGCCGTCCGCCGGCACCGCCCCCGGCGCTCAGAGCGGAGGCAGGTGACGGTTCTGTTACGCTGCGCTGGGATCACGCACCCGGCGATTCCGTCGTCGGATACGACATCTTCTACGGGAACAGACCGGGACAGTACTTCGGAGACGACGCGGACCAGGGACACAGCCCGATTTCGGTTGACTACCTGACCGAGTTCGAGTTGACTGGACTGAGCAACGGCAGGATGTACTTTTTTACGATCGTCGCGCGCGATAGGACCGATTCGCGGGATGGAATGTTTAGTCGTGAAGTAGAAGTGAGACCAAACCCGTGATATTGACTATGGTATAAGGCAGGTTGTAGTACAGTGACCAGGCAGCAAATTAAAAAACGGCAGGAAGAACTCAAGCGGCAGTTTGATCGCGCTGCGAAGGCACTGAAGATCGGAGACGTTGAGCAGGCAGGAGAGCTTGCCCTGCGCCTGACGCGAGAACTGCCGGGCAGGGCTGCGGTGCACCTGCTGATGGGTTCGGTTCACAGCTCGGCGGGGCGGTACGACCGGGCGGTGCGGAGTTTCCGGAAAGCGGTCGAAATTGAACCTGACAACGTCGAAGCACACAACAACCTTGGCGTTGCGTATCGGCAGACGGGAGAATATGCACAGGCCCTTGCGTCCGTCG
Organism: Spirochaetaceae bacterium; assembly: GCA_007128315.1. Classification (GTDB taxonomy): domain Bacteria; phylum Spirochaetota; class Spirochaetia; order DSM-27196; family SKKC01; genus SKKC01. The sequence continues at coordinate 9,283 of SKXQ01000120.1, read as the reverse complement.
AAGAGGCGCTCGCGCTCAGACCCGATCGAAGTGACGTCTACTACAACCTCGGAAACATTCACAAGAGCCTCGGAAACTACGACGACGCGAAAGCCGCATACGAGAAGGCGATAGAGCTTGCACCCGGTTTCGCGCTTGCCTATAACAACCTCGGGACGCTGCTGCATCAGAACGGCGAGTCGAAGGAAGCCCTGAAGATTCTCAGGGCGGGACTGCAGGTTGACGCGAATCATCCGAAACTGCACTACAACCTCGGACTCGTCTACGAGTCTCTCGGAGAGCTCGAGGAGGCCTCGGGTGAGTACCGGGAAAGCCTGACCAAGAAGCCCGGATGGACCGATGCCCTCAATAACCTTGGAATCGTGTATCAGCGGCTGAACCGCTTCGATGACTCTCTTGATTCGTTTGCTGAAATTCTCGATCTCGAGCCGTCGAACGCGACCGCTTTGAATAACAGTGCCACCGTCCTCGCCGAGCAGGGTAAGTACGACGACGCTCTGAAATACTACAAGCGGGCCCTGAACAACAGGCCGACCTACGATCATGCGATCTCGAATATGAGTCGCCTGCTCGAACGCCACGAAAACGGAAGTGCCGCGTCCGAGGAGTTGCAGGAGCTTTCGGTACAGTACCCGGATAACCATGCGGTTCGTCTAAGCCTGATCGAACACCTGCTGAAGCAGAAACGGCGCGAGGAAGCCGGCAGGCATCTCGATTATCTCGTCGCACATAAGCCGGAGTCCGTCGATCAGATGAAACTGCTGGGCCGGCTGCTTCTGGAAGCCGACCGGACAGCGGAGGCAGAAGAGTGTTTCCGTTTTATCGAGGCGCAAGGTGACGGGAAACATCAGTACACGCTTGAGCTTGCAGCTATCTATCGGGACCTCGGGAAATCAGATAAAGCACGGTCCTACGTCGAGATGTACCGGGCGGAGATTCCCGGCTCAATCGAGGCTGATCTGCTTCTCGCAAAGATTGAACTTGACGACGGCGAACCTGAGAAGGCACTCGAGATACTGGGCGTTCTCAAGGAACGCGCTCCCGACGACGAACGTATACTCGTTGCCATCGCCCGGGCGCATCAGCAGCTCGGAAAGCGCGAGCAGGCGATTGACGCCGCCGATCAGCTCGTGAGCCTGCAGGGACAGCGAGCCCGACCCGACGATATCAGCAGGCTCAATGACAGCCTGAGTCTTTATGAGAAAGCCGTGGCAGCATTCGAAGAGGATCACGGAGAAGCCTGGGCACGGAGTCTTGAGACCCTTGGTAAACTTGCACGCGGTGAGCGCGAGGAAGTGCCCGGGATACAGCCCCTGGCCGTTGATGAGCTCGGAGAACTTGACGAGGAATCGATTCCCCTTCTTGATTTCGGGGATGACTTTGATGTTGACGAGGATGAGGCAGCGGTTGAACCTGAAGCGGTAGACTATATCGAAGAGTACGAGAACTGGGAGAACGACCGGGGTCCATCGCTTCTTGATCTTCCGAACTACGGAGACCGTCGGGGCGGCGACGAGGGCGGCTCATCGCGCTCCCAGCCATCGCAGCCGGTTCAGCCCCCGCCCCAGCAGCCGTATCCGCAGCAGCAGCCACAGCCATTTCCACCCCAGCAGCCGTTTCCTCAGACCCCGTATCCACCCACGCAACCGCAACAGCAGTCGTACGCGCCACCTCCACCGCAGCCACCACAACAACCACAACAACCGCCGACCCAGTCGCCGGAAGAGTTGCCCGTAAAGCCGGTATTACCACCGGAGCCGGAACAGCCGCCTGCCGAAGCGTATCCTCGCGACGACGAACCGGCGGACGAGCCGGAATCAGACGCTTCGCTGCCGGTCGACGACGACGAACCCGAAGCGGACGCGGAGCTCGACTTGTCCATGGGCTTCCCCGAGCAGTCGCCCGACCAGGCTTTCGAGGACGAACCCGAACCCGAACCTGTGTCCGAAGACACCCTCGAATCCGTCTCAGCCGAAGAGCCTGCAACCCCGGACGAGTCCGTCGCTCCAGACGAGTCCGTCGTTCCAGACGAGCCGGGAGATGAAAGCGAGGAAGGTATACTCGGAAACTCCCTGCTCGATGACGCTGATACCGAACCCGAGCTGGAATCCGGGATTGATCCCGAACCCGAGGCGTCCGTTCTCGACGATCTTGACGACCTGGAAGAGATCAACGAGACCGGTGAGATAGATGACATCGATGATCTGGATGAACTTTCTGACGACGAGACGACCCCGGAACCCTGGACACAAGAGCAGTCCGCAGAGGGTCCGCGATCTGAGCCGGACCTGGAGCCGGAGCCGGACACCGGGACCGAGCCGGTTCTCACACCCGAGCCCGCGTCCTTAGCGGCTTCCGAGCCAGTAGCTGAACCGGAAGCGACCCCCCGGACAGACGCGGCAGCTCCCGCCTCTTCGGCGCCTGCCGCCCCCGATCCGCCGGTTGACACACCGCAGAAGGAGGCAAGCTGGCAGGAACGGCAGGCCAGCATGTTCGAGTATCTTGAAGGTCTCGCCGAGTACCTGCCGCCGGAGAAGACGAACGCTTATTTTGAGAGCGAGATGCCGCTCCGCGTCGAACAGCTCAAGAATGCGCTTCGTGGACGGAAGGGCTTGCACCGGGATGCCCCCCCAAACCCCACGGTTGGCCCCGGCGGGAAGCCCCTGACCAGGGAACGCATACAAGCGGCGTTCGGAGCCCTCGAAGGGCTCGCGTCTGACGTTCCTCTGAGGCAGCTTGCTGAACGCGTACGCGATCGTATCAGGAACATACGGCGGAGCCTTGACGGTCCTGGTACCGGGGGAAGCTGAGTCCTTCTCTACAGGCCCTGCGCTGTCATCAGCTCCGACGCGTATTCAATGGATATGGCGTACGAGAAGTTCGGATACACCTGCACACCGTCCGGCGCCTGCATTCCACCGACGTGGGCCGGATCGAACAGCCCCCCGACAATACCGATGACCGATCCATCCGAAACGCGGACGAGTGGCCCACCTGAGTCACCATGCTGCACGCGACGATCGAAGATCAGCAGGCGGCTTCCGTTTGCCGTGCGTGCGCGTCCGGCAAGCACTGATCCGGGTGCAAGGACCGTGTGGACTCGATGGTACCCGAAGGGTATGCCTATGGACATGAGGGCCGCGCCACGGGGCGTTTCGTCGGGCTCACCGATGATGTCTGCGGGCATCTGTATCTTGAGGTCGGGTTGCAGTTTAAGCAGTGCAATGTCGTGCTCTCGGTCTATCGCTACGATTTCGACCGGAATGGGATCTACCTCATCGCGTGTGAGAGACGGATACCGATCGTCGGTCTCAGGTGGAACCGCCAGCAGCTCGGCATCGGATGCGACCGCGCGGGCCGTTGTAAGCAGGTAGCCGGATGATCTGACAAGGAAGCAGCTGCCCAGGAACTCGACTGAATCCCCGCTTCGCTGCATCAACATCATGCAGCTTCCCCGAAACCGCAGACTCACTTTCTCAAGCATTGTGTATACACCTCATAGACTGACTCCGTGTGGCGGTTCCCATTCCCAGAGCGGTTCCGCATTGCGGTTGCGGACCCCGGTAATGGGATGCGTATACAGGGTTGCGGAGGCGAAGATCCAGTGAAACATCCTGGCTTCGGCCCATTTCGAGTGCGACGAGTGCGTGACGTCGACGAGGTCGGCGTGGCCGATGATTGCTTCGGAAATGAAAAACGGGACGTCGCGTGTCTTCCGGAAGTGGTTGTATATGCGCGCGAGCAGATTGTACTCCCTGAGTGTCTCCGGTTCCTGCGCGTCCTCGTTCTTGATTTCCACACGGATACCGTGTTCGGGAAATCGGATGAACCGTGACTCGGCTTCAAGCTCTTCGATCTGGTTCATCTGGCGGTTAAACTCCGCAATAACGGGGAGCGGCCGATCACCGAAATCCGGGACACCGGAATAGGTGTAGGGACCATCAGCGTGGAGATACACGCGACCCCGAAGATCCGTCTTGGTCGGACGATTCAGCACATCCTGCACCCCTGCCGCAATCAGGTATACATCCGGTATCGGGATGGAAACACATTGTACCTTCACAGCTCTACCTCCCCTGCACATCGCATACCTCATTATTCGGGCTCGTCCGCATGTTATCAACTGCCCGTCGCTAATGATCATGGGGTAACTTGCATACGGAGCATCACCCGCGATATAGTGTTTTTCCGAAAACAACGCTGGGGGATTAGCTCAGTTGGCTAGAGCGGTTGGTTCGCAATCAACAGGTCAGGGGTTCAAATCCCCTATCCTCCATTTCTATTTGAGTGTCGCAGTTGTGGTTCTCCTCGTACATTGCACGCCTGTCGAGGAGGCGGTAGACGATCCTGTCCTCGGCAGCCGGCAACTCGCCGATATTCCCGTGCGACATACTTTCACGTATCCCGATGATTTTGACTTTCAGCAGACCCAGGACGACATCAGGGCTGTCTGGGGCGAACCTGTTGAAGTGATCACCGAGCGTGTACCGGGGACCGGTCTTGGCGACGAACAGAATAATCGTCGATACACCCTGGTGTTCGATGGGGTGGAGTTCGTCTTTTTTGCAGAAGGTCAGAATCAGACTGATGATGATGAATCCGCCGCCGACGTGAATGGGCCTGCGCCACTGAATCTCATGGTGGCGACCGTTCTGAAAAGCCCGGAACTCGCGATAGACAACGGACTTCGGGTCGGCATGCTCCACGAAGACGTGCTCGAGCTGCTCGGGCGCCCGATTTTTTCCCAGGGAGCATCCCACGTGTATTCGTTCGGCGAGAGCCCAACGGATACCATGAATATTGAGCTGGTCGTTCTCGGCGAGAGGATCACCGAAATCGCTGTTTCACCCGATTTCCCATAGTGTCGACTGTCTGCATGCAGAAAGCCCGTATCGTTGCACAGGATCACCACTTCTACACCGCCGAACTGGCCGACGGAACCCGTCTCGACGCCCGCGTATCGGGTGCTTACAGCTACCGGGTCGTGGAAGCCAGCGATTACCCATGTGTAGGCGATTATGTCCTGGTCGACGCCGCACCGGGACAGGATACCAGCGACCTTTTCTACATCCATGAGACTCTGCCCAGAACGGCTATTCTGCAGCGTCGGCGCCCGGGTGACAGGGACGAGTCCCAGGTCATTGCTGCACACGTGGACGTGGCCCTGCTGGTATTCGGAATGGACGGTGGGCGCGCCTTTACGGAAGGCCTGCTTTCCCGCCTGGTCACCACAGTTCGCGCGGGGAACGTGCGGCCTGTGGTTGTGCTCAACAAGGTCGACCTCGCCACACCGGGACACCGCGACGGTATACTGGAAATCGCCCGGGCTGCAGTTCCCGAACATTCAGTATGTGTGGTCAGTGCCCGAACCGGTGCGGGTATACCCGAGCTCAGACAGCAGTGGAAGGCAGGTGAAACGATCTGTCTGCTCGGTATCTCGGGCGTTGGAAAATCGAGCCTGCTGAACGCTCTGGCCGGAGAGGCGCTTGCCAAAGAAGGGGCTGTTCGAAACGATTACAAAGGCCGGCACACGACGACATTCCGGCGCCTCTTCAGCTTACCTGACGGCACAGCCGTAATCGATCTACCGGGGATGCGGGAGCTGCACCTGTGGAGCGAGTCCGAAGCGGTGGACGACTCGTTTGAGGATATCCTTGCCATAGCGGCCGAGTGCCGGTTTCGGAACTGCACTCATGAACACGAGCCGGGCTGTGCCGTACAGCAGGCTATCGAGGCCGGGGAACTGCAGGCTGAACGATTCGAGCAGTATCAGAAGCTCAGCGCCGAAGCAGCCTTTATCGAGCAGCGGGTAACTCGATTTGCTCGCGAAGCGCAGGACCGGCAGTCGAAGCCACGGTAGGGGTTATGTAGACACGAAAACGTGGCGTGCGTCATACTTTCGGACGTATATGATTGGTATACCACGTTCCTGCAGACTTGCTGTCATTGACTACGCGGCGATCATGCTCTCGGTTTCGCTGATTGTCCTCTTCGCAGTCGTGGCAGGTGGGCAGGGGGAGGCAACACGTGTAGAGATCGAGGCGCAGGCGGGGTCCTTTATCTATCCGCTGTCCGAAGACCGGACACTGATCTTCGAGGGTCCACTCGGGCAGAGTCTCGTCGAGATTCGGGACGGCCGTGTGCGGGTCGCCGAAGACCCGGGTCCGCTTCAGATATGCGTTCGGCAGGGATGGATAGAAGCGGGCGGTGAATGGCTTGCGTGTCTTCCCAGTCAGTTGTTTCTCCGGATCACGGGCGTGCCCGATACTGATGATGTAGATGCGCGGACGTTCTAATCTGCAGCAAGGTCCACGTCGACCCATACCGGCAGATGGTCCGAGGCGGTCCTGGCGGGCCAGTCGCGATGTACCCGCGTTGCTGTGCGGCGAAGATTTCGCGTGATCCAGATGCGGTCCAGGGGCAGAATCGGAAATCGGGACGGAAAGGTCCTGCGCACGACGTGTTTTGAAAAATGGCGGTCGACGCGGCGCAGAAAGCGGTCGGCGAAAAACCACTCGTTGAAGTCTCCGAGGAACACCGCCGCTTCTGTGGCAACATCGACCGCTGCGTCTATGCCGGCGATGAGTGTTTCCGCCTGTTTCTTTCGTGCCCAGCGCTCGAGACCGAGATGCGTGACGATTACCGTCAGCGGTGTATTGTCGGGGAGCGTCACCGAAGCGATAATCGCGCGCCGGTCTTCCACTGTCGTCCTGCGCGTATCAAACGACGCGTCGATCTCAAGGCTCAGGTCAGTGTGCTGTTGTATCGGGTAGCGCGAAACAAGCGCGTTTCCGTAGGCGCCGCGTTCGTCTTCGAGCGTCTGCCCGAATAGAATCGAGTACCCGGAAAACGCGGTTTCCAGCAGTTCTAGTATGTCGGGAACTGATCCCCCGGGCAGGCGGACCTCCTGCAGTCCGAGAACATCCGGATCCACGTCGCGGACGATTTCGAGGATGCGCTGCGCCTCATACACGCCGTCGGTGCCGACGCAGCCGTGAATGTTGTAGGTCATGATGCGCATTGCTCATGAGTCTCCCTGCTTCGATGCCCAGCCCGCGATCGTCCGGATCAACCCGAGGATAAGACGCGCGACGGCGAAGTATACCAGCAGAAAAGCCGCGAGCGTCCCGATGTTGATCCAGCTCGGATCGGTAAACACATTCTGTATGATTTCCCCGAAAATCGAAAATGCGACGATTCCCGGAATGAGACCGATCAGCGAGCCCAGGAGAAACTGCCGGAACGTAAACCCGAGCATCCCTGTCACGAAGTTGACGACCGCGAATGGGCCCGATGGCACCATGCGCGATATAGCCACAGCCCATACCCCGTACGGTCTGATCCGTTCCAGTTGCGTCTTCGCGGCGCGGACAGCCTTGAAGCGGTCTATCCAGTCCGCGTCGAACACGAACAGCCCCAGTCTGTAGTAGATTGCCGCGCCTGAGAGCAGCCCGACCAGGGAGAACAGCATTCCAAGCGGCGGTCCGTGTAGCGCCGAAAAAAAGACAACCGGAACGAGTACGGAGACGAACAGCGCCATGGACAGCCAGTAGCTTGCGATGGTCAGCGCGATACCCAGCACAGGTCGCGCACGGTAGATTGCCCGGACCTCGTCAAGAACAGAATTCATATCGACATCCATGCGAACAAAGAGAACGGCAGCGCCGGAGATGAGGCCGAGGGCAAGGACGAGCAGCAGACCCTGCTTCATGCGCGCCAGAATCCTGCCCGGGTCCGAGCGAACGTGGCTCTGCAGGGCGGATTCGGCCTGGGGGGGCGCCTCCATGTCGAGTTTCTCAACAATCTCGGGTGGCAGTTTCGTCGCGTCGAGCGAATGCTTCCCGTCTGCCAGGCCCGGCCAGTCGATCGAGCGTGCGTTTAAGGCTTCCGGGACGGATCGGCCATGATCCCATACCAGCTGTTGCCAGTCCTGTTTCGAGAGCCCGCAGTGCTGTGCACACAGCCGCGCTTCAAGCTCCCGGGCGATGCTGTGGTTGTCGCAATCGTGGGCGTCGACCACCACGTTCAGCTCGCTGTCCATTCCGAACGACCGCCGGCTGATATTCGCTGAGCCGAGCGTAATGTATCGGCCGTCGACGATCATGAGCTTCGAATGAACCTTGACCGTCACGTCCGTATCGTCAGGAGCGACGCGGCTGAAGAACGAAACCTTTCCGTGTGTATCGCTTTCGAGCAGCCGGGAAAGCTGCAGCGAGTTGTTCGCACCCATTGTCATGCGACCCAGTGTGTCCGGCAACTCTTTTGACATAATGATGATGATGTCCGGTCCCTCGGGTTCCTGAATGCGAGTGACGATTGCGTCTGCAATTGAGCGATCGGAAAAGTACTGGTTCTCAATGTAGATTCGCTCATTCGCTTTTGCAATAAGGTCAAGATAGTGCTCACGGATTTCGGTGATCGATGGTCTGCTGGTTTCCGGATACAGCCGCGTTCTCGCAAGCGATATCGTCGCGTCCGTCGCGTCGACCGGCAGGTCGGGAGGCCACAGCGTCTGCGTCGTATCGGCTTCCGGGATCGTCCTGATAATGCCGTCGTCCAGGGCAAGCTTCCAGAGATCCCGCACGACCGGTCCCGACACAGCGGCCTGTACGTCGTGATACGGCACGTAGCGGGCTCCGTCAGGATCGGTGCGTTTCGGATTTGCCGCGCTGTGCGCTGCGTCGTCCCAGCGAGCGTGGGTAACGTCGATCCCGCCGAGAAATGCTATAGCAACGTCTACAAGGATGAACTTCTCGTGGCGCGCAGCGAATGCAGAGTCAGCTGGCACGAAGCGCAGATCGAGGTTGTGTATGTCTTCGGCGCGGCTTCGGAACCAGCGCGATATGTGCTGATCGGCGCCGAAAACGGGCGGAGCACCCCAGATGCGTATATCTATGTGCAGATCCGGGTTCCTGTTTGCACAATCAACGAGCAGCGTTCCGACGGAACACGGCTCAGACCCGGTGTGGTGCTCACTCTCTCGGGACAACACCACACGGTCGTCGAAACTCCAGCCGACAATGAGCACACGCTCTTTCGCGTGTACGAGGATCTCTGCGAGTGCCTCGTAATAGTCGGCACTCAAGGTGAGGAAGCTGATCTGGTTCCCTGGAATCTCAGGGGGTAAACCAAGCACGTTCCTTTAAAGGTATGGTTGCGCATAGCGGACGGCAAGTCTGGTCGTGAACGCTCAGCGACCGCGCGCCTCAGCGATCAGTTCAATGAGTCGGGTCGGCCTGTCGGTAATGATGCCATCGACTCCGAGGTCAATAAGCCGCCGCAT
>SKXQ01000125.1 GCA_007128315.1 Spirochaetaceae bacterium | reverse complement strand
GTTCAGGCTTGAAAGGCCTGTCCGCGCGGTCGTAGACCGGACCCTGCTGCGACTTTCCCGCGATTCGGTTGGTCGACTTCAGGATGCGCGAGTCCGGAGGCTGCAGGAACGCATTATGAGCCACATTATCGAAGCAGACTGTGGTATCAGGCTCGACCGGGAGCAGGCCGAAGAGCTCTCCCACATTGAATCAGTGGCCTGGGTCCGCGATAATCTGCTCGTGGCAGCCGGGCTCCCGCTCGGGCGTGTGGAAAAAAAACACCAGAGCGGTGGACAGCACCCCTCGGCCGCCCGATGCAGAGTGGTCCTGCCGGCGTTTCTGCACACCCTGCGCGTGCACCGAGGCTGGACTGAGGTCGCTGCTTCCCGGAGACCGGGTCCGGAGCCTGCACAGACTGTCCCGGAACGCGCAGGGCCAACCCCGCGGCTCACCGCCGCTACACCGCTATTCCCCGAAGACATCGCCCGCCGCGAGCGAGCCGTGCTCAGGAGCTTCGGCGATCTGGACATTGCTTCGCGCTACCGTACCGCACGACTCAGGCGGCCGGAAGCGGAACTTGAAACCTACCTGTCTGCCATCAGCCTGTTACAGCAGGCAGCAAACGCACCAGAAGGGACGGCGCGGCGATTGCTGTGTCGTATCACGATCTATCACGAACGGAGGACATCATGGACACATGGACCAGCGGCACACCGAGCGCGTCGAGCGACGAGCACGCCATTGAGCGCTACAGCCCGAAGGATCTGACAAATCAGCAGGATTTCGCGCGAGAACTGCGTGCAATCGACTCTGACCAGACACTGACCCAGGTCGACAAATACCGCTACAAGAAGCAGCTCATGCGGGCGGTATTCATGGCCAAACAGAAGGAAATCAACCATCATCTCGATTCCTACGAAAACTTCCTGCTCGCGAAAAAAGACGTGGAAAGCAAGACCATCGCGCTTGAAGCGCAGAAAGCGATCATGAAACTCGAGGAACAGCAGCTGAGCCTCATGAAGGACATAGGACTCTCGCACACCGAGGAGATCGCCGACACCCTGAGCCGCGCATCGACGATGCTCAACAACAAGCTCGTGGAGATTGCCGAGAGCGACCTCATGCCCGACATCAAGCAGATGACGCTCACAAACATACGCCGCGTATGGGAGCGGACCATCGCGCGGGTCACCGAGAGCGTGGACACCTATATGGATCAGCTCTATCAGAAAGACCGGACCCGCTTGCGATAGCCGGTTTCGCATGCAACAATGTACGGGGAAGTATCGCGCATGAGATACCGTAAACGCATACGAATCATGAAGGGGCTGACGCTGAACCTCAGCAAATCCGGGGTCAGCATGACCGCAGGAGTCCCCGGCATGTCGGTGAACACCGGTCGTCGGGGTACGTACCTGAATACGGGCGTACCCGGGACGGGTCTGTACGACCGGCAGCGCGTCGGAGGCGGGGGACGTGGTGGTGCAGCCGCCGCGCGCAGGCACACCGCGTACGCGGGAGGCACGTGGAACGGCTACGAGGAGCGTTCCTTTGACCTCTCGCTCGATGCCTCAGGCAATCCGGTTCTGAAAGATGAAACCGGCTCCGTCATACACGACCCCGGTCTTCTCCGGCAGATCCGCCGCTCACCGGACTACAAGCGACAGCTTCGTGAACTCTCCAGGCGCATGCATGCGCAGCACGAGCAGGAAACCGAAGCGTTTGTGGAGATACACACGCTCACCCCTGAGGTGCCTCCGGCCTCCTCCTGGCAGGATGCGCTTTCGCAGATAGCCCCGGCGGCCTTCGAGCCCCGGGCCTTCAACGGCAGCCCGCCCGACCCCGAGCGTATCCGGGCCGACCTCGTCGCCGAGGCGAAGCGTGAGGTGCGGCCGTTCGCGTTCTGGAAGGCCCGGCGCCTGCGGGAAGACTACGTTGACGTACGCCTGCAGACCCGGCTTGCCGCCGAAGAGGCAGCCTGCACGAAAGCACTGCTCGACTTCGAGACCAGTGAAGCAATGCGTCGCGAGTCCTGGGAAGAGGCGGAGCGGGTCCGGTGTGTCACCGAACGCGACCGTATCAAACAGGCGCTCGCCGGCGGCCGCACCTTCGTCGAAGACGCGTTTGAGGCGCGCATCGCGGACATGGAACTCCCGGTGGAGTTTTCCATAGACCTCGACTACGACGAAAAGGCAGGGCTTCTGCATCTTGATATCGATCTCCCCGAAATTGAAGACCTGCCGCAGCGGAAAACAAACATTCTCAAAAGCGGCAAGGTCAGCATCAAGGACAAATCGAAACGCGAACTCACCTCGCAGTATGCACACTGCGTTACAGGGCTGCTGTTCTTCTTTGCCGGCGAGGCGTTCAACATAAGTCCGAAGGTACAGAAGGTCGTCGCCAGCGGATATACACAGCGGATCAACGGCAGAACCGGTCACGAAGAGGACGATTACGTCGCCTCGGTCAGATTCGAACGCAGCTTCTTTTCGAAGCTCAACACGAAAGCGCTACAGCCGACCGAAGCGATACGTGGCTTTGAACACCGCTTTGAGACCTACGCCGACGGACGGCTGAAGACCATAGAACCGCTGTAACTCAGGACTGGTGCTCCCGCCGCCACCGCCGGGGGGACAACACGTGGGCGCGCCGGAACGCGCGGCTGAACGACGTGCGATCGGCGAAGCCACAACGATCAGATATTTCACCGACGGTCAGACGCGAGTTCAGAAGTAGTGCGAGACCCGCCTGAAGGCGGGTCTCTTCGAGCAGTTCCCGAAAGGTTGATGCACACTCCTCGCGCACGACGTGACGGGTCCGGTCGGTGCTGAGGGAGAGCTCCTCTGCAAGATCTGAGAGCTGTATCGCGTCTGCGTACCGCGCGGCCATGAACCGTCGTATTCGCGTTTCGCGGGACACGTCCTGCAGGCCAAGCGGTTCCGGCGTGTCGATGATCAGGCATCGCAGCCGCGAGCCGAGCTGTCTGAGCGCTTCGAGCGCCGTTGCCGCCTCGCGGTCGCTTCGGCGCGGCAGCGCCGGGCTCATGGTCTGTTGGCGGCTGTCCACGTCCGCCTTGAGAAATGGACCGAGAAAGAGCACGAGCGCGAGCGCAGCATCGTGGAACACCGGATACACGGCTTCGCAGAAGCCTGCATGGCAGCGGTGCACGCGACCACCCCGGACCGAAGCTGCGATCTGTCGAAAGCCGGCAACCTCGAAGGCAAGGCACGCATCCCCGCGCGGGCCGGTCTTTACCTCGTGGCAGGCCGGGTGCGCGTGGCGAAAGCGTTCTGCCGGAAGCATCTGCCACAGCGAATGCGTCAGATCGTGGACGGTTACTCGGAGTCCGGTAACCGATTCGGTAAACATTATAGCCGTTAATGCCTCGTTTTTACCCGTTTTGAGCGCTTCCATAGCCGTTCATGCAGCCTATCATAGGCTCCATGAACGCAAAAGAGACCTATACGCTCAGGCGCGACATTCCCGTCGAGCATCAATACGACCTGCTTGTCGCAGGCGGAGGTCCGGCCGGGACGGTCGCAGCGATCGCGGCAGCGCGTGAGGGCCTGTCGGTCCTGCTCGTTGAGGCAAGCGGTGCCCTCGGCGGCATGGGCACGCAGGGGCTTGTCTCGAGCTGGTACTGCATGGGCAACAACGTGCACAGCATGGTCGGCGGCATTATGGTGGAGATCTGCGAGGCGCTGTACGAGCGGGGTGCGATCGAACCCGGCAAGGGTCCGCAGCAGTGGCAGCGCACTAAAGGCGGGTTCGGCTTTGACCCGGAGGCCCTGAAACGCCTGCTCGACGAGTTGTGCGAGCGCGCGGGGGTCGTGGTTCGCTTTGCAACCCGCGTCGTCGAGGCGGAGACCGAGCGCAGAGGAGGCTCGTCGCGCGTCCTCGGGGCGGTGCTTCACAGCATCGAGGGCTTCAGCTACGTACCGGCCGCCGCCTTCATTGACGCGACCGGCGACGCGGTTCTGTCTGATCTCTGCGGCGTCGAGTGCCGGGAAGCCGGACGCGACACCGATAAGATCATGCCGCCGACCCTCTGCGCGCGGATCACGGGTGTGGACCACGAACGATTCCTCCGCAAGCCGCACCAGCAGCCTGCGGTCGACCGCGCTGTTGCCGAAGGGTTTTTCTCCCAGCCTGACCGCCACGTTCCCGGGCTCTTTCGCACCGGCGAAAGTGACGCGATCCTCAACGCCGGGCATCTGTTTAATATGGATGCTCTGTCCGTCGCGAGTCTGAGCGCCGGATACGTGAAGGGGCGGCAGTTCGCAGACGAGTATGTGCGTTTCTTCCGGAGATACCTTGATGGCTGCGAACACGCGCATCTGTCAGCGACAGCAGCACTCATGGGTGTGCGTGAGTCACGGCGCATTGTCGGAGAATACGAACTGGACTGGGACGATTTTGTGGCACGCCGGAAGTTTCCCGACCAGATCGGGATCTACTGCAAGCAGATCGATGTCCATGTCTACGACACCTCACCTGCAGAATACGAGCGATTCGAAAAAGAGTTTGATGAAGCAGGCCGCCCTGCCGACGGAGAGTACTACGGTATGCCCTATGGCATACTTGTACCGAAGGCGTACGCGAACCTCTGGGCCGCCGGCCGCTGTGTGTCCACCGATGTGCGCGTAAACGGCTCGCTCAGGGACCAGCCGGGGTGCATGCTCCTCGGACAGGCAGCAGGAACCGCTGCCGCACAGCACATTCAGACAGGACAGCCCGCCTGTGATCTTGATACGCAGGCACTGGTGGAAACGCTCAGAGCCCGGGGAGCGAATCTGCCACAAAGCGGACTCGCAAAAACCATGACCCGTCGCTGACTCGAGCCTCTCTCCACGGTAGCGAACAGCAGTGGATATTTAACCCCCCGGCGACTACACTAAGGTACGGGGGTATGCATGAAAATCCGTTCGAAAGTCGCCCTGGTGGTAATTCCGATTCTTGTCGCGACGGTGATCATGGTCGGAGTGTTCTCCTATTACAATGCGACCACCGGCATCACCAGGGTTGCCCGCGAACTTCTTGACTTTCGCACTCAGGAGCTCGACCGCTTTGCCCGCGGGCAGTGGCAGATCCTCGTAGAGAACGACTTTGCGAACGATCCCGAAATGGTCGCAGCCACCGAACTCAGCATTGCCAGACAGGCCCGGGGAATGCTCAGGAGCGAAACACAGGCGGTGCTTGCTTATGACCAGAGCGGCCGCATGGTCCTTTCCACTTCCGAGGCCGTTCCCGCCGACCCCCCGACGCTGTCTGTCGAACTGCTCGATGCCTCGACCCGCGACCTGACGAACATCGTCGTCAACGGCATTGACCGGGTCGCGATGGGCTTTTTCTTCGCCCCCTTCGGCTGGTACATCCTGCACACCGAGCAGACCGGCGTCTTCTACCAGGACGTAGATCGCATCGGCACACAGACCCTCATTATTCTGGCATCATCCTTAGTAATCGCGGTCGTCCTTCTGTTTTTCTTTGCAGGCAGCCTCACCCGGCCGCTCGGGCGCATTGTGAAATCGATGCGGAAGATCATCGAATCAAATGACTTGAGCGAACGCGTCGCCGTTGAGTTCAACGACGAGACCGGTGAACTCGCGCACACCTTCAACATCATGATCGGAGAACTTGATCGCGCGTACACGCAGATCAAGAGCTACGCCCTGCAGGCGGTCGTCGCGCAGAAGAAAGAGCAGAAGATCAGGAACATCTTCCAGAAATACGTCCCCCAGGAACTCATTGACCGCTTCTTCGCGAACCCCGAATCCATGCTCGTCGGCGAGAACCGGAAACTCGCCATACTCTTTTCGGATATACGTTCGTTTACAAGCATTTCCGAGCAGATGACTCCGGACGCACTCGTGCAGTCGCTGAACGACTACTTCTCGGTCATGGTCGATCTGATCATGAACCGGCGCGGCATTATCGACAAATACATCGGCGACGCGATCATGGCTTTTTTCGGGGCCCCGGTCAGGCATGACGATGATGCCTATCAGTCGCTTATGGCCGCCCTTGATATGTGCCGGGAACTCGACACCTTCAACGACCGGCAGCGGGAACGAAACCGGCCCGAGTTCCAGATCGGCGTAGGCCTGGCATACGGCCTTGTGACCGTCGGAAACATCGGTACGGAAAAGAAAATGGACTACACCGTCATTGGCGACATGGTGAACCTGGCCTCACGAATGGAGGGGCTCACCAAATACTACAAGCAGCAGGTGCTGTTCTCGGAAACCCTGCACGCGGAGGTGGGTGATACCCTGCCGACACGACTCATAGACAAGGTGGCGGTTAAGGGAAAGACGCAGGGCGTACGCATATATACCGCTGCCAACAGTCTCTCGAACCCGCATCGGAAACTCTGGAAGATACACAATGAAGGAATGGAAGACTTCTTTGCCCGCCGCTTCAGCGAAGCCGTTGTCAAATTCAAGCAGGCGCTTGTGATCGACCCGGATGATTATGCGGCGGCGCAGATGCTCACCCGCGCGGAGACGTTCAGGGACACGCCACCACCGGCTGACTGGACAGGTGTGGAGGTCATGACGAGCAAATGAACCGTCCTTCCACACGCCGCATAGCTCGAGGCATTGCTCTGTGCATCCTCTGCAGTCTTACTGCCGGTATCGCTGCGGCGCAGGACGGTGATACGGCGTTAATTTCCATCCTCGCTGGCAGTCCGTCGGTCGCCGCATTCTCAGGCGACACCGGGGAAAACAGCACGGCACCGGATCGTGAAGCCTTCGAATCGCTGCTGAGGGATCTGTTTAACGCGGAGTTTTCCGCGGTCGCCGTCCGGGTCCTGACTGACCGGACGCGTGTCAGCATGGAGCACGAGACTGTCGTGTCGGTACTGGTTCGCTATCGTCTGGCCGGACAGAGTCTGACCATCGTACTCGCCCTGGTCGACGAACAGACGGGTGAAGGCCTTGGAGGCGGTGTCTACACGGGATTTGCCGACCTGGGCCTGGTGCGCATCGTACGACAGGCGGTGTCCGATGCGCGACGACAGCTCGAAGACATCGTAGACACGAGTCCTGCACTTCGGACCATCCCCGAGACCCTCGTCGAGCTGACTATGACGTCTCCCCATGCGCGGGGGACCCTGCGTTTCCAGGAGAACCGGTCTCCGGTGTTCAGAACAGACATTCCTTTTGAAATCGGCACCGAGATCACGCTCCTGCATCGCGCCCCCGGTTACTATCCACGCACCGAAACCCTCCGCATCAACGCGCCTGTGATGCGTTTTGAGGCACCGGCGCTTGAACCGGTCATACAAAGAGAGATTGTCTACAGCTGGACAACGAACCGGCCGCTCGGAGCTGGCGCCGGACTGCGGGTCTATCCCCTGCCCCGGTCGCTGTTTCTCGAGCTCGGCGCTCATAGCTCAAGCGGGTATCGCTTTCGGGCAGGCTCACAGTTTACCGCAAACTTCGACCTCAGACTGAATGCAGGCGGCTACGTGTACCGGGCCGACAATCGCCGTTTTGCCGTCAGTGTCGCACCCGGAGCCGGAGTGATCCTGACAACACTGCCGGCTGCCGCGGGAGCTTCGACCTTCGCCGACCCGTACGTGGTGATCGCATCGATAGCCGGGGAGATACCCTACCCGCGTCTCGCCCCCTTCGCCCGAATCGATATTATCTCCTATGCCGGCGGGAGCGGTGGCTTTTTTGCCCCGGGGGTATACCCCTATTTTTCTCTCGGTGTGAGGCAGGCATGGACAGACTGATGATGGTACTCGCCCGCAGGCCTGCACTGATCGTTCTCTGTGTGTTTTTCCTCGCAGGCTGCCCCCTGTTTCGCGACCACGCATCGGCTCCCTTTACCGACCGTATCGAGGCGGTGCAGTCTCTGACCGCGTACGGGGTTGTAGCCCGCGACAACTGGAGCGAAATGCGCGTCGTGAATAATGGTGTGCGCGAATTTCTGGTCCTCAACGCCCCGGTAGAGGACGGAGAGCGGCTGCTGGTGTTGAACTCTGACCTGAGCCTCGCCGAAACCTCGTTCGATTCCGCCGGGATCAGAGAGGCATTTCCGGTCGGGTACGATTCGGGGTTTATCACAGGACGACAGCTGTTTGACGCGAGCGGACAGCGTGTCGAGGG
>SKXQ01000094.1 GCA_007128315.1 Spirochaetaceae bacterium | reverse complement strand
TGGACGAGGAAGATATCACCCTTCGCCGCTCCGCAATCTATCCCAATGGCGTCCACCGCCCTGAAAAACTCATCAGTGAGCAAAGTCTGCAGATCCGTCGGCAGGGCAGCAGGTATGGTATGGCCGATTTCCACAAAATCCGGCGGAATCGCGATGTGCCTGTCGGCGATGCCGCATAGGATTTTTTCGGTCGAGGTCACAAGACAGTCGATGGAGTACTCGCGCCCGGGAATGAAACTCTCAACGATCACCCGCCCGTCACGCGAGTACCGTTCCGCGTGCGCGAGCGCCGCCGCCAAGCCGTCGGAGGCGGTGACCCTGCGAACGCCACGCGCGCCCATGTTCGCAACTGGTTTCACAACCGCAGGAAGCGGGACATCTGTGGCACCGTCTATCCGCTCGCCGTGCAGGTATACTGCAAAAGGAGGTACCGAGACGCCTCGATCGCGCAGTCTTTGTCGCATCAGGGCCTTATCAGTCGCGTGCAGTGCCGCCTCGACAGGGATTCCGGGAAGCCCGCACGCTTCGGCTATACGGGCCACCGTCAGCGAGAAGTCGGTACCCGCGGTAAACACTGCCTGTACCCGGTTGCGTCGCGCACAGTCAATCAACGACCGCTCGTCCTTGAGATCGATATGCTCGAACACGTGAGCCTGAAGCCGACCCGGACAGTCCGGATTACCGTCGGCCACGACGACGGTCCACCCTTCCTCGGTGGCTATGCGAATTGCCGGAATCTGCATGACTCCGCCACCGCAGATCAGTATGCACCGCTTCGGGTCGTTGCTCACCGGCCTACCCTCCGGGCATATGCTTCGAAGGTGTCTCCAAGGCCTCTCAGCCGGCTGTAGAGATGGACGATCCGGTAACCCAGTCTGTTGTTCGCCAGGCGCGGGGCAATACGTTCAGGATGATGCCCGGTAATCCGTATCCTGACGGAACCGAAGCCCTGCTCCGAGAGATATCGTCGCGCGGACTGCGGGTTCCATACCGTCCGGTGGTCTTCAGGGCTCGCGGCGAGAAATGACCTCAGACTTCGTCGCGCTGATACTCCGCTGCCGTTCGGCGTCGAAAATGCCAGAACCCCGCCCGGAACGAGCAGGTTCCGTATCGCGGTAAAAAGTCTGTCCAGGTCATCGATATGTTCGATCACGTACCACATACTGACAACATCAACTCCGTTGTGAAGCTCGTCGGCACGATCCCGCGAGAGATCTGTCGCGTCTGAGACAAAGGCCGGTATGCCGAGCTCATCCCTGACATAGGCGACCGCCCGGGCGAATACGTCGGTACCCACACAGTCGTACCCGTGCGACGCGGCTGCGGACAGGAACGGGCCGTACGCGCACCCGATGTCGAGCAGACGTCCCTTTTTCTGTCCGCGATCTGCTCGGCGGAGAAGCGTCGCGACACGCCTCAGCCGTTGCACGCCCATGGTCCGGATGTGCTCGAAATCATCGAGGTAGCTGCACCCGTACTGCTTCGCATAGGCTTCATCGAAATACTCTTCGTTGTACTCTATGGTAAGCGGGTGAAATCGTTCCAGGTACAGAAGCCCGCTGTGCTCCTCGGGACGAAAACTCCGTGCGGGCAGGCGCATGACGACCGGCGTTCGTGGCGGTCCGCCGGACGGCTCACCGACGCAACCGGACGGATCGAGGGAGGCGATCAGCTCAGCGAGGGTCGTTTCCTGCAGGGGACGCAGCGTTTCCTGATGTTTCCAGATCTCGTGTATACGATCGAAGACAGCCTCGATCGTTTCCACAGCAGGCGGATCGAGCAAGGGAAGCGACGCCTTTCGCGTGAGCTCCGCGTGATACGCTGTCGGAGCGCAGGTGATCACGGTACACCCTGCCGCCAATGCCTCAACGGCTGTAAGACCGAATGTACAGAATACGATGTCATACTCACCGAGCAGCGCCGCAAGGCGGTTTGTCGTATACACACGCCCCGTCACCGGGAAGCCTTCAAGGCGCTGCGGAAGCCCGTGTGCGGGCTCGAAGCAGGTCGCCGGGAGCACGATATCGACCGAACCCGGCCCGAGTTGGTTGCTCAGGGCGACGGCCTGCAGCAGAGGCTCGGTCAGTTCTGCGATGTCATCGCCCCCCATACAGATGAGCGCGCGAGAACCGGAGGAAGGAGGCGTCGTGCGCACACGCGGGGGCAGATCGAGCGCATCAGGTACATACAGGTTCGGCTGATGCGTTTCAAGGTTTACGAGCGTATCAATCAGGAAGGATGCATACGCGCGTCCCTCTCCACCGGTATCTATGCCGACAACCGGTGCGACCGAAAGCAGCCGGAGCATCTCTGCAACGGTAAGGGTCTGGGTATCGAGCACGATGAGAGTCGGTGTCACCGTCTCAATCGTCTGCCAGCTCACAAGCGCAACCTGTTCCGACCCGTCAGATAGTGCCAGACAATCTTCCTGATCGCGCACCAGCCCGTCCCACGGGAAATCCAGGCATACCGCAGCAGATCCGGACAGACCACGGCACGTGCGGAAACTCCGGCGGATGTGACCGGTACCGTGAGCACAGCGGGTATCCGTGACAATGAGATACGTCGGGTTCATGCGCTCTTTCGGATCAGATCCGGTTTGCGAAGCCGCTCAACCAGTTCGTGTATCTCTACCGGCCGGCCGCGCCATAGTTCACTGAAGATTCTCGAAAGAAATCGATAGTCCTCTTCGGTGTCCAGCGTAACCCGCGTAGAACACGCGATCTCAGCGCCGACACGCGGCCGCCGAATGCGAAACAGCTCGGGGTGCCGGTACAGATAAGGAGCCACGTGCTCCCGCTCGTACCGGTCCGTTGCATCACGGTGGGCCTGAATGAGTGCTGCACCGTTGATGCATTCGACGCCGGTTCCAAGCGGCATCCCCAGAAATCCACTGTAATCGGCGCTTTCAGCCTCATGAAGCGTCAGGAGTCTGTTGGCGAGCCATGCGCTCACGAGGGGGTTATCCCCGGTAGCGCGGATGACGGTGTCAACCTCGTAGTGGAGTACGGCACCCGCGTATCGGTCAAGCACGTCATTCTCGCTTCCGATCCACAGCGTGTAGCCGGCACGTTCAGCGTACGGGGCCAGCCTCGAGGCACTCTGCTCGTCGGTAAGGAGCAGATATCCGGATGCTTCTATGCCGCTGAGAGCCATCATGCAGTGCTCGACGACCGGTATTTCGGACAGCGTCAGCAGAGCCTTATCGGGTAGACGTTGTGATGCGAGTCGGGCCTGCAGCATTACTGCTCGTTTCATTCATCATACTCCCACAAATCCGTGACACTACGGGCATTCATACGGAACCGGAACCGGTTCTCATATACCCATCGACGAATTTCCCGAAAGAGTTGAAGGGATCCCGCTACACCGGCTCCGGATCGAAGCAGAAAGCCCGGGAATCGTCGCCACGGCAGCATGCCACAGTCGTTCTGAAAACGAAGTGCGAGTGCCTTGAGATAGAGCCTGCGATATCCGAGGTCGGGCGTCGTATCGTCGGGTTCGGTTTCGGATAACTGCTGTGCACGGACGGAACTGTTGGTCCTGATCTGTTCGCCCCACATAAATGCCCTGAAACCGAAGTCCAGCTTCTGCCAGTACGGACGCTCAATCTGAATATCAAAACCATACAGCTGCAGAAAACGCTCGCGATGATAGAACCCGCAGTAATCAAACGGGAACAGGGTTGCTTCCTCGTCGACTATGGGGGTTTTCGGCACCACCCGCAGCAGTCTCCGGTAGAATGCCGGGGCCATAATACCCGGGACGGTCTCACCGCGCTCGTTGCGTATCACCGGAACCATGCACAGGAGCTCCTCGTCGCGCATGCGATCGACGCTCCTCGACGCGAGTGTTCCATCCACGCTCATGTCGTTCCAGATAACAAACACGTATCGGGTCTTCAGCTCGCCCATTGCCAGATTGATTCTGTGCCCGATGTTCATGCGGCGGTGCAGCAGCATGAACCGGACTTTCGGGTGTCTGGCGGTCAGCAACTCAACATCGTACTGCGGTGTCTCGCCTTCAACCGATATGATGTCCGAAGCGCCAAGACGCTCAAGCCGGGCGAAGAGATCTCCACGTCGGTACCTGCCGCCCCGGTTGAGCACTATGGCGCTGAAAAGCGGGGTATGGCGGGTTTCCCGTTCGCCTCCACTTCCACCGACGACGGTGTAGTCAGGGTACTCAGAAGTTGAAGGTGTAGTACTCATCACAGTGCTCACAGATTTCGGTATATCGACCAGCTACCTGATCCCGATGAACTGCGTCGCCGGATTCCCAGATATCTTCGAATGACTGTTCGTAGAGGTTACCCAGGGCGTGTTCACTGCGGACGTCTTCACGACACCGGGGTACGGTTCCGTCAATGCGAACATACAGATCGCGCTTGTTGTGCCAGCAGGGAAAACGTCTGACCGGCGAGAGGTCGGTAACCTTTCGCGGTGGCAGCAGCCCGCAGAAATCATCATATTTCTGAATGATGATGTGATCGGTCTTTTCCTTCCAGTACCGCCAGAAGGTCTCCAGATGCGCCTCGGTTTCCTTCATACGCACGGCCTGAACGTAGCTGTACGCGGGCACCTCGGCGATCATGGTCTCGGCGAAGGCCCGGGCTTTCGAAAAGCCGTCCCCGCGAAGCTCCCGGTAGATGTCTTCTTCGATGGCATCAAGTGCAACGATCCAGCGCACTCGGTTGCCGTAGCGTTTCGCGAGATCGACGACTTCGGTGACAGGACGGCCGATACCACTTGTCTCAACGAGCATGGAAAGCCCCGGCGTGTCACAGACCGCCTCGACGAGGGCGGGGAAATCAGGATGCAGAAGTGGCTCACCCCACATGCAGATCCCGACTGTCGCCTCAGGCGAATACGCAGACAGCCCGTTTACGAGCTCCGTGAAACGTCCGACAGCCATATGCGAAGGCTCGTCAGTGAGCACAACGCCCGTTGAGGCGTCCGGCAGATACGAGATCGTCTGGGGGTGTGCGGTGGTGACCTCCACGCTCATGTACAACGGCAGGGTCCTGAGGCGACCGTAGTTCGACTCTACTGCACGCACATATCTGTCTTTCGGCAGAACAGAGCCTGTAACCCCGTCACAGAGTATGGGTTGAAATCGACTGCACAGGACATAGTTTGCGCGGGTATCGCAGCGGAAGGTGATACGCAGCATGCGAAAATCCACCGGCGAGAGAAGCGTTTCCACGTCGAATGAATTGATGTCGCGCTGCAGAACAGTAAATAGCCAGTCGGCGACGGCGGTATCGTCGTCGCCCTCCACCAGCTTCGCTAACAGGCGGGGGAGACTCGGGCTGAAAAAGACAGGAGTCGAACCGGCAGGATATCCATCCGCGAAGCTGTAATGAGCCCGGTACTTCACGTGCTCAGACAGGATCAAAGAGGCCTCGTCGGCCATCATCCACGGTTCGTCGGCCCGTTTGTACAGCACCGCTTCAGCCTCAGCCGAAAGTTCGGCAAGAACCGTCAGAACCGCGGCTGCCGACGTGTCACGTACTTCAAACACCTTCACCGACTCCGGAAGAGAAACGCGTCCATCACCGGTTTTCAGGCTCAGCGTGGTGGAATCGGCAGTGGCTTCTGTCTGCTGTGGACGAACGAGAAGAACAAGTTCATCGGACAGCGAAGCGGCTGAATCAACGGCACGCTCCACAGCCGTAGAACCGTCTCCGAACGACAAGCCAGCGTATGATTGAATGTGAAGTGCATCAATTATCGCGAGAACCATGCGGCTACTATATCATAAAACTGTCGCGGGAATCCCCTTCCCGATTCAGGGAATCTGATGTAGCTTGGCAGCAACGCTATGGATAATGATCTCGCTCCCGACAAACGCCCGTTTACGGTCTCGGAAGTCACGCAGGCAATCAAGGCAGTCCTCGAACGGGGATTTCGTTCGGTCCGGGTCGAGGGGGAAGTTTCCAATGTCCGCCCGGCGAGCAGTGGACACGTTTATTTTTCGCTGAAGGACGATGCATCGTCTCTCAGCGCGGTTCTGTTCAGAAACCGACGAAACACACTCGATTTTGAGCTCGCCGACGGCGACCAGGTCGTCCTCAGTGGCTCTCTGAGCGTGTATCCTCCCCGGGGAAGCTATCAGATC
The DNA here is from genome assembly GCA_007128315.1 of Spirochaetaceae bacterium. Taxonomy (GTDB): domain Bacteria; phylum Spirochaetota; class Spirochaetia; order DSM-27196; family SKKC01; genus SKKC01. The sequence goes on along the minus strand of SKXQ01000094.1, from coordinate 18,328 downwards.
ATTGTCGAGCACATAGAAAAGTCCGGCGAGGGACAGATTCTCCGCATGCTCGACGAACGGAAACGGCGCCTCGCAGGCGAAGGGCTCTTTGATGCCGACAAAAAACAACCGCTGCCGACCTTTCCTCGCCGGGTTGCGGTGATCACCAGCCCGACGGGAGCGGCCGTCAGAGATGTCCTGCACGTCATGAAGCGCCGGGCAGCCGGTGTCGACGTGTGCATCGTACCGACCCCGGTACAGGGCGAGGCTGCGGCTGCCGGTATCGTTGAGGGTCTTCAACAGGCAAACCGGCACACCCTCGGTGACGTTATTATCCTGACCCGCGGCGGCGGCTCAATCGAAGACCTGCTCGCATTCTCTGAGGAATCAGTTGTGCGCGCGGTCGCAGCGTCGTCCATTCCGGTCATATCAGCGGTAGGGCACGAGATCGACGTGGCCCTCTGTGACTACGCGGCCGATTACCGCGCGCCGACACCCAGCGCCGCCGCGGAGGTCGTATGTGCAAGCCGCGAAGAACTCTTCGGCACCGTGGTAAACCTCGGACACAGCATCGTCCGAGCCTTTCTCGACAAGCGCGATCGGGCCCGGCTTACAATCAGACGATTCAGCACCGATGAGCTCGAGCGGAGTCTCCGCTATATCCTGCAACCGGGGCAACAGAGACTCGACGAGGCGATACAGGGGTTGAGCCACCATATGAACGAACGGATTCAGAACGCAGGGTATCGAATCAGGGTCAGTAAGGCGACGATCGAAGCCGCTGACCCCGCACATATCCTGCGACGGGGCTACGCTATAGTGCGTAATCAGGACGAAGAGATTCTGAGCACGGCAGATCGGGCGCGCAGAACCGCAGCGTTTACGATTGACTTTCACGATGGACGCATCGGGCCTATACCCAACAAAGATGGAGCAGAATCATGAAAACCTTCGAAGACAGACTGAAACGGCTCGAAGAGCTGTCGGATCTCGTCAGGACACCGGAAACCGGACTCGAGAAAGCGGCAGCCTATTTCGAGGAAGGTGTCAGGCTGGCACGAAGCCTCGAAAAAGACCTTTCCAAAGTCGAGCGTACCATTGAAATACTGGTTTCGGAAAAAGGCGAAGACGGTGAAAAACCGGTGCTGGAACTGTTCCCCGAGCTTGATGAGAGCGACAGCACGGACTGACCGGTGGCGCCGTTACCGGCGCTGCACGGATTCCGGCAACACGACCCGGTCACCAGGCTCTATGCCGGCGGCCTCGAACGCGCCCTGATTGACCTCCAGGGCGTAGCGAACCGAACGCGAGCTCCGGATTGAGTCGAGCGAAAGCGGCGTCATATCGTGGATTTCGCGGATTATTCCGTCTGACGAGATGTAGGCTATCGACAGCGGGATGACGGTGTTCTTCATCCAGAACGACAGTCTCTGATCCTGTTCGAATACAAAGAGCATCCCCTGCCCCTCCGGCAGCGACTCCCGATGCATGAGCCCGAGGCGACGCGAGTCGTCGGTATCGGCGATTTCAACCTGAAACGCCGTATCTCCGACGAGCATAAGGTGGAGCGTCGGTGTACCGGCGGAATGACACGCACTGGCAAGAAAAAGAAAACTGCACGCGAGGACGAACCTTAGTCGGCAGAACGGTTTAGAACTGATCAAGAAATTCCTCCCGCGCGCGTACGCGATCGGAGCGCCGGATCGCCTCGACATTCTGCAGCTGTCGAAAGACCACCAGATCGAGATACTTGACCTCCAGAGGCCGCTCGAGCGTAAGCCGTGTCGTATTGTCTTCCCAGATAACGCGTCGCGGGTCCAGATCGATCGGCGGACCGTACAGCTCGCTGAGACGCTCGAACATGGAAAAGTAGTCTATCTCCTGGCTGTTGAGACTGAGAATGATCGAGTACAGAAGATTACCGTGAAACTGAAAGTATCCACGTCTTATGAAGTCAAATCCGGCCGTATCGATCACTACCTGTTCTCTCATGGGAAGGAACTGCACGTCAGGGTCACCGCGATAATTGAAGTTCGGATCTTCGAAGAGCAGACTGCCGACTTCCTCGCGTGACAGCCCGAACGCGATATCGCCGAAGCCGCGAGGAAGCGCGTGAACCGGCTGCAGAACCGCGAACAGCAGCAGTGGCATTAATAATCGCAACCGTCCCGCTACCGGACGCTGTGTGTGGAGTAAGGTGCTCATACACAGTCAATATCGGCAGATAGTCGGCTCAGTTCCAGTCCTCCCGGAGTCCCCGGGCTTCGGCAAGATGGTCGCGCTGGGCCTGACTCAGGCTTCCCAGCCGTTCGAGCGCGTGAATAACGCCGTCGATCATGGAAATCGCCTCGTCCCGATCCGTTCCCGTTGCTATGTTCAGCGCACCTTCGTAGGTGAATGCCCGATCGAGTGCCGTCGACGCGGCACGAAAATCAGACTGCAGTCCGGCATGCGCGCGGCTGCGGCGTCGCTGATTCCAGTTCCGCTCCCAGAGACTCTGAGCGAGTTCGATCTGATACTGGTAGAAAATATCCTCGGCATCCCCACGTTCGTAGGCGTCACGGTTGAGGTCGACCGCACGGCGCCCTAAACTGACGGCACGCTGATCGTCACCGAACGAGATAATCCCTCCGGGAAGCTCGCGGTACAGTATACCGAGCAGATGATACGCTTCGGCCAGGGTCTCATCTCGCGATATCGCGGCCTGCGCATAATCCCTGACATCACTTGCCATAAAAAGACTGTTGAGTACGCCCCTGACCTGGCCGCGGCGCCCCATATTGGCAGCCATCCAGAAATGTCCTTCGGCAAGACTGGAATCTGCGTCAATCGCCTGCTGTGCGTATGCCTCTCCCTGCTCGAGACGTTGAACGAGCTCGCGGTCGGGCGTACTCCCCGCTGCCCGGTCACGGTCGACCAGAACGAGTTGCAGACGAGCGCGTCGCCAGTACACTTCAGCACGTTCGCGACCGTTTGATGCGCGCCGCCCTGCGTCGTCGAGCAGTGTACGCAGCTCATCGTAGCGCTCGTCGGTTGAGGCCTGATCTATGCGTTCGAGGAGTCCGTCGAAGGCAAGGACAGGTGTCAGGACGAATGACAGAAGAATCGCTATCGCCAGGAATGTTCGAAACGCTTTCATGTCGTACAGAGTAGGCCCGCTTTGCAGTGAAGGTCAACGTTTTTTCAGGACAGAAGCCAGACCAGCGTCCGGATGATTACGGCCAGAAGCAGAAAAGCACTGCCAAGAAAAAACCAGAGCGGCAGATCCAGAAACCAGGCCCGTGCCGGGCGCCTCCCGGCTGCGAAACCGTCGGGATCGACGTCTTCGAGCGGCAGGATTTCGAGATGGCTGTGTGCTCCGTCGCCGTCCATGCGACCGCCGGCGTATCCGCACGAAGGACATCCCACCGTGAACCGCTCGGCGTTCCCCGTGTAAGAGCACTGTGGACACCGTACCAGACCAAAGAAGCGACTGCAGTGGGGACAGATCTTGTCGGTCGACCGGACCTCAGCGTGGCAGTGTTCGCAGAAGAAGCGGGGGCGGTTCAAGACAGACACCGTGCTCACGGCAGCTTACGGATTGACACGACCGTGAAAACCCGGAATATCGCGAACAAAGCCGGTCGTGTGGTGAAACTCCTCGAGCAGCCCGTGATCGGAAAGTCTGGTACCGATATCAAAACTGATGCCGCCGTTGGACAGACCGTTCACCGCTCCGGGAAGGAGCTCTGTGCGTATCTCCGCTTCGACGAAGAAGCGGGTTCGGACGAAATCACCGACGACGCGTGGCCGGTCCGATTCGGAGGACCACAACAGCACAGGCCCTCCGACGTCGCTGAGCGGTATCTCTATCGTGTACTCGTTCGCTTCGGCCCCCGCGCGGTCCGGATACAGGCGCATCAGAATGCTCATACCCGGACTCATTTCGGACACCGACGCCGCCATGACGAACAGCGAGGTTTCCCATCGAAGCGCCTTGACCCGCTCAAGCCTGCTACCTCCGCGTCCCCACAGGAGTGAGTCTTCGAGCGCGAGATTGCGCTGTGCTGAGGTCGTGAAACGCGAAAAACTCTCAGGTCGGAAATCCGAACGGAACGCTGCCAGATCCGGGACAGTTACCCACTGGCTGTAACGATTATCAATACGAATGGGAGCAGGATCGGGTATGAACTGCCAGGACCGAAGCGCCAGGCGACGACCATCAACCTGTAAAGCGGTGTCTTCCTGCACGATAATGAGCTCAGGCTCCTCCTGGAGGCTCAGATCGACCGCCATGACGGTCCCGTCGCTACGGTCCGGGTGATCGATATATCCCACAAGCACCAGGTCCGAGCCTGGCACACCCTCGAGAAGTCGCACACCGCGGGGCGGGATCCGATCAAGCCGCCCGGCGAAGTCCGAAAAAAGCCCCGCGAAGCCCTCTGCATCCGCCGATGCTCGAAGCGACTCGAAACGTCCCGGTGTGATCAAGAGATACACCAGCGTGCCGTCGGTATCGTTCTGTACAGTCAGGTCGTCGGCCGACACCGTAGTCGCGAAAAGCGCAACACAAAACACCAGCAGATTTCGCAGTTTCATGCTCCAAATATCGGTCATACCGGTACCACAGTTTACCTGTCTGTGGTGTACGGCCTACTTCTTCCGGACCGAAAGAATGGTCAGGTCATCGTACTGCTCGTCCTCGCGCAGAAAGGCGTAGCGGCGATACTGTCCTTCCTCCCTGCTCTCGATCCGGTGCCCGAAGTACTCTGAATACGACAGAAAGGTCTTCGCCAGGAAATCGTCAACTTCCCGGTCGATGCTGATTTCATCGTCCAAACCGGCGGAGGGGTCGGGAACAAGCCGGAATATCTTTTCTATCCCTATGAGTGCGAGAACCGTGCTCTCGGCATTCGGCTCGACATCGGAGAAGTCGAAAACGAGTCGTTCATCCGGAACCGGGTTGAACGCCCGCTCGAGGACATAGCTGCCTTTGGACTGAACGGCCTTTACGATCGCCCGTATACGCGGAATGGAAAACTCCTCGTCCCCGATGCGATTGTCCGCACCGTCGTCCGGTTCATCCGACGTGTCTGAGTTGTCCTCATTATCGCCAAGTGAAAAGCGCGCGACAGCTTTTGCGTCGTATTCTGCGGGCCGGAACTCCGCGTCGCGCAGGATGCGCTTTGCTTCTTCCATACCGTCGGTGAAGAACATCAGGATATCGCCGACCTGCAGGCGGTGTGCGACCTGTGGAAAACCGTTGGGAATCAGTTCGCTCGGGAAGACGCCCGCAGCCGGAACGGTCGGCAGCGTGGTTGAGGTCATATCCCGCGTTGCCGACTGATACGTGTACATCAGCGTATCGCCTGCGTTACACACCCGGGCAACACCCGTTTTCACATTCAGGATCGCGAGCGTGAAGGCCGCAAAGCGTCCCTTGAAACCCCGTTCTTCCAGAAGATCGTTAATACTCTCGACAAGCTCCGGAAGCTTCGCAATCTGCGACACGTTCCAGGTTCTGAAATAGCTGATGTAGATGGTTGCGACTTCCACCATGATGAGCGCTGCCGGGACACCTTTACCCGCGACGTCACACTTGATGATCGCATAATGTTCACGGTCGAGCCTGCGATAGTTGAAGTAGTCTCCACTGACACCTTTTGCTCCCTCGTAGTAGCCGAAGAACTCGATATCTTCGGTCTCATCGGCCGCGGTTGTCAGTTTCTGACCTGACTGGTCGGTTTTCAGCGGAATGAACATCTTCTGTACTTCCTTACCGACGGTAAGATCCTTGTTTGCTGCCGCAGCCTTCACCAGACCCTGCGTCATTTCGTTTACAACACCGGCGAGCGTAGCCAGCTCGTCTCTGCTCTTGATCCTGATGACGTGGTTTTCGAGTTTTGTCTTGTCTTCCGTGTCGCGTATGAGTTCGACACCATCGACGAGACGCCGGATCGGAATAACGATAATCGATGCGAGAAGCAGTGCTCCGATCACGCCGATACCAACCGCGACGAGGGTGATGATTCCGGTCGTCATGATCAGGTTTCGTTGTGATACCTGAATCTCCTCGATGATGCGCTCGCTTGAAACCAGTATGCGGACCAGGCCGTGAAAGTACACGTCTTCGTTCATTTCCCGATACACAATGGGTTTGTAGAAGAGGTATTCGGTCGTGTCGGCAACCAGGACAGTGTCGGCGCTGAGTTCGGGGACGCTCACGACGATATTCCCGACGTCATTCAGGATTTCCTGCTGTTGACTTACAAGAACGCTGATCGTGTCGTCGAGCTCGCCGACACGCTCTTCGGCACCAGGCCCCCCGGCGACCGCAACGTCGATACGCTCCCGGTTCAGGCGGTCTATCCGTTCGGGTATATCTCCGAGCGCCTCCCGGGCACGCTCGTTTATGAGCTGCGAAAGACGACCAACTTCGGGGGTCAGTTCATCCTCGTAACGGCTTTCACCACGAATGAGCCGCTCGGTATCGATAACCCGCTCTTCGTCCGGAATCGCCGTCGACCGGGTAATCCTCGGATCGCTCGACGCCCACACGACTTCATCCATGTTCGCGCCAGCGATTCCGGTAATCGTTGCAAACAGGGCTTCCTCCACGGCGTTCGTCTGGAGCGAAAGCGTATTCAACTCGAAAAGGTTGTTTTCCGCGTTTGGCAGAAACTGCGCCGATCCCGAGACTATACTGTCAAGAAGTATACTTGTACGTCCCCGAAGACCCTGCGTGAGTGTCTCCTGCTGCGTCCCGATGATGAAGTTCCCGAGCGGTATGGCAACCATCAGAACGACTGCCACCACCAGGGTAACGAAAAACAGGGTAAACTTGACCCTCAATCCCAGTCCGCGACGTCTCATACGATCCATCCTCTTCTGTTTTTCATCGATAACAAGGTGCTCTCCTGTGATCAGTGCGCGGACGTCACGGTGCAGCATGACTCCTTCTCTGGTGATCGAGGCGAGACGGGTTACGGCAAGCAATGCGGTTAGAGCGAGCAGTGCCGATGTCAGCCACGAAACGAGTGCGAGAGCCGATAAGGTCAGACCACGTGTCTGGAGGACGTAGTCGGGCCTGTATCCAACGGTAAAATCACCAAACTTGACGGTACCTGTCGCCTCAAGATCCAGAAGCGGTCCCGTCCAGTATGTACCACGTTCGGGATGCACAATACCAAGGCGATATCGACCCGTCGCAATCGTGTCGATGATCGGTCCGATGATGCTGCGGTCATCCCGTACGGTAAAACGTTCATCACCGGTCGGTGTAAAAACGTAGTCGTAGGGTTCAGTACCGTCGCGGTCAAGGATGATCCGTTCCACACGGCCTTCAGACGCGAAGCCACGACCCCTGATCTCTATGAGTGTCCTCCCAAGGCGGTCAACTTCCGAGTCGACGAAGTTTACGATGGTCACGGGAACATACCTGTTCAAGCGCAGAATGAGCGTCCGTGGTTCACCGAAGTTACCTATATCGTCGACCGGAGACACCCGAAGAGCCCAGAGCCCGTTATCCATGTTCGTGCGCGAAACCCGCGTTTCGGTCGTCATTATGCGCCTCGGAGGTTCCGGGAGTGACGCATCCGGATCAAAGGATACCGTCTGAGGTCCGAGAAAAACGAACGTATACGAGTAGCCGGCGATATGGGGCGAATCCGACTCCTGCCACTCTATGGTGAAGGTATTCGACGTCAGAAAGCCGAGCGCGTCGCGCTCCGGCTGCTCGAATACAACCGGATCAGGCGGAGTCAGATCCCGAACAAAGCGGATTGTAGCGGGCTCAGACCAGTTTCCGGCGCGGTCATGCGCTCGTGCACGCAGAAACCAGTCTCCATCTTCGTCGGTGGCGAGTCGCAGCGTTGCGGTATCGCCCGGCGTAGCAACGTCGGTCGGGACGGGTGTTTCGTCATCACGGCTCCAAACCCAGGCATAGCCCTGTATACCTGACGGATCAGGCGGTGGCGAAAGCTGAATCTCAGCGACTTCCCGTGGAGCACGAAGACCGGCCGCAAAGTTCCGCCCGGACAGACGCGGAGGTTCGACCCGCTGATCCGGTTCCAGATACGCGAGCCCACGGCGGCCGTTCTGATCGTTCTGCCAGAACAGGTGCAGGCGTTCGTTGTGAACGACAGGCTCCGGAAACGTCGAGTTTCCAGGCATCTGCCCGATGACACGTTCCTGAAAAATCGTCCGGAACGGCTCTGCCAGAATAATGCGCCGCTGTCCCGATGCTTCATCAAACCATGTGAAGAGTTCGTCTCCATCAAAGGTAAACCGTCGGGGCGAGTTGGCACTTCTGAGACCCGAGCTGATCTGCCGTATACGGTCAGCCTGAAGATCAGTTCGCAGGTCTGCAGAGAAGACCCGGGCTGACTCGCGTCCCTGTCGACGCTCCCACGTCACGATGACACCACGCTCGCCGGTCGACAGGTGGGGCCTCTGATTATCAAATCCATCCGGATCGGCGGCGCTGCCGGGATTCCGGAAGTTCGTGAAACGGACTGCCTCCGACCAGGTTCTGCCTCCGTCGGTGGACCAGGCTGCGTACAGGTTAAACTGGTTGCCGCCCTCAGCGGCGAGTCCCTGGTAGACGAGAAATTCACCGTCGGGTGTCGAAACATGCGCAGGGAGAAAACTCAAAAGAAGCGAGCGTTCTGCCCTGAGCGGCTCAAATTCGCTCCAATTCCTGCCATCATTACTGGCTGCCGACAGGATATTGAGCTGTGCCTCGCGCTCCTGATTCACAAAAAGCAGAAGCCCGTTATCGTTCCGTGCCGACAGTTGTGGTGCAACCGACGTTGTGGCAGTCCGTATCTCGGTCAGCCGGGTAAACGACTGCCCTGCATTCGTACTCCGGTATATCACGGTCAGGGTATCTTCGACGGCAAGAGCGACATAGATTGTCTCATCCGGTGTAACGACTGCACTGAACAGGTTCGGCTCGGTTTCGCTGAACCGTACCGAGGACCCGAAACGGCCGAGATCGGCCCACTCGCGCCCGTCGCTGCTCGTCATCCGCCTGAGGTGAATCTCACCGCCGCGTCCGGCCGAGGAGGCAACGGCTTCCTGATAGATGACGAGAAGCTCACCGCCCACCGACTTGACGACGGGAAAACGGGCATTCTGCGGAACGATCAAGCGCGCCTGCTCGAAAAACTCGACAGCAGACGCTGTCTGCTCTGCACCTGCGAGCAGCGCGAAAAGCATGAGAACAAAAAGTGTAAATGGTGTCAGCGCTCGTCGCCTGTATCTCATTACTGCCCCAGGAGCCTGTTTCTTAAATCTGACAGCGGCGCATAGCGGCGGTTTTCTTCTTCCTGCCACAGCCGCTCCACGATAACGATTGCCCGGCCAATCGAGCCATCGAGAAACAGGTTCTCAGCCTGTCGAAGCTGCTGCAGCCCCGTTGTCGAGAGGGTCGCTGCCGTTGTGCTTCCGAGATCCAGACGTACCTGGTCGAGAAGCGCGATCGCGTTCCTGTTTTCGGGGTTCAGCTCGATGGCCTGCTGCAACAACGCCTGCGCCCGCTCGGCAGTTTCCCGGACACCGCTCTGCCATACCTGCCGGGCCTGGTTCACCAGCTGAGTTGAACGGTTCAGGGCCGTCTGATCCACGGGCGGCTCACGAATTCCGGCGGCGATCTCGAGACGCTCGATTGACTGTGTCATGCCGGGAAAGTCGGGATTGATTTCCTGAAGATCGTACAGATCATTCAGTGCCGAAAGCGGATCCTCGTCAGCGCGGCTGAGCGCCTGCTGGTAACGCTGCTCGAAAATAACCGGGAACTCGTCAGGATTGTTGAGCTGTGCAATGCGGAGACTCAGAACCCTCGCCTCCTGATTGAACGGACGCGCACTCACGACAGCCTGTATGTTGTCTTCCGCCCGCGAAAGAAGCTGGTCGCTCTGCGCTTCGTTACCGGCTTGCCGGGCGGCCTGTGCCCGTTCAAAAGCGTCGAACGCCAGACTCAGGTACCCGGCGAGTGGACGAAAAAGCGGATCGGTTTCCGTCAGATCTCTGTCTCCCTGAAGGTTCAGCGCAGACTGCGTCAGTCTCAACCAGAACTGCACCTCGGTATTCTCTTCATCGTTGACGCTGTTCCACCGCTCTCGGGCTTCGATCAGAACACTTTCAGCGTCACCGAAAGAATCCTGGCGGTAGAGGCGACGTCCCTCTTCGATCATGTCACGGACTTCGACAACGATAATGCGAAACCGTGCTTCCTGTATCTCTGACCCGAGCGCCGCAAGACGATTGTCCATATCTGAGCGGAACACCGGATCCTGGCGGAGGTCAAGTGACTCGACAAGCATATCGGATGCGAAATCGAACAGGGTCTGAGCCGAATCGGGATCGTTCTCGACCAGCGATTCCGCATCGTTGAGCGTTGAAACAACCTCATCCTGCAATAACAGTGATTCGGCGTAACGCTCGTCTGCATCCTCGATCGCCATTCGCACATCGGTCTGTAATCCGCGAAGTCGCTGCAGAAGCCCATCGATTCGGCTGTGCGCATCCTGTACGTCCGGATCCATCGTGGCGGGTTCATTGGCCTCACCGAAGAGACTCAGAGTCGTCTGCAGCTCCTCTTCGAGTGCTTCCAGATCCGCAAGAACCGCATTCATGCGCTCCGATGCAATATCCGGATAGCGATACAGAAGCAGATCCTCGGTATCGTCTTCAGGTGGCGCCACAGCACGATCAGGAACGTTGCCGGGAGTCTCGGCTTCCACGCCAACGAAGGCAATCACTTCGGCCGACTGCTGGCGGTTACCGAGTTGATCGTAGCGCGAAGAGTAATCAGCGAAGCGGTTCTCGAACAGATTAGCGAGAACTGCCCGATCGAGCTCGGCTATGTCTTCGACCATCTGTTCGAGGCTTCGCTCGGTGACGTCGGCAATATCATCCGCCCGGCCCTCAGCATCGGTCAGTATCTCCGAGAAACCCTGAAAACGGTCACGAACCTGAAGCGCGTCACGGTAGCTCTGTGCCATCAACCTCCACGAGTCGAGATCGTCTTCGGTACCTGTGTACGTCGTGGAAACGTCAGCCCACAGTTCGGTCAGTTCGGCCGCGGCTGCGGCAGACCCGGCACCGAAACGAAACACCGCTCGCTCACCGCTCCGGGTCTCAACAGCAGCCCGCCTGAGGTCAGGCACCTCCTGTGACCGGAACGTTTCCCACGCGTCGAGCGCGGACAACATGTCGTCAAGGGCCCGAAACGCTGCCGCCGATTCGCGCCACGAACTCAACGCGACGTCGTACGCACGCTCCGCGATGTACCGGTCGGCACCTGCCACGCGGTTCCGGGCATCGGGTGGTCCGGTAGCGAAAATGAGGGCAATCTGCTCATCGGCTATTGCACGTGCTGCGCCGAAGAGCCCTTCCCTTCCACCTGCTGCGGTACGCCCGAAGGCAAACCACGCGGTAAAGGTCAGATACGGGTCCGGATCATTCATGGCACGACGCCGGGAGGCTTCCTGCCCGAGTTCGAGCAGTTCACTGCCGCGGGCAGCTAGTTGTATCTCGGCCTCGAAGTAGTCTGTGAGACGACTCCTGACCTCGGAAGCCGAAGTCGACACGGTTTCCTCATCAAACTGGTCAGCGGATATTAAGCCGACGTAGCGCTCGACAGCCGCCTGCAGAGACACGGCAAGCGATCCGAGTGTTTCGGCCGCGACGGATAGCTCGGATTCTATCTCAAAGGCCCTGGGACCGAGATCGTCGGCGTATGGAAGGCTTTCGAACTCTTCACGGAACAGTCCTAGTCCTTCCCGATAGGTCAGTAATGCATCGACATAGCGTTCTTCGCGTATGGCCTGTGATGCCTCCGCGTTAATCTGTTCGAAACTATCGAGGTTGAACCGCAGCACCACGATATCGCGCCACTGCTGAAACTCTGCAACGGCCTCGGCCGAAGGAGCATCATCAATAGTTTCCATCTCGGCAATCACACGAAAAGCGCGTTCGACGTTATCCGGCTCGTTCTCGAGCACAAAAATCAGTTCCTGCCAGAGTTCATTGTAACGACCACGAACCTGCCGGATGCGTCGAAAAAGGGCTTCGGCTTCGTCAAAACGCTCCGGCTGACGACGAACCAACTCGCGTAACAGGACGGCGGCATCGTTGAAGCGGTTCTGCTCTATCAGTTCTTCGGCCTGTGCAACAGGATCCTCGCGAGCTCCGAACGCGAACACTGGCAGTGTCTGCGCGGTCAGGAGGACACAGAAAAGGAGGAATCTCGCACGCATGGTAACCGAACGGTTGAAAATCACGACCCTCACAATGCCTTCGGACAGACGGTTTATGCACCGTACGTTCCATCAATACATGAACTTACTACGCTTATCGGCGCATACACAACGCAGCTTTCGAAAACTCACCGCTGAGGACTGCAACTCTACAGACACCGCGGTCGCACGTCATGCACCGGTCGATGTATGTCGATACAGTAGCTGAGAGATCGCATTTTACCCGTTCCGAGTGGAAGAACGCAGGTATTTCGGGATATACTCCTATTCACGAGGTCAAAAAAGTGACTCACGGCAGAGTACACCGCCCGGATACACGAAAATGTCTGCGCTTCGCAATGATGTTCAGTATGGCCTTCTGTGTTGCCTACGGAATAACGGCAGATGATCGAGCTGATTTTTATGCGGATTATACTGAATTCGGGATGCGCTGGTGGGGAAACACGGGACTCACCGCCTTTCCGGTTCTTGAGATTCCCCTTGGCGGTCGGCACGAGGCTATGGGCGGCGCCTTTACTGCAGCAGGTCCCGATGTCGGGGCGCTGAACGCCAACCCGGCGGCAACCGCGACGCTGCGATACACGGAGCTCGCGCTGTCTCACAAGAACCACATCGCGGACTCGTCCATAGAATCGCTCGGCTACGCCATACGATTCGACGACCTCGGGTTGGGAGCAGACGCCCGCTATCTGCATGTTCCGTTCACGGCGCGTGACGACCGCGGGCGACAGACGGAAAGCGTCCGGTACAGCGAGTTTGCGGGACTGCTGAACGTATCGTACAATCTATTTCGGAGCTACTATTTCCACGGACTGAGCGTCGGACTGAACACCCGACTGGCTCACCGAAGCGTGCCGGAATCGATCAGCCCCGGACAAAGCGCAACCGCAGTGGCCGTCGATATCGGATTTCTCACACGTTTTAACGTACTCAAATTTCATTCTGCCCGGGAACGCAACCTCTCTGTCGGCCTCGTTGCCCGAAACCTTGGACCAGCGGTTCTCGGTGACCCGCTTCCCACACACATCGCCGGTGGTATTGCGTACAGACCGATTCGTCCCCTGCTCATCGCATTCGACGCCGAGTTCCCGGTTTCACTATACGAGGGTGTTCCCGCTGCTCCGCCTGCGGTGCAGACGGGAATCAATGTACAGATAACCGATTTCTTCGACGCAGGAGCGGGTTTTCGACTGAAAGGGGGAAACCCCCGATTCAGCCTTGGTGGAAATCTGGATTTCGATGAAGTCAGTCTCGCCGCGGTGTACACACTCGATCTGACAACAAGTCTGCGTGCGCCGGATAATTTCAGCATACAGGCACGATTCAATTTCGGCGATCGCGGGCGACTCGCGCGTCGGGAACGACTCGAGGACCTCTACCTCGATGGCCTCGTCTCTCTGGTGGAAGGTGAGCTCTCGCAGGCTGTTTCGCTGCTTGAGCAAGCGGTTGCGCTTGATCCGGCCTTCAATCCCGCCGTTGAGACTCTGGCGAGCGCCCGTCGGAGCCTTGAGCTTCAGCAGGATATGTTCCGGCTCGGAGACCTGGAAGAACTCGATCGTGATCCGGGCCTTCTGTTACAGGAAGGCGAAACGGAGTAAGCCTGCTCAGCTGTCCTGCGATGGTGACGGAGCGAGACGCAGGGCGGTTACCCGCGCATGGTCGAGATATACGAGCAGCGCGAGAAGCGCTATATCGGCATCTTTTTTTCTAAGCTTCCGCAAAGCATATGTGAGCGTCGCAGACTCAGGTTTCTTCATCCATTTTTCGATAATCCTCCGACACGAGTACATGCGCTTCCGCCGCAGGGTGTCGGTCAGATATCGGCGTAAATCGTCAATGACGGCTTGCTCCTCGTCGACGACCTGCGGCACCGCGGACAGAACCGGTCGCGTTCGCTGTACATGCTTCAATTCGTGGAGAATCTCTTCCGGGTTGCTACTATCGAAGCGCCGCAGGACGGTTTCCACCGACGCCACGGTCGAGGAATGCTCGAAGCGTACATGATCGATCTCGTGGCGCAGTTCGTTGACTTTCGTACGCGTCGTCCGGCTGAGCGTGTCCCGCCGGGCAAGAAAAAAGTAGCTGGCAATGGCCGATCCAAGCGCGATCAGCAGATCATCCACGATCGGAACGGGTATTCGCAGCACGACGCTCGAGACCACGAAAACCGACAGGAACACAGCACCCGAAAGCACAAAGCGTGTCACGAAGCGTTGATCGAGAACCCATTGTGCGGCGTCTTTTTCGGCAATGCGATGCAGATGCCGGCGCAGTTCGGAAAATCGCTCTACGGCCGGGTCCTCGCCGTACAGTCCCTGCAGGCGTTCCGGGCCGACTACCCCGACCATACTCGTCTTGTGCTGAAAAGGGTGCAGGAACACGGATGCGCCGTGCACGCGATGAAGATGTATGATGCGAACGATGTCACTCCGCTGCATTACCTGCATACGATAGTGAGGCAGGCTCACTGCTGTCAAGATTGCTCTGGTCAAGCGCGTCGGATGCGTGGTCCATGAGAGGCAGCAGCGACTCGTGTTTAAACAGCCTGGCGTACTTCCGTGCACTCATACCAAGCTTATCGGTTATGTCCGGATTCGCACTGGCCTCGAGAAGAACTTCCGCGTCTTCGAGATGCCCCTCGGCAACGGCAAGCATAAGCGCTGTCTGACCGCTCCTGGTGTTGATATCAGGTTCCGCCCCCGACTCCAGCAGGAGCCGTACGAGGCTGGTCATACCGCGACTGGCGGCCTCCACGAGTGCCGTGTTGCCCCGGTCGGCACTGACGGCGTTCACGTTCACGTCTTTCGCGAGCAGGATCTCAATTACCGGGAGATGCCCCCCGCGTACGGCGAGATTCAGAACCGGTACGCCGCTCGAGTTCACTGTATCCCCGGACAATCCGAGCTGCAGAAACAGCTCTGCCAGTTCGGCATTACCGTCAGTTACGACAGAGGCGAAGGCGTCGTCTGTAATCCCGTACCCTCTCTGTACGATTTCGTCGCGCGCGCGGTCCATGGTCGCAAGTCTGAACGCTGTGCGATACTCGCGGGATACGGTGTTCACAAGACCACCGAGCGCGGTGTGCACGCTACTTTCCGCATGCCAGACCGGCAGAGTCGCCGGTTCCAGGGGACAGTAGATCGAGACCCCGGTTTCTTTCCCTGACGCGTAGCCCATGATGAACGAAAACCACGCTTCGCTGTCAGGATCATCCGGGGGAATTACGATAAAATGCAGAATGTCGCTGAGTAAATGAGGTAACTCCGAGATCGGTGTTTCCCTCCACTGGGAGGAAAAACAGTACGGTCGGACGGGAACATCACATTCTTTCAGACTGTTGAAAACCTCTTCGGCAAGCGGTTTGTTTTCTGACACGAAAAAGACACCGATAGGCATTCGCACTTCCTGTTTTCTTTTACTATGCTACATTCACAGCAGAGATGCAAATAAACGACCGGTTTCGCACAGAATCAGTGGTTCAGGTACTCTCTGACAAGTTCATCGACGTGTACCACCAGCTGTCGTTTGAGGTGATCTGCGAACGATGACACCGATTGATGATGATCGGGAACTTCCGGGACCTGTCCGTCGAGCATGAGTTCGTAGGGTTCCAGAGCCAGGACGTGTGCAAGCTGTTCGAACAGTCGGGCCGAGGGAAACTTGTTTCCGTGTTCAATCTCGCTGATGTGTCCCGTGGAGACATCACACTGTTCGGCTACATAGGCCTGTGTGTATCCGAGGTTCCTTCTCGCCGTCCTCACGTTTCGGGCGAGCAGTGAATGTATGTATGTCATATTTTTGCACCTTTTTACTGGCAATATGTTTCACCAGCGGGCTCGATCGCACAAGATGCTGCGGGCATTGCCGGGTACTCGCTACCGGCAATGCCACCGGGCTGCCCGTCACAGTGGTGGACAGTCCAGCGCTTTATCACTATTTAATATGGTATGAGTACCGCTGACCGTCACGCCGCTACCTTGCCCGCGTCGCAGCCCTTCCATTTGCCGGGAGGCGAACACGCGGTCCTGTTGATACATGGCTTCACCGGATCGCCACACGACATGCGTTTTCTCGGTAACACGCTGCATGAAGCAGGCTTAACGGTGTCCTGTCCACGTCTGCCCGGTCATGGAACCGACGGAAACGATTTCCTGCAGACAACCGAACGTGACTGGGAGCGAAGGGTACTCGATACCTATTACGACCTGGCCGGGCGACACGCAAAGGTCAGCGTATGCGGACTGAGTATGGGAGGGGTTCTCGGAGTCCTTCTCGCCTCGTCGGTACCCGTACACTCGCTCGTTCTCGCCGCTCCGGCGCTGCTTGTGAACAATCGGCTCATGCCCTTCGCCCGCTTCATTGGCCCGTTTGTGAAGCGGCAGGCGGTTACTCCCCACAACACCTACGACGATCAGCCTGAAATACGCAGACTCGTCGATGAATACTGGTCCTGGCAGTGGAACATGCCTGCAGCCCGCCTGTATCGGCTCATGCGCCGGGCACGAAAGCGTCTCGATCGGGTGCAGGCACCAACCCTCACAATCGTGTCCGCACAGGACAACACCGTTCCGGCTGAAACGGCTTCATATCTGGCCGGGCGGATCGGAAGTGAGGTTCACTCGGAACGCACACTGTCCCACAGTGGTCATGTACTCACCAATGACACCGAACGCGATCTCGTCGCGCGACTGACCATCGACTGGATCACCAGAGGTGATGAACCGAATCCCTGATTCTCTGATCGTAGATGTGGCGTACAGAACTCATCTGACTTTCGGAAAGCGGACCTGAACCGGATACCCGCGCGTTCGATACCACCTGATCGGGTCGCGACGCGCCGGGTATGACCGTCGAAACCTCAGGAAACGAGAGGATCCACTGCAGGGCGCGTTCCGCGAGCGGACGGTCGTTTCCGAGAGCGGTCTGTATTTCTTCGGCAGCCGTGATGCCTTCTTCGAAGGGAACGCCGGAAAAGGTCTCACCCCTGTCAAACGCCTGTCCCTCACGGTTAAAGTTGCGATGATCTCCTTCGGAGAAGCGGTGATTCGCGGTCATTTTACCACTGAGAAGACCACTGGCCAGGGGTACGCGAACTATTATCCCGACCTTCCGTCGCTCTGCCTCACGAAAGAGCAGTTCAGAAGGCCGATGCCGGAACATGTTGAAGATAATCTGAACCGTCGAAACCACATCATACTCGATTGCCTTCAGCGCTTCTTCGACTTTCTCGACACTGACGCCGATCGCGCGTACTTTTCCCTGCTCAACCAGTCGCTCGCAGGCACGGAACAGA
The DNA here is from genome assembly GCA_007128315.1 of Spirochaetaceae bacterium. Taxonomy (GTDB): domain Bacteria; phylum Spirochaetota; class Spirochaetia; order DSM-27196; family SKKC01; genus SKKC01. Next base: position 814 of record SKXQ01000094.1, on the reverse strand, counting down.
TCCGGGCGATAATATACGTCACCCGGAGGACAATGCAGCTGTACCAGATCAATGCACTCCAGACCCGTATTCGACAGCGAGTCCTCCACAAAGCCCTGTATCGCGTCCGGGGTGTACGCATCCGCGACGTGCGGGTTCAGTCGTCTGCCACATTTCGTCGCAATTCGTATCCGATCTCCGTACTTCTTCGCGAGGGCACCGACCGCTGCTTCGCTTAATCCGCCGTCATATACGTCCGCGGTGTCGAAAAACGTTATCCCCTCGTCGACGGCCGTCTCGAGAATTCTGTCGGCGTGAGAGCGATCGAAGGTTTTCCCCCAACCACCACCAACCTGCCAGGTGCCAAGCCCGATCTCTGATACATCCCATCCTGTTTTACCGAGTACTCTGTGTTTCATGTCCGTAAGGGTACGGGGCTGTCAGGATACGCGCAAGCGGTAACACCTCGAGCGTCGGAAGAAAGATGATACTTGCTATCGTGAGAATACGGGCGATATACTGCGAGGCATACTATGATTGGATTTACGATAAAGAAAGCGTTTTTTGACACATGGGACAACCTGCTCGGTGCGGCATTATACAACCTCGGCTTTGTGCTGGTGGCCGCGGTTCCGTTTCTGGCCCTGGACACACTCATGTCGTTCGCTGGCGGTCTGCTGTCCATTCTCGGGTGGGCCGCAGGGGTGCTCCTGGTGTTCCTTTATCTCGGCGGGCTCGCGTTCGTAGCCCGCGACATGACTGACTACACGAGTGTCGGGCCAAAAGCCTTCTGGGGATATATCAAGGAAGCAATGCCGGTCAGCCTTGTCCTCGG
>SKXQ01000055.1 GCA_007128315.1 Spirochaetaceae bacterium | reverse complement strand
ATCGACGAGATGCACACTCTCGTAGGGGCTGGTGCGGCGGAGGGTGCTGTTGACGCGTCGAACCTTCTCAAGCCTGCGCTCGCGCGCGGGGAACTGCGCTGCATCGGAGCGACGACGCTCGACGAGTACCGGCAGCACATCGAAAAAGACGCGGCACTCGAGCGTCGTTTTCAGATGATCTTTGCCGCCGAGCCGTCTGTGGAAGACACCGTCGCAATCCTCCGGGGCCTCAAGGAACGCTACGAGGTTCACCACGGTGTTCGCATAACAGACGACGCGATTATTGCCGCGGCAACTTTAAGTAACCGCTATATCACAAGTCGTTTTCTTCCCGACAAGGCTATAGACCTCGTAGACGAGGCGGCGAGCAGGCTCAAGATAGAAATAGAGAGTCAGCCGGTGGAGCTTGACCAGTTGCAGCGACGCATTCTGCAGCTCGACATAGAACGGCAGGCGCTGTCCAAGGAAACCGATACCGCGAGCGTTGAGCGGCGGGGTAGACTCGATCAGGAGCTCGGCGAACTGAAGTCGCAACGCGATACCATGCAGCTGCAGTGGCAGAACGAGAAAGACATTATCGAACAGATACGCGAACTGAAGCAGCGCATCGAGAATCTCAAACTCGACGAGGCACGCTACGAGCGGGAGGGAGACCTCAACAAGGCTGCCGAGATCAAACACGGGCTGGTGCCGAAAGCAGAAATGGAGCTTGATGTTAAGACGCGCGATATGGACGAGCTCAGCGGAGAATCGCGTCTGCTCCGCGAGGAAGTTGGCGACGAAGACATCGCGAAGGTTGTTTCTTCGTGGACAGGGATACCGGTCTCCAAAATGCTCAAGAGCGAGATGGAGAAACTGCTCGAGCTCGAGAGTATACTCGGCCGTCGGGTGATCGGGCAGGCCGAAGCCATAGGGGCTGTCAGCGACGCGATACGCCGGAACAAGAGTGGTCTCAGCGACCTGAACCGGCCGAGTGGGGTATTCCTGTTCATTGGTCCGACCGGCGTCGGAAAGACCGAACTCGCGAAGACACTCGCCGAGTACCTCTTCAATGACGATAAGGCGTTGACCCGCATCGACATGAGCGAGTACATGGAGAAGTATTCGGTCAGCAGGCTCATAGGCGCACCTCCGGGATATGTCGGATATGAGCAGGGCGGGCAGCTGACCGAGGTGGTAAGGAGACGGCCGTACTCGGTCCTGCTCTTTGACGAGATCGAGAAAGCGCATCCGGATGTGTTTAACGTTTTTCTGCAGCTGCTCGATGAAGGACGTCTGACCGACGGGCAGGGCAGACAGGTTGATTTCCGTAACACGATCATCATTATGACGAGCAATATCGGAAGCGACCTGATTCTCGGCGCGGAGGATCCCGCGTCGATGATGCCGCAGGTGCAGGCGCGGCTGCGTGACATGTTCAAGCCAGAGTTTCTCAACAGACTTGATGAGACGATCATGTTCCACCGGCTGTCGCAGGATCAGATTGCAAGGATCGTGGATCTGGAAGTGGCTAAAGTCGCTGTACGCCTTGCCGAGCGCGATATGAGCATCGTGCTGAGTGGCGAGGCAAAAGATTTTCTCGCGAGGGTCGGATACGATCCCGCCTACGGGGCGCGTCCGCTGAAGCGGGCGATCACTTCGTATCTGCAGAATCCGCTTGCGAGGAAGCTTCTCGCAGGAGAGTTCGTCGAAGGAGACACGATTCTTATTGGTGCCTCGGAGAGCGGACTGATTTTCACAAAGGATTGAAGGAGACACTATGGCAACTATCATGACTGAGATACAGGAGCGCCGCGCACGGCGCGCGCTCGATGAAGCGAAGGATGTGCCCCGCGAGGTCGTAGACCGGCTTCTTAATGCGGCGCATATGGCCGCAAGCTGCTCGAACAAGCAGCCGTGGAGATTTCTGGTCGGCGACGCGGATCCGGTCAGGCAGACGCTCAGGGATCACCTGCTCGGAGGTAATTACTGGGCACAGAAGGCACCAGTGCTCATGGCCGTAGCAACCAGGGTTTCGGATGATGCCCGCCTCGACGAAGGCCGCGACTACGCACCCTTTGACACGGGTATGGCGGTCGCGCAACTGCTGTTACAGGCAACTCACGAGGGCCTGATCGCACACCCTATGGCAGGATTCAAGCCTGGCCCCTTGAAGAAAGAGCTCGGACTCCCTGAGGACGTGATAATCTTCGCTTTGATCGCAGTCGGCTATCCCGGCGATGAATCGCATCTCAGCGATAAACACCTTGAGAGCGAACACAGCGAACGGGATCGCAAACCTCTTGAAGAAGTGGCCTCAAGGGAGGCGTTTCCCTACGGAAGCGAGTAAGCGCTCCCGCGTATCGGTGGATACCGGACGCTGCGTGCGCCACGCCGTCCGGTTATCGTCCGACGAGGCCTAAGGCCGGGACCTGTCGAGGTTCGGCGCCGGTCTGTATCGAGCCGGCTGCATGATCATCGATCACAATCGCAGTCGCGTGTCCCCAGTATGTGCCTATGCCGACGTTGTGCCCCCGGTTCGCGAGCGCATTCTGCGTGCCCTGGGGAAACCCTGACTCGAACAGCAGCCGGTTCTGCACGTTATACGGAAAGAACGTAGTCGGAAAACTTCGTACATCAAAGCGCGGCATATCTACGGCCTGCTGAGCAGTCATACCAAAGTCAAGTATAGCCATGACCTGCTGCAGTTGTCCCTGGGGTTGAAAGTCGGCCCCGGTCACACCGCCGAGAACATAGGGTCTGCCATCTCTCATGACCATATACGGCATGGACGTGTGTCTGACGCGTTTGCCGGGTGCGATGGCGTTGGGGCTGTTCGGGTCGTTGCTCATGAAGGTCATACGCTCATTCATGTGTATGCCAGTGTCGCCGGCGACCATGAAGATGATTCCTATGCTTGTGGTGACCGAAGCGGCGTTACCGTAACGGTCGACGGCGTGCAGGGTCGTAGTATGTCCGGGGGTCGGGCCTGACAGCAGGTCGTTCATGGGCCAGGATCGTACCCGGTTCGGCGAAATAAGCGCTGCCTGCCGGGAAAGGTAGTCATCCGAGATCAGATAATCCACATCGATGTCGACGAATCGTGGATCACCGATAAAGCGTTCACGGTCGGCAAACGCGAGTTTCAGGGCTTCTGCCTGCCTGTGAACGGTCTCGGCCGAATGCACCCGCAAATCGGTGAAGTCAAAGTTACGCATCATTCCAAGCGCCTGCAGCATTGCAATACCCTGACTGTTCGGCGGGTTCTGTACGACCTGGTATCCGCGGTAGTCAATTGCGATCGGTTCTTTCGCCTCAACCCGCTCCATGTTCGCAAAATCGCTGTAGGTAAGAAGCCCCTGGTTGGCACGCGAATAGGCCGCGATCCGTTCCGCGATCGGTCCGCGGTAAAAGTGATCTTCAGCTGCTTTCAACGCTTCGATTTCTCCTCGTCCGCGGGCGTTCTCGTAGGCTCGGGTTACCTCTGCGAAGGTGTTTGCCATGTTTTCGTGGCGGACCGTAGCGCCTGCGGAAAGGAGATTGTTGTTGCGTATGTATATCGCAGCAGTATCGGGCCACTGCCGGATCTGCGCTTCGCGCGACCCGAGATAGAGCCGGGAAATACTGCTCAAGGGGTGTCCGTCGCGGGCAATGCGCTCGGCATCCGCGGTAAGCTCGGCGAGCGGTCGTGCCCCGTGGTCGCGAAGCAGTGCCATCCAGCCGGCCCATGCTCCCGGTACGATGGATCGGTGTATGCCGGGGCGGGAAAAATAGGCTCGGTCCTGGAAACGCTCTATCGTCGCGGCCATGGGTGTGGGACCGACACCTCCGTAAGAGACGGTTCGGTCGCTGGCTGCATCGTAGTACAGCATCCATGTACCGCCGCCGAATACGCTTGAGAGCATGGGTTCGACGACACTCAGCACGGCCGACATGGCAAAGACCGCGTCGGCGGCCGTGCCCCCTCGCTCGAGGACGCGCATACCGGTTTCCGTTGCCATTTCGTGCTGGGAGACCGCGGCGATCGCTCCTGCTTCCGGTTGTGTGGTTGATCCGCTGCGTATGCTTCGTGCAAGTCGTACCGGAGAATCGGGGTTCATGAAGTTCTCGACCGCTGCGTGTACGGGCTGCTCGGCAGCGCTCAGTGCTCCGGCATCGATGGCCTCGCGGCCTTCCGCACCAAGCCGATACACTCCCGGTTCGCCAGCGCGTGATGCCTCCAGAACGGCGGTCGAAAGAGCCTCCATGTCAGCGAGTACGATTGAGTTGAATGTGTGTTCCGAAGGAGTGAAACTCCTGTTTTCCCGAAACGCTTCTGCGAAGCTTTCATACGCGGCCGCCGCACTCGTGGAGTACGATGAGCTGTACCGGCGATCCCAGACGGCAAGCTCACTGCGAAGTTCACTATGCCGGTTCACGTAATCGAATCTGACGTCCGTCAAGGTATCGTCCGCCACCGTTGTGGTGAGAACCGGATGCCAGCCTTCACCATCGGGTTGTGGACCGTATATGACGAAGGTGCCGTCCTGTAATGGTGCCGGCCCGCAGGCAGACAGGAACATCGCCAGACCGACGAACAAAAGACTCAGACCCTGCATTAACTTTGATGTTCGCATACTGTTTCTGAAGATACCCTGAAACGCGTAGTATGTTCAGTACCTGAGGTAAGGTTTTCCAGCGTTGACATGGATTCTTTGCCTCTGTAGCTTTGGCAAGGATTAACTATGGCAAAATTATGGGAAAAAGGGTACGCGCTTGACAGTCTGGTTGAAGCGTTTACTGTCGGTAATGACTATGAGCTCGATCGATCGCTCGTCGTAGCTGACTGTCTTGGCAGCATGGCGCACGCGCGCGGGCTCGCCCGCGCGGGTATCATTACATCGGAAGACGCAGATGCGCTTGTCGATGAGCTGCTGAACATTGCGCGGAAAGGCGAGGCAGGTGAGTTTGAGATCCGGCCGCAGGATGAAGACGTGCATACCGCAATCGAAGTGGAGCTGACCGAGCGGCTCGGCGATCTCGGCAAGCGAATACACACCGGGCGCTCGCGAAACGATCAGATCATTACGGCCTTACGCATCTACGGGCGTTCGGCGATTTGGCAGGTAATAGATGCGACGGCCGAAACCTGTGATGCGTTCTTTACGCTGGCGGAAACGCACGCGCAGACCGCGATGCCGGGTCGCACGCATCTTCAGATCGCAATGCCCACGACCTTCGGTCTGTGGGCCGCGTCGATCGCTGAAGCGCTGACCGATGATCTTGAGGTGCTTTCCACAGCGCGGCGGCTCTGCGACCGGGGAGCGCTGGGGTCTGCGGCCAGCTATGGTGTACCGCTTCCGCTCGATCGCGCTTATACCTCGGATCTGCTGGGATTCGAGAGGCTTCAGAACAACGTTCTCGCGGTAAACAATACGCGCGGGCGACTCGAGCTTTCGGTGCTGACCGCGCTCGAGTCGATCATGCTCACGCTCTCAAAGATGGCGACCGATCTGATTCTCTTTTCGCTGCCGGAGCTCGGGTATGTCTCGCTTCCGGAAGCCTTGTGCTCCGGATCGAGTATCATGCCGCAGAAGCGGAATCCGGATGGACTGGAGCTTCTCCGCTCCCGGACCGGTGTTGTCGGCGGCTATGCATCAACCGTGCGCAACATTGTCCGGTCTCTACCAAGCGGCTACAACCGGGACTTCCAGGATACAAAGGAGCCGTTTCTCAGGGGCCTCGCCCTGACGGCACTCGCGGTGCGGGTGGCGGGTCGAACCGTGGCCTCGCTCGAGGTACATCCGGATAAGCTCAGAGACGCGCTTGTCCCTGAGGTATATGCCACCGATGTAGCACTCGACCGTGTACAGGGAGGAGAAAGTTTCCGCGATGCCTATCGCTACGTAGGAACGCATCTGGGCGATCTGGGCGCGTATCAGTTCGAGACGGCCCTGGAACGTCGCACAGGTATCGGTATGCCCGGGGCTCCCGGGTTTGACAGCGGGCGTGACGCTCTGGGCCGCTTACTCGAGCACGAGAGGGGCAGGCGGCATCAGGCGAACGCCGCGCTCTCGGCACTCGCAGGCGAAGAGGTGCGGGTAAGCTCGCTATGACGATTCTCGCCGTTGACGTCGGCACGAGCTCCATAAAGACCGCCCTTGTGGCGGACGATGGCACCGTGGGGCGTATCGTACGCGGCAGCACTCCGCCAGCGCAGTCCGGCGGAGCCGCGTGGCTGCGTAGTGCCGCAGCAGCGTGCCATGAGGCTCTCGATGGAGCGAAGCCGGATGCGGTCGTTTTCAGCGGTAATGGCCCGACCATAGTCCCGGTGGACGCAGGTGGTGTCCCGACCTGCGAGCCGCTCATGTGGCACGACGACCAGACCGTTGAACGCATTACCGGAGCGAGGAGTTTTTTCCTGCAGCGGATTGCATGGCTGTACAGGCGGAAACCGGAGGCTGCGGAGAAGACCCGGTGGTTTCTCAGTTGTCCCGAGTTTTTCATGTACGCGCTCAGCGGTCAGGCGGTCACGATAAGACCGAACGAACGATTCACACCGTTTATCTGGGACAGTGAGCAGGCGGATATGTACGGTGTCGAGGCACATAAACTGCCCCCGTACGTACTCACGGGCGATGTGACACCCGCGGTCGCCGACGGACGTGGGATGGCCTGGGGTCTCGATGACGGGATACCCGTTATCGCCGGGGGGTACGACTTTCTCATGAGCCTTGTAGGCACGGGAACGCTGAGACCGGGCCGCACGTGCGATCGCGCCGGAACGAGCGAGGGGATCAACCATTGTGCAGCCCGACCCGCTGAAGACACGCGCCTGCGGTCGCTGCCGCATCTGATGCCCGATACCTATAACGTGGCCGGTGTTCTCTCGAGTACCGGTCGGCTGTTCGAGTGGTTCCGAAGCATCAGCGGGCAGAAAAAGGTTTCGTATGAGAACATGGTCAGGGACATACTCGACCGTAAACCCGGAAGTACCCCATGGTTTTTTCCGTCCCTGCATCAGGGAGCGAACTGGGAGTTTGCGTCGGGCATGTTTATCGGTCTCGGTGCCGAGCACGATGAAGCCGACATGGGCCGGGCAGTCGTCGAGAGCATAGGCTACGCTGTGCGAGAATCGGTAGAAATGCTCGGTGAGGCGGGTTTCACCGTCTCGTCCCTTCGTGCCTGCGGTGGTCAGAGCAAGAACTCGCTCTGGAATCAGATGAAGTCAGACATCACCGGTGTCCCCATAGAGGTTCCTGTGGTTCGTGACGCCGAACTTGTCGGGAATGCAATCGCCGGATTCGTGGGGCTCGGTGTGTACGAGCGCCTGGACGAGGCCGCAGATAGAATCGTCCGCATTGAAGATCGATTCGAACCGGATATGAATCGTTACCGGATCTACACCGAGTGTTTCGGCGAATACTGTGCTCACTACACGGGGTTCCGTATTGCGTTTTCCGAAGCGACATCTCCGTAGTATACTGATGGTCGAGGAGGCTGTTCCTTCATGTTTTTCTTCTTCGGCTACCCCATCATTTTTCTGCTTCCCTTCTTTCTCGCGCTGCTCGCCTTGCGTTCCGGAAGCCGTGCGCTCGGGGCACAGCGGCGCAGTGCACTCTTCGGCGATGATCTGTACGCCGACTCCGCACTGCAGCGGCAGGTGAGGGGTATAGAAGCGAGGATCTTTCGACTGGCCTACCGTATGAATGGCGTGATTACCGTCAGCGATGTTGTTGTAGAGCTTGGAATAGGTTCCGAAGAGGCTCAGACCTTCCTCGACGCCCTTGTGGACAGTAATCGTGTCAGAATCGACGTTGCCGAGGACGGGGTTGTAACCTACGCCTTTCCCGAAATCGAGCACCGCCTCAATCTTAACAAAGCAGGTGACCAATAAAAAAACCGGCCGCCGATAAAACGACAGCCGGTGTGTGTTTGTACGGCAGCTGCGACTCTCTCGCAGCTGCATCGTCGGTGGTCAGCCGACTGCGTCCTTGCCTTTTTCTCCGCTGCGGATGCGGATTGCCTCTTCGATGGGAAGAACAAAGATCTTTCCATCTCCAATCTCTCCGGATCGTGCGCCACGGATAATCGCGTCCACGGTCGTCTGCACGAACTCGTCGTTTACCGCAATCTCCAGTCGTGTCTTCTTCAGAAGATTCACCTCTGTAACAACGCCCCGGTAGCTTTCCGTGTAGCCCTTCTGCTGGCCGCAGCCGACAGAGTTTGTAACCGACATCTTGAAGACTTCCGCCTTGAAGAGTTCCTCTTTCACCGCCGTAAGCTTGTACGGCTGAATGT
>SKXQ01000145.1 GCA_007128315.1 Spirochaetaceae bacterium | reverse complement strand
GCTCGAGAAGGAGCGATTCAGACTCTCGGCGATTATCGAGGGCACGCATGTAGGTACATGGGAATGGAATGTGCAAACTGGAGAGACGACGTTTAACGAACGGTGGGCGTCGATTCTCGGGTATACACTCGAAGAGATCTCGCCGGTGTCGATAGCAACGTGGGAACATTTCGTCCATCCTGCAGACCTGCAGGAATCGGAAAAAGCGCTTCGTTCTCACTTTGCCGGTGAGGCCCGATTCTATGAGGCCGTAGTACGCATGCGACATAAAGACGGGCACTGGGTATGGGTTCGTGACCGGGGAAAGGTAGCGACATGGACCACGGACGGGCAGCCTGAGTGGGTCTTTGGAACCCACGAAGACGTTAGCCTGCGAAAGCAGGCGGACGACATGATACAGAAGCAGCTTGCCGAAAAAGAACTCCTTCTCCATGAAGTTCACCACCGGGTAAAAAACAATATTGCGAATATCGAAAGCCTCTTATCCATGCAAGCCAACTCAACCACGAATGCGGCGGTGAAGGCTGCACTCTCGGACACGATCACGCGGGTTCAAAGCACGCGAGTGTTCTATAATACACTGCTCCTGAGTCCAGACCTCCATGAGATTTCGATGAACACCTATGCAGAAAGCCTCATCGCATCACTGACCGTGCTGTTCGACCCTGCTGAAACGGTAACTATCGAACGACATTTTTCTGATTTCATGATTCATGCTTCAAAGGCAACGACTATCGGCATCATAGTGAACGAGCTTCTGACGAACGTTTTCAAGTATGCGTTCCCCGGCGATACCGGTGGGCTCGTATCTGTATCCATAGAGAAGATCGAAAACAAGGTGACGATCCTCATCGAAGATGATGGCGTAGGATTCGACGAAACGACCCTGAAAAACGAATCGACCGGGTTTGGTCTCACCATTGTCAAAATGCTGTCCGAGCAGATGAATGGTACATGCACTCTTTCGAATGACCGGGGAGCCACCGTTACAGTCGTTCTCGAGACATGAGGTGTACCGCGCAGGTGATCGTCGTCCACGGTCCGGTCACGATTATCGGTTAGAGTTCGGGTACGCGGTCGAACCACGGCGCAGATGCTTCTATCTGTGCGGAGAACCTCAGCAACAGTTCATCTGCGCCTGCGGGGCCCATACACTGCACACCAACCGGAAGGCCGTCGCCGCTCGTACCAAGCGGTAGCGAGGCGGCCGGGGCTCCTGTCATGTTCGCTGTCGGGGTAAACGGCATGTAGGCGAACACCCTCCGCGCGATTTCGCCGATAATGCCGAAGCGCTCGAGGGTCCGAACGAGGCCGAGGCGCGACGCCACGCGAATTGCGGCGGCCTCCAGAGGAGGTGATGCAAACTGCCCCACGTGCGCCGGAGGATCTGCCAGGGTTGGCATACACAGCAGGTCGTACTGCTCGTAGAAGGCAGCACAACGCCCCGCGAGCCGCTGCCAGCGCGCGAGCGCCGCGTCGTACGCTTCCCTGTCTATACGCTCGCCGAGTTTGCTCATAAGCAACGTGTTCGCCTCTACGTCGCGTCCTCCGAGGCGCCCCCCGCGCACGCGCCGTGCCTGTGCGACGTCACCCGCTGTGGAGACAAACAGCACAGGAAGGAAATCCCGTTCATACACGTCTGCATCCCAGGGAAGCGGTACTTCCGTCACCGTATGACCGAGTGATTCACAGAGCTTCACCGCGGACAGGACCGATTTCTCGTTGTCCGGATGGACTCTGCACCCCGCCTCGTACAGGGGGTGTGCGGTACTGAACCCGATGCGAAGCGACTGCGGCGGCCCCGAAGCAAGTGCAGAAACGAAGGAGCGGGTTCCGGTTACTGCATCCAGATACGCGGCGGTGTCGCGTACCGAGCGCGACACGCAGCCTTCCACCACGCCCCCTCCCCAGCCGTCCTGGTCGACCGGAACGCGCCCGCGGCTGGTCTTCAGCCCGAACAGGCCGCAGTTGGACGCCGGTATGCGTATGGAACCACCCCCGTCGCTGGCAGTCGCCATGGGCACGATACCCGCAGCGACAGCGGCAGCGGAGCCGCCGCTTGACCCGCCAGGGGTGTGTGCGGTGTTCCACGGGTTCCGCGCGGGGCCAGCGGTCTTCGGCTCGGTGTACGGAGTAATTCCGAACTCGGGAACAGCGGTTTTGCCAAAGACGGTAAAGCCCGCCGATCGAATTTTCCGTACAAGAGGCGAATCGTGGGTAGACACATAGTCACGGTAACTGCGCGATCCTGCTCCCAGGCGGCTGCCTGAGATCTCAAGGCCGAGGTCCTTCAGCAGTAAGGGCACCCCGGAAAACGGTCCCCAGGGTTCGCAGCCTTCGACTTCACGACGTGCCTCGGGGAGCCGCGTCGATACGACCGCGTTAATCCGGTCGTTGACCGCTTCAAGCCGCTCTATCGCACATTCAAGTAGCTCTGCAGGACTTACTTCGCGCGACTGTACCAGCGCTGCAAGGTCTGTCGCGTCGTGCGACCGGTATTCGTCGAATGTCATGGGGCATACTCCGTATGCGGATCGAGAAATGTAGTAATCGCCTGCATGAAGGCGTCCGGCGTCTCCTCGTGTGCGAGGTGCCCGCTGTGCGGTACGACCACAAGCGTGGCCGCGGGCAGTTCTGCGGCAAGCCGTATACTGTCTTCGGTCGGAACGATGCGGTCTGTATCTCCGGTAATGACCAGTGCAGGCACCTCAAGCGACTGAACCCGGTCTGACAGGGGTGTCTGATCTCCCCCCGAGGCCGTCGCGAAGTTCCACAGCCCCTGCTCCCAGCCTTGTACTCGCGTGGGTCTTCGGTACTCGTCAAAGACCTCCGCCGATACAAGATCCGGATCGTACCAGCTTCGGCGAAGGAACTCGTCTCCAGCGTCTCCGGCGATGCGTCTGACAAGAAGTGGTCCGATCCTCCGAAGCTGCGGCAGACGCAGCAGGCGCTGCAGCAGCCCGGGCGCCCCGCCCCCGGTGTACACAGCCGGTGAGACAAGAACAAGCGCCAGTACCCGCGAGGGGTACTCGAGCGCAAAGTTCAGCGCGACCGTGCCCCCGGCAGAGCTCCCGACGAGGATGGCCTGTTCCCGGCCAAAAACATCGAGGATCGCTTCGAGAATCCGGTGCTGTCCTGCTGCGGTGTAGAGAACGCTTCCCGCTTCCGGGCGTTCTGTCAGCCCGAATCCAGGGCGGTCGTAGGATACCACATCGCCGAAAACCGAAAGCGGTTCCTGCACCTCGCGCCAGGTGTAGGTGGATGCGCCGAATCCGTGCAGGAGCACGATCAGCGGTACCGACTCCCGATCTGCCCCGGCGAAGGGCGTGAACCGGTAGTGAACCGCGATCCCATCGACCTGTAGAAAGCGGCTGTCCTGATACGCGAGCTCAAAGACTGTCCCGGTACCGGTGCTCCGCACCGGGATCAGGAACGGTCCTATGGCCAGCACCAGAAAAACCGCGACAAGGACGGCGATCAGAATACGGACCCACCGACGCGGGACCGCAGAACGAGTACGTATGCTCAACAGGAAACCTCCGGGTGCTGTCCTGCGTACGAGCTCAGGCCAGCAGCGTGCTTCCCATAAGATAGCGGTCTATTTCGCGCGCGGCCATACGGCCTTCCTTGATTGCCCAGACAACGAGGCTCTGTCCCCGGCGCGCGTCGCCAGCGGCGAAGATGCCGGGTACGTTTGTCGCGTGCGACTCGAAGGCGGCCTTTATGTTGCTGCGCTCGTCGCGCTCAATGTCCATACTCTCGGGCACGGTGTCCTCGGGTCCGAGGAATCCCATCGCAAGACACACGAGATCCGCGTCCCATACTTTTTCCGTTCCCGGGATCTCTACGGGGCGCGGTCGCTCTCCGGGGGGCTTTTCCCATTTTATCTCGACGGTTTTTACACCGCAGACGGTACCGTCACCCCGATCGATAAATTCTTTGGTCATGATCGAGTAGTTCCGGGGGTCTGAACCGAAGACCGCCTCTGCTTCCTCGTGCGCGTAGTCCTGCTTGAAGATGCGCGCGTAGGTCGGCCACGGCATGTCGGCGGTACGCGAGTTTGGTGGCCGGTTCATGATCTCGAACGCGGTGACGGTTTTTGCGCCCTGCCTGAGCGATGTGCCGAGGCAGTCGGTGCCTGTGTCGCCGCCGCCGATAACGACAACGTGCTTGCCCTTCGCGAAGGGGATTTCCGGATTATCGTCGGTGTAGCCGTCGACACCGAAGAGTCGCTTCTGGCTTGCTGTGAGGAACTCCATGGCAAAATACACACCCTTGAGTTCGCGTCCCGGCACGGGCAGATCGCGGGGCTTTGTCGCTCCGGTGGAGAGCAGCACCGCGTCGTATTCGTCCGACAGATCTTTAAGCTGCACATCCACACCGACTTCCACGCCGGTTCGGAACTCCACTCCTTCGGTTTCCATGAGTCTGTTCCGCCGCTCGACCACTTCTTCCTTGTCGAGCTTCATGTTGGGAATGCCGTACATCAGGAGACCACCGGGTTTTTCCTGCCGCTCAAATACGGTGACCGTGTGTCCCGCCTGGTTCAGCTGATCGGCTGCCGCAAGACCGGCCGGACCGCTTCCGACGACGGCTACGCGCTTGCCGGTTCTGAGACCCGGTATACGGGGGGTCATGAGACCTTCGTCGTAGGCGCGGTCGATAATGTGGCACTCGTTGTCTTTGATAGTGACGGCAGGCTCATTAATACCGAGCACGCAGGCGTGCTCGCACGGAGCCGGACACACGCGTCCGGTATATTCGGGAAAGTTGTTGGTCTTCATGAGCCGGCGCCAGGCTTCTTCCCAGCGGCCGTGATAGACCAGATCATTCCACTCCGGGATCAGGTTGTCCACAGGACACCCGAACTCGCTCTGGCAGAATGGTACCCCGCAGTCCATGCACCTGGCGCCCTGATCCATGCGGTCCTGCTCGTTCAGGTGGCTGTGAAACTCCCGGAAGTCCTGTATGCGCGCGACCGGATCGCGATCGACGACCTTGCGCCGTTGTATTTCAATGAAACCCGTAGGCTTACCCATGCACAAGCTCCTTGTCCTGCGACTTCTGCAGTCGAAGTATATCGAGGAATCGCGGTGAACTGACCTTTACGAACTCGTCCACCCGGTCCTTCCAGCCGGCAAGCAGGTGCTCGGCGACCGAACTTCCGGTGAACTCGAGGTGGCGCTGTACGAGTTCCACGAGTTCGGCCTCGTCGTCTTCGTCGAGCGGAAAAACTTCGACCATCCCGGGGTTGATCCGGCTTTTGAGTCGTTCGTGCCGGTCCCAGACGTAGGCGATACCACCGGACATACCCGCACCGAAGTTACGTCCGACCTCTCCGAGAATAACGGTCCGGCCGCCGGTCATATATTCGCAGCCGTGATCACCGATGCCTTCCACGACGACCCGTGCGCCTGAGTTGCGGACGCAGAAGCGTTCTGCCGCCACTCCGCGAAAATAACCTTCGCCTGATGTTGCCCCGTAGAGAGCGACGTTGCCGATGAGGATGTTCTTCTCGGCGACAAATCGCGAGTTCTTTGGCGGATAGATGATGATGCGCCCGCCCGAGAGCCCCTTTCCAACGTAGTCATTTGCATCGCCCTCGAGTTCCAGCGTCACTCCACTGCTGAGCCACGCTCCAAAACTCTGTCCGGCGCTCCCGGTGAGACGAATGTTGATCGCGTCGTCGAGCAGTTCGCCGAATCCGTACTGTTTCACCAGATAGTGGCTGAGCATACCGCCGACGCAGCGGTCCGTGTTGTGAACGGGATACTCAAGGCGCAGTTTTGTCCGGGGAACGAACTTCGCCGCCGCTTCCTCAATGAAGGTCCGGTCAAGGACCCGATCGATGCCATGATCCTGAGGGATGCAGCAGATGACCCGGTCGTCTTCTCCTCCGGGTTCAGGGCGGTACAGGAGCGCACCGAGGTCCACATCCTTACTCTTCCAGTTACGAACCGACTCATCGACCCGCAGCAGATCGTTACGTCCGACGAGGTCATCGAAGGTGCGCAACCCGAGTTTTGCCATGATGTGCCTGAGGTCTTCGCACAGGAACAGCACATAGTTGATGATATCTTCGGGCGTTCCTGAAAACTTTTTCCGCAGGCGTTCATCCTGCGTCGCGATCCCGACCGGACAGGTATTCTTATGGCAGACGCGCATCATGATACAGCCCATCGCGATGAGCGCACTCGTCGCGATACCGACTTCCTCGGCACCAAGCATGGCAGCGATAGCCACGTCCCGTCCGGTCTTGATCTGTCCGTCTGTCTGCAGAACAACCCTGCTTCTGAGGCCGTTCATGACGAGCGTCTGGTGCGTCTCAGCGAGTCCGAGTTCCCAGGGAAGCCCTGCGTGCTTGATACCCGTCAGGGCTGATGCGCCGGTTCCTCCGTCGTGCCCGGAAATGAGAATGTGATCGGCGTGTGCCTTCGCGACACCGGCGGCGATAGTCCCGACGCCGACCTCGCTGACCAGTTTGACGCTGATGCGCGCGTCGGGATTCGCGTTCTTGAGATCAAAGATCAGCTGCGCGAGATCCTCTATCGAGTATATATCGTGATGAGGGGGCGGACTGATCAGTCCGACACCGGGGGTCGAATACCGCGTCTTCGCGATGACATCGAACACCTTGTGTCCGGGAAGCTCCCCACCCTCACCGGGCTTCGCACCCTGCGCCATTTTGATCTGTATTTCGTTGCTCTCTGTCAGGTACTCGATGGTGACGCCGAAGCGTCCCGATGCGACCTGTTTAATGGCGCTGCGCTTGCTGTCGCCGTTTGGAAGCGGCTTGTAGCGCTCGCGCATTTCTCCGCCCTCACCGGTGTTCGACTTGGCCCCGAGGCGATTCATGGCTATGGCGAGGGTCTCGTGGGCTTCCTGACTGATCGAGCCAAAGCTCATGGCTCCCGATGCAAAGCGCCGCGCAATGCTCTTAGCAGATTCCACCTCTTCAAGCGGTATCGGAGTTTCCGCCCAGCGAAACTCGAGCAGGCCCCTGAGCGTTGCCTGGTCCTTCTCGCGGGCGTCCTGCTTTGCGCTGAACATGCGATAGGAGTCGATGTCGTTCTGTCGGGCGGCCCGCTGCATGAAGGCGATGGACTCGGCGTTCCACATGTGCTTCTCGCCGCCGATGCGCCACTGATAGTCGCCGGGGTTGTAGAACTCGCTGCCAATAGGTGCATTACCGTCGAGATAGCCGATCTCGTGGCGCATGGCGGCTTCTTTCGCCAGAATATCGTAGCCGACGCCTTCGATGCGCGTAGCAGTCCCTGCAAAGGAGCGATCCACCACGTCCGACTTCAGACCTATGGCCTCAAAGATCTGTGCGCCCTTGTAACTGTCGAGCGTTGATATGCCCATCTTACCGAATACTTTGCGCATTCCGTACGCAAGCGCGCCGAGGTAGCGGTCCTCAATTTCCTTATAGGTCTCGTCTTTCGCGTACTGACCAGAATCGCGCAGATACCACATGGCCTCAAAGGCGAGGTAGGGATTGATCGCGTCTGCTCCGTATCCGACAAGGCAGCAGAAGTGATGCACCTCACGTGGCTCGCCGGATTCCACGACCAGACCGATCTGGGTCCGCTTTGCCTGCTTTACGAGATGATGATGGACCGTACCGACTGCAAGGAGTGCGCTCAGCGGGATCCGCTTTTCTGAAACCGCCCGGTCTGACAGGATCACCAGCTGGTATCCGTCTGCAATCGCAGCCTCGGATTCTGCGGCAATGCGATCGAGGGCCGCCATGAACCCGTCGTGTCCATCTGCTTTTTCGTAGGTTATATCGATGGTTTTTGCCGACCATCCCCTGAACTCCAGGTTCTTCAGCAGCGCGAGTTCACGATTGCGAAGGATGGGATGGTCGAGCTGCAGCATGTGCGCGTGCCCTTCCCCGAGATCGAGTATGTTTCCCTGGGGCCCTATGTACGAGGACAGACTCATAATGATGGTTTCGCGGATAGAGTCTATTGGTGGATTCGTGACCTGCGCAAAAAGCTGTTTGAAGTACTCGTACAGGAGCCGCGGGTTCGGACTCAGGCACGCGAGCGGGGCGTCGTTGCCCATGGAACCCAGCTGCTCCTTACCCGTTTCCGCCATAGGCCCGAGAATCAGGTTCAGGTGCTCTACGGTGTACCCGAAGGCACGCATCATCGCGAAAAGGCCCGCGTTTCCTCCTGCGGTGGACGCATGACTGCCACGCAGCTCGGGTGCGGACGGCATCGGGGTCGGTGAACTGACCTCTTCGAGGTCTTC
>SKXQ01000160.1 GCA_007128315.1 Spirochaetaceae bacterium | reverse complement strand
GCTCACGGGGCGCCGAGTGCGCCAGGTATTGTCTCGGCCATCCTCTCAGGGGTACAGGTTAAAGTCGGCGTATATCTGCTCATCCGCCTGCAGGCCGTGTTTCTCCCGGTCATCGACGCTTCGACGTTCTTCGCCGTCCTTGGACTTCTGACGTCGGTTGTCGGCTTTCTCCTGGCAGTAGCTCAGAAGGACATCAAACTAATTCTCGCGTACCATACCGTCAGTCAGGTCGGACTCATCGTGATGGGTTTGAATATGGGAACGGAAGCATCCTACTGGGGTGGGATGATGCATATCGTGAACCACGCATTCTTTAAGGGTCTGCTGTTCCTCTCGGCCGGAGTCATTATCGAGGAGTATGGGTCGCGGAGTTACGCTGAAATCCGTGGTGTTTTTCGTCGCATGCCGGTTGTCGGGGTCGCGACACTCGCCGGAGTACTCGGCATTACCGGAGCACCGTTTTTTAACGGCAGTATTTCGAAGTACTTTATCGAGCTCGGCCTGCAGGGTAATCTCTGGCCTCTTGGTATGTACCTCATCAACTTCGGTACGACGCTGTCGTTTGTTAAGTATTCGACCATACTGTTCGGGAGACCGAGCACGAAGACTCCACCGTCGCGCGATCCGTTTGTCGCAGGCGTGTCGCTTGTGTTCGGTCTGGCGTGCCTTGCCGGAGGGCTGTTCGGCAGCCTGGCCGTAGAGTTGCTGTTCGGGTACAGTTATGCGGTTCCCGGTGCGTATGGATTCCGGAAGATCATGATTTTTCTGGTCACGCTGTTGCTTGCTGTTATTACCTACATCACCGTGGTAAAACGTATTCCCGGTTTTCTCCAGCGTATTCGTGAGTACCGCTTCAACTTCAATCAGGTTACCGTGTTCATGACATCGTTTTTCGTTGCCCTGGTGAGCTACCTGTGGTTCGTCTGAAGCAACCGGGGAACGTGATCGGGACGAACTCTTACACCGTGTAGTAGAGCCACGACATGAGCGAAGCGAGAAATACCGTCACGAGCAGGGCCATGTCGGGAAAACTCAAACGTGTCTGACGTATGGTCGCGAAGAAGCTTGCTTTGCGTACGCCGAAGTAATACACGGGAATCGCAGCCCCCACGGTCAGCGCCCATGCAACGAACTTATCCGCATAGTATGCGCCTTCCACGCTCACATTGACTTCGAACAGGTAACCAATCACGGGGCGCGCGGCGATACCCAGCACAATACAGGCTATACCCATAGCCATAGTCACGCTGTTTACGAAAGGATCGGGTTGAGAGGTGCGCGCGACGCCGCTGTTACCCCAGAACATGACGGCGTACTTAATGAAGACAAGTGTAGTGCCAAAATTAATGACGTAGATAATGCTTTCATTCACCCCGGTGAAGCCGCTTTGAATCAGATACTTCGAAATAGCCCCGTTGAAAAAAGGCGTTCCGATAATACCGAAGATCGCAAGGATTGCGGCAACTGAGACCATAGGCACCCGACGGATCGCACCGCGAATCCTGTTGATGTCCTTTGTTCCGTATTCCTTAGCTATCGCCCCGGCCGTCAGAAACAGCAGGGCCTTGAACAGGCCATGGTTCAGTATGTGAAAAATGCTGCCCCAGTAGGCCTCGGTGATGCCGCTGTTCAGACCGACCATGATCAGTCCGATCTGGCTGACCGTGGAATAGGCGAGGATGAGCTTGATATCGCGCTGCGTCAGCGCGAGCAGGATGCCGATGACAGCTGTTCCGGCTCCGATCACGAGAAAAAATTCATCGAGGATCATGGCCGCCGAGAATATGTCCCGCAATCGAATAAACAGATAGATACCGACCTTTACCAGCAGCCCGGACAAAACCGCTGATACGATGCTTGGAGCGCTCGGTGTTCCGTGTGCATGCGGAAGCCAGCTGAAAAGAGGCATCAGAGCGGCTTTGAGCGAGACCGCGGTCAGCATGAATGATAAGGGCAGGATAAGCGATCTCGGGTCAGCGACCTGTGTTACCCGGGCTTCCATCGCCTGAAAATTGAGAACTCCGAGCGTCCGGTACAGCAGACCGATACCGAGGAGAAAGAAGCTCATCGCGAACAGGTTGATCAGCAGATACAGAGTGCCGTCGTACAGAGCCTGTTTGTCGCGTTTCCACATGATCAGAACGCTGATCATGATCGTCATAACCTCTATCAGGACATAGATGTTGAAGATGTCCTGCGAAAGAAAAACACTGATCGTCACACCCTGAATTACGATATACAGGAACTGAAACATGTTGTCGGTGTACTTCTTCCGGACACTGAACAGGAACAGGAACAAATACAGGATCGTTGTAAAGAAGACCATCGTCGTGCCGAGCAGATCGGCGCGGAGCGCGATTCCGATGACCGGCGCCCAGCCACCGACCTGTTGCAGAATTACGCCCTCGCTGCGGACAATCACGAGCAGATAGCCAGCGAGCGCCGTCTGTGCAACCTGAAACGTCAGCAGGACAACCCGGAAGAGGGGGCGCGGCAGGAAATAACCGAGTGTCGCGATCAGAATTGGACCTACCACGAGAATATACAACTGCATCATCGACTCTCTATGCGGTGTATCAGCTTGGTCCAGTCGGAGCTGCCGTGTTTTCTGAACAGGCTGATAAAAATTGTAAGACTCACAGCAGTGACTGAGATACCTATGACAATGGCCGTTATCATGAGCGCCTGCGGCAGGGGGTCCGCCATACGCAGCATGTCGGTGCTCCCGACCGGTGGCACACTTGTCGGACTGACGTTAACCGTGAGCAGAAACAGAATGGCGCCGACGTCCATGATATTAATCGCAATAATGGTCTTGAAGATGTTTCGCTGGGTAACGACACCGAGAAGTCCGATGAAAAAAAGCACCAGGCTTACGGTCTGTCCGTTTATAGAGTCGGGACCAAAGGGAATATCGATCACGTTCTACCTGCCTTCAAAGAATCCGAATCTGTAGACGACAATGGTAAGGCCGAGGGCAACTTTCATGCCGATCAGGAAGTTCATGAATATGAGGTACGGAATCTTGAGTTCAGGAAACTGCATCTGCAGGCCGGCGAAGATAAAAATGCCCGGTACGATCAGAAGAAGGGCAAACAGAAACTTTTCCAGATTGTGAACGAAGTGAACTTCGAGATCGTTCTCGTGTGCGACGATAAATCGTGCGAGAAACAGGGCGGCCATAATTGCGCCTCCCTGAAATCCACCGCCGGGTGTATCATGTCCATTGTAGATGATGTATATACCAAACACGGCGATAAACGGATACAGCAGACCGGTCATGACACTGATCAGTTCTTCGGATGCCGTCTGTTCGAGTGTCGCCAGCTTAGTCGTTTCGCTTGAGTCGGTATTCATTACTTCGAACCTCCTGCCCGGAAGAAATGCAGCATAGCGATGATGCTTACCAGCAGTATGAGAGCCTCAAAAATCGTGTCGTACATGCGGTAATTCAGGTAGATGGCCGCGACGGCGTTACCCGCACCGGTGTCCGCAGCGAAGTTATATATGTAGTAACTCGCTATATCAACTCCTGTAGTGTCGCCGTGTACTGTGTACAGAAACACAACGCCTGCGAAGAGAAACGCCACGAAGATGCTCACAATAACGGTCCGCATCGAGTTAATCCTCCTCCGGCAGGTAGTCGTCACCGTATTCGCTCGATCCGCCGTATCGTTCGACCAGCACCTTCAGATCCTGATAGCGGAGGACGAGAAGCATTTCGAGCTCGTCGATGACGTAGTTTTCGCGATTTCCGATAATGGTAATTTTGTCGCCGGTCTGGTGAATGATCAGATCGTGCCGGCCGCTTTGAAGAACCTCGCTTACGGGCTGCGGGGTAAAAACAAGCTGAGGTTCGAGTTCTCTGGCGAAACAGAAATCCTCGATCTCTCTGACGAGTTCGCCTTTTCTCGTTCCTTCGATGATCTCCCGGTCACTGACGGTCGGGAAATCGGTGTTCGTGTAGCAGACACTGTATACCCGGTATCGCTTAAGGGCGGTCAGGTAAAGGAGGGTAATGAGGCCGCTGCCCATGACCGCTTCAGCGATCGCTACGTCCGGAGCCTGGTAATACAGGTAGAGGAAAGAACAGATCAGGGAAAAGACGCTGAAATAGATGACCGCGATTCTCAACGGTCCGGTGTACAGGGCGAGGAGCGCAAGGACAAGCATGCTCCCGAGAAGCAGAAACTCAACCATGCCCGAACTCCCGCTTGATCCGGTAACCACTCTGGTATGCAGAATGTGCAATCCCCGTTGTTGCCAGAGGACCGGTCATGAGGTCGAACACGAGCAGCACGAGTAACTTCAGTGCGACGGACCATGAGCCGCTTACCAGCATGACACCAAAAAGAACGGTAATAAGGCCCATGGTATCGACCTTGCTCGTTATGACTACACGCGCGTAGAAGTCCCTGTAAAAGAGAACACTGTAGATTCCGATCGCAGAGAACGCGAGACCGATACCAATGAGCACATAACCGGCGATTTCGATCATACCTGCCCCTTCTTTTCGATAAAGCGCGCGATGAGAATGCTGGCGATGAACCCAAGAAGCGAATATACGATCGCGACGTCGATGAGAAAACTGCGTTCCATAAGGACGGCGAGAACGGCGATCGCCATGACGATCTTGGTCGTGACCAGGTTCATTCCAAGCAGGCGATCCCAGATCGTCGGCCCGATAATTATTCGCACGAGACTTGCTATCAGAAGGACGGTCAACGCGACCATCGCGTATACGAGTAGACTCATTCGTGTCGTCCCAGACGTGTTTCTGACGGAAGAAGCAATCGTTCAAACGAACCCATTATTTCTCTCCCGGCCTCGGTCGAATCGTCTGTGTGTGCATCGATCCAGATTACTTTCAGGTGTTGTCCTGATTT
This sequence comes from Spirochaetaceae bacterium, assembly GCA_007128315.1. GTDB lineage: Bacteria > Spirochaetota > Spirochaetia > DSM-27196 > SKKC01 > SKKC01. The sequence continues at coordinate 19,848 of SKXQ01000160.1, read as the reverse complement.
CTCCATGGTCACCGTACCGGGAGTCAGCGTTATGGAGTTTGCCAGCAGCGAGATGTGAAAGTCGTCCTTCAGCTGTGTATCGAACTCGACAATGTTCACATTCACTTTCCTGGTAATGATTTTTACCATTGCATGAAAGCCGGCAACGTAAATCTCTTTGACGAGGACGAGACTGTATCCTAATAAAATCAGCGGGCGCACCCGGTATATGCGATGATAGTCATCTTTTAGAACCAGCCGGTTTGTGAAATACAAAGCTGCAATTCCAACGATCACACCTCCGAGGATCATGAAGACACTGAGGCTCTCGTTCAGAATGACCCACACGACCGCGAGAAGGAACACGAAACCCGCGTTATTGAGAATGCGCTGCATACGAGTTTTTATCACGAACGGAAGTCTGGCTGCAATCAAGTTCAAACTTGACATAAAGGTGCCGAGTGCCTACGCTCACGTTACCATGCTGCAAGAAGTATTAACGGAAGATCTGGTTACGACTGATCTCAAAGCTCGTACAAAAAACGAGGTCATTGTGCAGATGCTGGACATGCTCTGCGCTACCGGTAAAGTGTCTGATCGGGAGGCTGCTCTCCAGGCGCTTATGGATAACGAAAACCGCATGTCTACCGGAATGGAGCATGGCATCGCAATACCTCACGCCAAGACTGACTCGGTAGACGAACTGCTTGCCTGCGTCGGAATCACGAAGAAAAAGATCGACTTTGAAAGTCTCGACCGAAAGCCTGCTCGAATCTTCATAATGACACTTTCACCAAAAGGCCGTACCGGGCCGCATATCCGCTTTCTCGCGGAAATCAGCCAGCTTCTGAAGGATGAGAAACGGCGGAAGCAGGTGTTAGCCTGTAAGACAAACGCCGAAATGCTGTCAACGCTGTTCGGATAAACGCACACACGATCGCTCAAAGAACACGATTCCGGCCGTCACAGCAGCGACCGCAAAGACGCCGGAAACGCCGAAGGACAGCGCTGCCGCCTCCGGGGCTGGTATAGTGCCGGTAAGGTCGGGTTGTATGAACAGTACGAGGGCGTTCGCGGCGGCATGACCCCAGATTGCCGGAATCAGTGATCCGCTTCTGTATCGTATATAGCCGAGTGAAATTCCTGTTATTCCGGCCGAGATTATCTGAATTGGCAGGATGTGCACGAGACCGAACAACGCCGCCGAAAGCACTATGCGCGATACCGGGCGAAGATACGGCGACAGCCCCTGCTGTATCACATTCCGGAAGACGTACTCTTCAACGATACCAGGAATGATCGCGACACCTATCAACGCCAGAGGCAGTGGTGCCGCATACAGCGCTTGTGCTAACTCTCCGTAAAGACCCGGTTCCACCCGTAACGCAACGAGGATTGTCGAAACAAGAGCCTGTGTTCCGAGCATTATCAGTACAGTCGGGAACGCCAGGCGAAACGCGATGCGCATGTCCGCCCGACCGGAACGCCATAACATACCTCGCGGCAGTTTCCCGCCTGACAGCCACGCAACTGCGCTCCCCGCGACCAGCAAACTGATCGTGTTCGACAGCAGGAGCAGTTCCGCCGAACCCGTCTCTGCCGCTGAAGCGCGTAGCACCATGCGGAGAACGACCGCCGCCCCGGCCTGGACCACCAGAAACAGCGGTGCGATAAGCATTACTCTGAGAATATCAATCGATTGTCCGAACGCTCGTCCGTGTAGTCTATGTCTCATGGTGCTTGTCCGATCGTAGTCGACCGGACGCCAGCAGACAAGGTGCAACCCGGGGACGATGAACAGCGTGATTATTCTCACTTGACTGCAGGGAAAGCAGCACCGCATAATGTGCCGGTAATCGGTCGCGAACCGATAAATAAAAGGAGACGCAATTCATGAAGGAAATGATGGGGCATCTTCCGGGTAAGCTGTTTCTTTCGGCACTCGGGATTTCGGTCATAGCGTTTATTGCGGTGTCGTTCTCGGGATTTCTCGAAGAGGGAAACCTGTTTTTCGGATGGATGACACCACCTCTGGTGATCGGAATAGTATTTGTGGTTTTCTGGCTGATCTGTTACATGATCTATTTCTTTTTCTTCTGGCCGTATCGCTGATACCAGCCAAAGACTCAATTCATAAGGAGAACTGAACTATGGTTTTTACTTTAGGTGCGCTGTTGGTCTTTGGTGCGATCGTTATCGGTATGGCGGCATACGGGTATCGGGTTTCTGCCAAGACCGCAGAAGACTACATGCTTGGCGGGCGAACAATTGGCGTTGTCGTCATGTTTTTCTTCGTTCTGTTCGCTATCTCCAGCGCGTGGACCTTCTACGGTTTTCCGGGACTGCTGTATACCGAGGGGCCGGGGTACGTTGCATTTATCTGGGGTTCGGTACTGGGCTTTGCTGTTCTGTACATGTTACTCGGTCCACGACTTTGGGCGATATCTCGCATAAACCGTTACCTCAGCCCGGTAGAGGTTCTTGCCGAGCGCTATGAAAGCAAGGGTCTGCGACTTGTGCTCTCAGTCTCGATACTTGCGTTCGTCGTACCCTACATTGGAATTCAACCGCTGGGCGTCGGGGCAGGGTTTCAGGCTCTGACCGGTTTACCTGCGATTTACGGTGCCATTTACACAGTCGTGCTGCTCATGGCAATCGTCATGCTTGGTGGCATGCGTATTGTCGCGTGGGTGAACATTTTTCTCGGATCGGTGTACGTCACCGCGCTTTTGGGTTCACTCATTGCGGTTGTTGTGACGGTATTTCCCGGTGGCCTCCCCGAGGCGGCAGCCCGGGTCGCTGAGGTCAGCCCGGAGTCCCTGTCGAATCCCGGACCCCTGGGCAACTACACCCCCGTCCTTTTCGCCGGGACCTTTGTTGTGGGTCTCCTCGCGTTCTCGTGGCCGCACGTCGTGATCGGAACCATGACTGCACGTGACAAGACCCTGTTCAAGTGGTTTCCGCTCCTTATTTTCGTCTTCGGAGGTCTGTTTTTCTACATAATACCCTTTGTCTGGGGTTCTCTGATCGCACCGGCTATCATTCCGCCCTCGGAACTTGCCGCGATGGCGGCCGAAGCGGGCGTATCCGTGCAGGAAGAGGCTGACCGCGTCGTACAGACCATCATACAGCGTGTGCTTCCGGAGTGGTTCGGGGTATTCGTTCTCATGGGTGTCGTTGCCGCAGCAGTCAGTACCGCAGCGGTACAGCTCATGACTTCGAGCGTCATCGTCGCCCGCGATATCGTACAGGGCATCGTCAAACCTGACGCATCGGATAAGGAAGTAGCAAGCTTCGCCCGATGGAGCGTTGCCATCATCGTTATTCTGAGTCTGGGTTTCTCTATCTGGAATCAGGGAGCCATGGCTCTGTACCTGACTGACGTCAGCGTTCCCGGGTTTGCCCAGTGGGCGCCGGCCCTGGTCGGCGGACTCTTCTGGAAACGCGCGACAAAGCAGGGAGCAATTGCTGCAACCAGTGCGGGCGTTATTTATCTGGTACTTGGTCTGCTTATCACCGTTGACGGGTCACGTGTGCTGCTCCTCGATCTGCACCCCGTGATTCCCACAATTCTCGTTAACATCATCGTGTTCGTCGTTGTCAGTCTGCTGACACCACGTTCGTCCGAAGCTGTGATCAGCCAGTACTTCGATGAGCCCGACGAGTACCTGAAAGCTGAAGTGTAGGGGTATATGGCGAACTGGAGACTATTTTTTAACCCAAGTGGAGACGCCGCCGATATTGTTTCGTACGGAGCGGCTCTCGCGGAAGGCCGGATTGTTGGTAAATACCAGCTTTCCGGCGGATCGCTCTCGGACACCCTGGTTATACAGGGTGTTAAACAGAAGTCGATCGTAGCAGGCGCAGACGTCAAGGTTGATAAAGAAAAATCAACGAAAGAGAACATTGACGTCGCCTATGCGTCGAGGCAAGGGCGTCGCGGCGCCAAGCCGGTCGGAAGTATTAACCTGTCGGAGCTTATGTCGAAGGCATCCGCTTCGTTCGAAGCGGTTGATCGCGATCTCGACGATCCGGCGGTACTGATCTACACCTCGGGCACCACTGGTAAGCCCAAGGGAGTCATGCTGACACACCGGAACTTCTACAGTCAGTGTGCAGACGTGAGTACCAGCGTGTTCCCGCTGGGAGTCAGCGATACGGTCGTTCTGGTCCTTCCTTTGTACCATGTCTACGGTCTGTCAAACGGCCTCCTGCTCGGGATATTCAACGGTACCCGTCTTGCGCTGGTGCCCCAGTACAGTCCGCAGGCGCTGTATGATGCGATTGAGAGCACGGACGCAACGGCACTGATCGCCGTTCCAGCCATGTATACACAGCTGGTCACCCTTGCGAAGAGAAAGAAGGCACAGATGCCGAAAAGCCTGCGTATCTGTGTGTCAGGCGGTGCGCCACTTCCACACCGGGTGCTGGAAGATTTCGAGAAAGAGTTTCATACCCGCATAGCGGAAGGGTACGGGCTCACCGAGACTACAAGCGCTGTCTGTCTGAATGAGTTCGGTGAAAACTTCAAGCTCGGTAGCATAGGTCCTCCCGCACCGGGTGTCGAAATGGCAGTTTTCGATGATCAGAACAACCCCGTCCCGACCGGGCAGGAAGGAGAAATCGTCATAAAAGGCGATGTCGTCACAAAGGGGTACTGGAAGCTTCCCGAAGAAACAGCGTCGACGATCGTCGACGGATGGCTGCACACCGGTGACCTTGGGTACGTTGACGAAGAAGGCTTCTTTTTTATCACTGACCGGAAGAAGGACTTGATCATCCGCGGTGGATACAACATCTCTCCTCGAGAAGTCGAGGAAGTCGTGTACACGCATCCGAAGGTTTCGGAGGCGGCCGTCATTGGTGTTCCCGACAAACGGGGCGAGGAGGCCGTCAAGACGTTTGTCGTGCTCCGGGAAGGTGAGACAGCGACTGAACGGGAAATTGTGGAGTTCTGCGAAGCACATCTGAGCGCCTACAAGGTTCCGAAGTACGTTGAGTTCATCGACCAGCTACCGAAGAGCCCAACCGGCAAAGTTCTTCGAAAAGAACTGCGCGGCGAGTCCGGTGAAAGTGACCGGATGATCACTGAGAACTGACAAAGGGATACGAGGTTTATATACATGCCATTTGGATTGTTTAAGAAGAAGACGGGCAGTGCGGATGGGGAAACCAGGTCTGTGCAGCACGATGGTCCCAAGACGGTTGGACAGATTTTTGAAGAAACCGTCGCGAGTCTGAAAAAGCGGGAAGCGATTACCTACGAGGGGAAAAGCTATTCGTTCAGGGAAGTCGATGAGCAGGCGAGTCGTGTCGCGAATGGTCTGAAAGCGCTCGGAATCAACGGGGGTGACCGGGTTGCGATGATGCTTCCCAATATTCCTGAGTTCGTTTTTTCGTTCTACGGAATACAGAAACTCGGTGCCATCGCTGTGCCTTTCAACACATTGTACAAGGGTCGCGAAATAATTCACATTCTCAACGATTCGGGCGCAAGGGCCATAATCACGCTTACGAACTCGGCAAACCTCTTTAACGAAATTCGTGAGGACTGCCCCGCGCTTGAGCATGTGATTGTTACCGGACAACGGACGCTGGTATTTCTAGATCCGAACGGAACCGTGAACGTGCAGGCCGTCGTTGCACAGGACACGTTTGAAGGTCCTGACGAGGTGTTCAGGAAGTTCGGCGAGGTTTTTGTAGAGACTCTGAAAGAGCTCGGGGTCGCTGATGCGTGGTATAAACACCAGGGCGCGGTGCGGGTTGGCGGAAAGAAAATAGCCAACATCGTAATTCAGGAGATTGAGAACCTCTACGTCCTGAACTCAGTATGTTTTCTTGATAATCTCCAGATGGATGACTACTTCAAGGTCATCTACGTCACGCCGGAACTGAAGGACAAGGTCGTCGAACCTATGACAAGTGTCCGGGAGGTTACCGGGGCGCTCCCGACTCTTGAACAGTTCCGTGACGTTTTTGCTTCCAGCCTCAGGGCAAAACTCGGCATTGAGATTGAGCCGGGGCAGCTTAAGCGCGACGAGAAGTTCGGCTACGAGAAGAACCGGGCACTCGCGTATAAACAGTAGCGTATTTGCAATCAACAGGGAGCTGAACAGGTGGATTTCGAGCAATACCAGAAACGGTCACGTGACACCTGGAACGTGATCGAGATGAATCATTCCATCGTATACCCCACAATGGGTCTCGCGAATGAGGCGGGTGAAGTTGCAGGTAAGGTCAAAAAGATCTTTCGCGACCGCAATGGAGAGATTTCGGATGATGATCGCACAGCACTGAAGAAAGAGCTCGGTGATGTGTTGTGGTATCTTACCCAGATCTGCACGGAGCTCGATCTCACGCTCGAAGAGGTTGCAGCGTACAACGTCGAGAAGCTCGCCGCACGCCTCGAACGCGGTACCATCAAAGGCGACGGTGATGATCGATGAGAATTGCTCTGTTCGGGGGAACTCGCGGGGTCGGCCGGCAGGTTCTTGAACGGGCGGTAGAGCAGGGGTTCGGAGTTAAGGCGCTCGCGCGCAGTCCCCAGTCGATTCCCGAGACGGCAGGCGTTGAAGTGGTCGAGGGAAACGTACTCGACGCGGGTGCGGTCTTTCGCACTGTCGCGGGATGCGATCTTGTTGTAATTACCCTTGGAAAAACGAAAGGAAACCCCGATACGGTCGTTTCCTCCGGGACGGACATTATTCTCCAGGTTATGCAGAAGCTCGGATTGAATCGGGTAATCGCGGTCAGTTCGCTCGGTGTCGGCGACAGCAAAGACTGTGTGCCGTCGTTTTTCAAGCTCCTGATGAAGACGGTGCTAAAAAAAACCATGTTGGATAAAGAGCGGCAGGAAGAACTGCTCCGCGCATCGACTGCCGACTGGACAATTATTCGCCCGGGAAGCCTTTTCGACGGTGAACGAAGCGATACGGCCGGTACGGGCACCGGTCTCGATGTCGTCGCTTCAAGGGTCAGTCGCGCAGACGTTGCCGAGCTCGTGCTTCAGGAAGTCGAGAACCCGATATACCTGAAGCAGACCGTCTGGATTACCTGACGCGCAAGCGAGGTCTCTATGTCTCATCACATGGATTGGGAAGAGTTTCGGCGGAATGGCTATCGCATGATCGACGAACTCATTGAGTATCATACGACCATTGAAGATCGTCCGGTACTCAGCAGGACGCAGCCGGGAGAGGTTCGCTCTGCGCTGCCTTCGGAAGCTCCCGTTGAGGGCGAATCTTTCGATCGGATCATGGAAGACGTTCGGAACATTGTATACCCCGGACTGACACACTGGCAGTCGCCGGGGTTCTTCGCGTATTTTCCGGCGAATACCAGCGGGCCGTCGATACTCGGTGAGCTTCTCTCAGCCGGCCTTGGTGTGCAGGGTATGCTCTGGCAGACAAGTCCTGCGTGTACGGAGCTCGAGGCTCACGTGCTTGACTGGTTGGTAGACATGCTGGGACTGCCTGCTGTGTTCCGTTCAGATGGTCCGGGCGGTGGAGTCATACAGGATTCCGCCTCGAGTGCATGCCTTTGTGCTCTGATCGCGGCGCGGCATCGCATGGTTCAAGAGAACGACATACGTCTTCCGCAGCTCGTAGCGTACTGCAGCGAGCATGCTCACTCATCAGTGGAGAAAGCGCTTCGCATCGCCGGAATCCCGGCAGCAAACCTTCGGAAGGTACCTGCCGACGATACGTATGCCATGCGTGCCGATGTCTTTAGTGCGACGGTGACCGCCGACATTTCTGCCGGATACGTGCCGTTTTTCGTTTGTGCTACGATTGGTACGACCTCGTCGCACGCGATTGATCCGGTTGCTTCGATAACGGAGGTCGCAGCGCACCATGGTCTGTGGGTCCACGTGGATGCAGCCATGGCGGGTACGGCAGCACTATGTCCGGAGTTCCGGTACATTCATGATGGACTTGCAGGTGTAGACAGCTACTGCTTTAACCCGCATAAGTGGATGTTCACGAACTTTGACTGTGACTGTTTCTACGTATCGGATCGGTCGGCACTGGTCCGTTCACTGAGCATACTTCCCGAGTACCTTAGAAACACGGCAAGTGAAAGCGGGTCGGTTATAGACTACCGTGACTGGCAGGTTCCACTCGGTCGTCGGTTTCGTGCGCTGAAACTCTGGTTCGTGATCCGACACTACGGTGTTTCGGGCTTACAGTTCCACATACGAGAACACATGCGTCTCGCCCGGATTTTCGCCTCAGAGCTCGAGAAACTCCCTCGATTCGAGATCGTGGCACCACATCCTCTTAATCTGGTCTGCTTCCGGCACACATCCGGCGACGAGACGAATCGATTGCTTGAACAGAGGATCGCCGAAGAAGGTCGGTATTATCTTACGCATACATTACTCGACGGGGCGTATGTCCTTCGTTTGTCCGTCGGTCAAACATATACCGAAGAGCGTCATATCCGGTCGTTCATCAAGGATCTTGTGACAATAGAAGCGAAACTACACTCCGGTTGACGGTTGCATATCGCGTCTATTCCGTGGATACTTAACGCCTGTACGTACGTATATCCGTGCGAACCACACGTTGTTCATTCGCACAGGCACTTCGGGTGTCTGTATTACCTCATTTCAGGTTATCCAGCGATACAGCGTTTTGACCCGAGTATTCCGTACAGACTCCAGAAGAGGGAGGTGCCGCTGTCCATGCGGAGCCTCGCTGCGGTTCATCCGCTGGAGAGTATTCTACGCATATCGAGAGGAGTTCACGTATGGCGAAACGATCCTTCAAAGGCGACAAACGTCGTAAACAGCTGGAAAAGAAGAAGAAGCAGGAACTGAAACGGGCTAAGAAATTGAACCGGACAGACGAGGAAAAGGAAAACGAGACCGAGGACACATCCTATCTTGAATACCTGAACCCGGGTGGGCCAATGGACGAACGCTACGTCGGTGACGATGAAGACGGCGACGACGACGAGGATGACGACTCGGATTGATTCGGGAATTTGTATGCTACCGAGGACCCGCCATGTTTTGGCGGGTTTTTTTTTGCACGATCGGCAACGAGTCAGGGAAACTGGGCGAACATTTCGGACGTTCGCACGCCGGCGACTTCAAGTCGGTCTGAGTACGTTTTTCTGAGGCGCAGCAGGCCTTCTTCCAGGACAGGAGATGAAACCCCGAACTGTATCGACTGCCATGCCTCAAGAAACGCAGAGAACTCGTCGGCCACGCGTATGATTTCTCCGTCAACCGGATCATAACGGTCCTCGTTGAAGGTGTTTCGTATATCTTCAGACGAAACTACCTGCACACCTTCGTTCGTTCGTATCCGACTCACGAACTCGTTTTCCGTGAAATAACGGATCTCTTCACCGGCAGAGGAGCTCATATGCGGATAGATCTCCGCGGCGACCGTACGATCCTCAATGGTTTTGACGATCTCCGGAAGACCTGGCGTCGCCGTTTTCGTCGGTGCGACGATATCCCTTGTCACTGCCTCGGGCAGGTCATGGAACAGGGCTCCGAAGAAATTGTTGTATTTTCGTTTGTCGCATGCGCCCGCCTGATGTGACAGAAGATACACGAAGACGCAGACCATAAGCGAATGCCCGAGAACTGCTGTTTCGGGTATCCGTGGCGTTCTGCTCCAACGCGTCTGATAGCGCAGTCGATCGATTACGCTGATTAACCTGTAAAGATCGAGTTCAAGAACCAGTTGGCGCATGCCCGCCAGATCGAGGTAGGGCTCAAGTCTTCCCCGGAGATCATTCTCGATATCGGGGACTCGGGGATCGTGATGGTTCACGGACTTGATAATCTGAAACTCGCGGTGACTCGAATAGGTTCGGGCGGCTTCAAGAATATGGTGTGAGCGGGTCTCTTCAACCGTCCAGGCCTCTTCCTCGGTTCTTCCGAGGAGAAACTCCCTGAACCGGTCGTCGAGCCCGTAGTGGGCAAGCATCGGTGCCACAGACGATACAACCCATTCGTTCAGCTTCCGGTACTCTACGGGATAGTGGGTCCGTATGTCCCGGTGAACGGATTCTTTTATATCCGAAATGGCAAGTTTGCGCAGAAGGTCAAAGATGGAGTGATCAATGATGAGGTTCCAGTCGACGGTGTATCCCTGTTCTTCTTCGAGCTTCGCAATAAAATACGTCGTAATAATCGCGAAAGCACGCCTGTCCATCTCGTTCAGCTCCATAGGACGAACAAGGTCGTTCCAGCGTTTAATGCTGAAACCCGTGAACAGATGCTCGGCTATGTCTCGATGGATGATCACAGTGCCCTCAATATCCAAGTATGAAGGATTGCAGCCACCGTGTCACGCGCTGGCGAGAACGCTGGCCGGGTGCGAGTTACAGATCAACCGTATCGGCATCGTTCGCGAAGAATACGGGTATCGAGGTAACCGCACGCGCAACGCGCAACTGGGCGGCAGGGTCGTGCAGTATCGCCCGGCCGTGATGGTAGAATCCAAGTTTTCGGATGGTTTTCCGGTTGACTTCAGCCCAGGAGCAGAGATCTTCGACGCTGTGGTGACCGGTTTCCACAAGAACAAGGTCGGCCGGATCCTGCAGGAGAGGCTCGAGGTCACGTGCAGAACCCATGTCTCCCGAATACACGAGAGACGCACCGGCTGATTCGATGCGGAAGGAGAACGACTGTGGTCCGTCGTCAGGATCAGCGGGAAGATGTGTATTGGGAACGGCTGTCACGCGCAGGGTATCCGTATCCAGGCAGAGTCCGGGTCGAAGCCGTTGTGCGTTCAACTCGAAGTCGATGCCGAAGCCCCCTTCCGTGCAGGAGAGAAGATCGGTCACCGCGGTCCAAGCGGGAAGGTTCGCTGTGTATACGGTGATCGGTTCACAGACACGACCGTCAAAAGACGAAAGCCCGTGAAGTTTGCGTATGGTCCACAAGAGATTCGGGAGACCACCGGTGTGGTCCATGTGTGCGTGGCTCAAAAAAATACCGCGAACCCTGGTAAGGTCGTAACCGAGAAGATATGCAGTTCTCGAACAGGCTTCGCCAGCGTCGAGGAAGTACAGGCGCTCTCCGATTTCAAGAAGAACAGAGGTATGCAGGCGCCCGGGCATGGGCTCGGTGCCTGCACAGGTTCCGAGAAAGGTCAGTCTCACGGTCAGTCCGTTTTCAGAAGTGATACTCCCGTCATCTCTTCGGGTTTCTCCAGTCCGAGCAGGTCGATCACGGTCGGAAACACGTCGGCGAGGCGCCCACCAGAGCGCAAACCGTCCGAAGGCCTTGTCGTGCTGCCGCTCGCAAGGTTCTTTCGTTCATCGTCGACTATAATGCAGTCAACGTCGTAGGTCGTATGAGCGGTATGTGCGCTTTCGTTCACCGGCTCGTACATCTGTTCGGAGTTACCGTGGTCCGCTGTTACAATCAGTTTCCCACCGCGGTCCCGCACCGCCCGGACGATTTCTTCGACGCAGGAGTCGACGGTCTCACAGGCATGTATCGCCGCGTCGAGTTTCCCGGTGTGCCCGACCATGTCGCCGTTTGCAAAGTTTACAAGGATGAAGTCCTCACAGTCCTCGGCCCTGATCCTGTTCAATACTGCGTCTCGAACCTCAAACGCGCTCATTTCAGGTTTCAGGTCGTATGTTCCCACCTTGGGTGACTGGGGCATTTCGCGATGTTCACCGTCAAAGGGCTCATCCCGGTAATCATTGAAGAAGAATGTTACGTGAGGAAATTTTTCCGTTTCCGCGGTGCGGAACTGAGTTAGTCCTTTCAGGGAGAGGAACTCGCCGCCTATGTTTTTCATCTTCGGCGGTTTCAGAAAAATCACGTTGAGCATGGCGTTCAGCTCTGTCTCGTATGCTGTCATGGAAAGCCAGTAGACATCGAGCTTATCGCCGCGATCGAAACCTTTTTCACCGCTGTCGGGACTCGGCGTTACGGCTCCGTAAAAGGGGTCCATCACGAAGGAGCGTAGTATTTCTCGTGGTCGGTCGCCCCGGTAATTATAGAAAATCGCCGTGTCGTCGTCGCTGACACGGGTGTCCTTCCAGTCGGCCCCGACGTATCGTGGGGTGACAAACTCATCTCCGTTCTGACTGTCGTTGCTCGGGTTGTCGTAGTAGTTCTGCATAGCCTCATCGGCTGTTTCGAAGGCCGGAAGGTTGGATGCCCGTCCAGTCAGCATGTCGTAGGCCATGCGGACGCGTTCCCACCGGTTATCCCGGTCCATTGCGTAGTACCGCCCACAAATCGAGACGATGCGGCCGACGCCGATCTCATCGAGCTTCGTCTGGACGTTTCTGATGAACTGAATGCCGGTAAACGGTCCGGTGTCACGTCCGTCGGTGAACAGGTGCACCGCAACTCTGGAGTGTCCGATGCGGGCACACGCCTCAACGCAGGCGTACAGGTGCCCGAGCAGCGCGTGGACACCGGCGTCGGAAGCAAGTCCCATGATGTGAACCCATGCATCGCGATCCCGGGCACGCCTGAGTCCCTTTTCGAGCGCTTCGTTCCTGAAGAACGATCCGTCGCGTATGGCCCGGGTTATACGGACTGACTCCTGGTCGACAATGCGTCCGGCGCCCAGATTCTGGTGTCCGACCTCAGAGTTCCCCATGGTCCCTTCGGGCAGTCCGACGTCTTCTCCCGATGTGTGGATTGCGGTCCACGGATATTCTTTCAGCAATCTGTCGCTGCACGGAGTGCTGGCGAGTTCAACGGCGTTGAAGGCGTGATGCTCCGGATTGGGGTTGCGTCCCCATCCGTCCCTGACTATAAGCACGACTGGTTTTGGTCTCTGTTCCATGTCCGTGATTATACGGGACTTTGCAGTCTGACGAAAGACACGAAGAGGGCACCCGGTCCCGGCAAAGCAGTCCCGCGAGTACGGGATGTACATGGTGCCTTGACAAAAACAGGGGATCAACGCACCGTGCGCTAGCGCGAAGCGGGAGGGACTTATGAAAGTCTGGTCAGGATCCTCGTATCCTCTGGGAGCAACCTACGACGGCGTCGGAGTGAATATTTCTCTGTACTCCGAGGCAGCCGAGAAGGTCGAACTGTGTCTCTTTGAAGACGACGGTCATGAAACCCGTGTCGCGCTGCCTGAAGTTACCGGTCATTGCCATCACGGATACTTTCCTGACCTGGAACCCGGCCAGTTGTACGGATTTCGCGTACACGGCCAGTGGAAACCTGAGGAAGGCGTTCGGTGTAACTCGAACAAGCTTCTGATAGACCCCTACGCACGTGCGATCGTCGGTGATATTGAGTGGGATGAAGCCGTTTTTCCCTATCAGTTTGATGATCCTGACGGAGAACCCGATACCCGCGACAGTGCTGCCTTCGTGCCGAAGGCCGTTGTTACACAGCCTCATTTCGACTGGAACGGCGACCGGCGCCTGAACACGCCCGATAACGAGCTTGTCATCTACGAGACCCACGTGAAAGGACTTACCGAGCGGCACCCAGATATTCCCGAAGAAGCACGGGGAACGTACGCGGGCATCGCAAACCCTGTCATAATACAGTATCTGCAGGAACTCGGGGTCACGGCCATCGAGCTCATGCCTATCCATCACTTTGTACACGACAAGCACCTGATCGATCAGGGGCTGAAAAACTATTGGGGCTACAACAGCATAGGTTTTTTTGCGCCGTACAGTGAGTACGCGGCGGACACCCGTCCCGGAATGCAGGTCGCCGAGTTCAAGACCATGGTCAAGGCCCTGCATCAGGCAGGCATCGAAGTCATCCTCGATGTCGTCTACAACCACACCGGCGAGGGGAATCATCTCGGCCCCATGCTGTCGCTGAAAGGCATCGACAACGCCTCGTATTATCGCGTACTTGCCGATGACAAACGCTACTACATGGACTACACCGGAACGGGTAACAGCATGAACATGCAGAACCCCTTTGTGCTCCAGCTCATTATGGATTCTCTCCGGTACTGGATTGTAGAGATGCACGTTGACGGTTTCCGTTTCGATCTGGCGTCGACCCTCGCGCGCGAGCTCCATGACGTTGACCGTCTTTCAGCGTTCTTTGACATCATACATCAGGATCCGGTGATCAGGAGTGCCAAACTGATCGCTGAGCCCTGGGATATCGGCGAAGGCGGGTATCAGGTGGGTAACTTCCCCCCGGGATGGGCCGAGTGGAATGGAAAGTACCGCGACACGGTACGGGACTTCTGGCGGGGCGAAGATCAGACACTCGGGGAGTTTGCCACGCGTTTCACTGGAAGTTCCGATCTTTATGAGAGTTCGAGCCGTCGGCCATACGCGAGCATTAACTTCGTTACCGCTCACGACGGTTTTACACTGCATGACCTCGTCTCGTATAACGAAAAGCACAACGAAGAGAACGGGGAGGAGAACAACGACGGAGAGTCGCATAACAGATCGTGGAACTGTGGAGTGGAAGGTGAAACGGACGACCCCAAGATTATTGCCCTTCGCAGTCGTCAGAAGCGCAATTTCCTCGTCACGCTCATGCTTTCGCAGGGTATACCCATGTTGCTCGGCGGAGATGAGATCGGACGTTCACAGACCGGAAACAACAACACCTACTGTCAGGACAATGAACGCGCGTGGTACGACTGGGAGCAGACTGATGAGTCTCTCCGTGAGTTTACCGCTCGCCTGATCGGATTCCGTCAGGAACACCCCGTGTTTCGCCGCCGACGATGGTTTCAGGGCAGGGAGATACGGGGGTCCGAAGTACGCGATATCGCCTGGCTTACCCCTGATGGTCAGCACATGGACGATACAGCCTGGAACGAAGGCTTCGCCAAGTCGCTCGCTGTGTATCTGAACGGTACAGAGTTGCCTGGCAGGGATGCTCACCAGGAACAGATGCGCGACGATACCTTCCTGGTTCTCTTCAATGCATACTGGGAAACGATGGACTTCGTTCTTCCTCCAGCAGAGTGGGGTGAACAATGGAACGAGGTGGTCGACACCGCGCGCGAGCCGTCGTTCTTCGAGACTGACGATTCGGTTGTGTACTCGGCTGGAACAGCGGTCCCGGTTTCCGGAAGGTCGATCGTCGTTCTCGTTCAGATGACCGATTAGTATCGCCTGCAAAATATTACAAAAGATCCGAGTTTGTCGAAGTTGTGCGTGAGCACGTATATTCCCTCTATAATGATTGATTCACCAAAGATCGTGGTTGTCGGAGGAGGCTTTGCCGGCGTGCAGGCCGTCAAGACGCTCCTGAGAGCTGTCCCCGGAGCGCAGATGACCATGATTGATCGCAATGAGTATGCGACAATGCTTCCGGCACTTCCCGACGTCCTCTCGGGACGCGTTCGACGCGACGCGATTACGGTTCGCTTTGACGATATTTTTGATGCTCGTGTCAGAATCGTCGCGGATGTCGTCTCCCGCATCGACGCCGAGGAACGGCTGGTCCACACGACCAGCGAAAAATTCGCCTACGACTTCCTTGTCCTGTCGAACGGCTCTGCACCCGCGTTTTTCGGATTCACTCCGGCGTCCGGGCCGCTGCATACCGTGGATTCGTTTCCGGGGGCCGTGTCTTTACGCGAAACCCTGGAACGGCGTCTTACCGCTGGACAGGACTGTACGCTGGTCGTCGTCGGAGGCGGCTACACGGGTGTTGAAGTTGCCGCGTGCACCCGGGAAGGCTTCGCTGCTGCCGGTCGACGCCTGAATATCCTGGTGGTTGAGAAGGCAGACAGTATTCTTGCTCCCCTGTCGGGGCGGGTCAGGAAGCGCGTGGAAAAGTATCTGGAACGCAGCGATATTGCGGTCGTGACCGGCGTTTCCCTGGAATCGATGATTGACGACACCGTGGTTTTCAGTGACGGGACTCGCATTGAGAATGCGGTCGTGTGCTGGAGCGCTGGCATGCAGGCCGCGACACCGGAGACATCGGAAGATCTTCCCGCCGCCAGGGACAGACGACTGTTGACGAACGCGTATCTGCAGCTTCACGACTATCCGGAGGTTTTCGTGGCCGGAGATGCGGCGCAGCTGCTCGATGGTGACACACCGGTGCGACGAGCCGTTAATTTTGCGTTCTATTCGGGGCGTCGGGCAGGGCGAAATATAGCCGCTATCGTTCGTGATCGAAAGCCAAAGGCGTTCGTTCCCGTGGATCTCGGGTGGGTCATTCCACTCGGAGGCACGAGCAGCGGGACCGTCTTCGGGTTCATACCGGTTGCCGGGAAACTCGGTCTTCGGCTGCATTATCTTATGTCGGGGTTTCGGCATTTCTCCGCTGGAGCGGCGTTCGAGTTCTACCGTACAGCGTTCAATCTGAAACGCGGCGTTGACGTTCCGTCGGTCCGGGGGTAAGAAGGAGAGAAGAGGGTACAAACATGACTGAAACGAAGATGGACAACACTCCGGTAACTGGTATTCCAGGCGCGCGTCTCTGGTTGATGTCGTTGCGACCGTTTTCGTTTACGGCGTCAATCATGCCCATGCTACTCGCGCTTGTCCTCTCGCTCGAGAGCGGAGTCATATGGTGGGTGTACGTCTGCTATTTTTCGTCAGGCCTTCTGCTCCACGCCGGTACGAACGTGTTGAATGACTACTATGACTTCGAGAATGGCGTCGATCTCGAAGGTGATATTGACCCGTCTCATCTGCTGCCGCAGAAACTTGTTTCTCCCCGCTTCATGAAGGTTACCGGGCACCTGTACTTCGGGGTTGGTATACTGGTCGGCTCGCTCATAGGAATCGAACGGGGAGGCCTGTTTGTCACGCTCGGGATCACAGGTGCCGTACTCGCGTACTTCTATACGGGTGCCCGAATCAGTCTGAAGTATGTCGCCCTTGGAGACGTTCTCGTGTTTTTTTTACTTGGGCCGGCCATGGTCGCCATGGGTGTGTGGGCTCTGCAGGGAACCCCTGGTTGGGAAGAGGTTCTGATCAGTGGTCCGATGGCCTTTCTTGTTGCTTCGATTCTCCACTCCAATAATCTCCGGGACATACACAGTGACCGGGAGGCTGGTGTTCAGACCCTTGCCGGCCTCTTCGGGCTTACCTACTCACGACATTTTCTGTCCATTCTGCTGCTCGTCCCCTTTGCATACACCGGATCTCTGATCGTAGCCGGGCTTCTTCCGTTCGTTTCGCTGGTAACCCTGATTGCGCTCCTACCGGCAATAAAAGTCATGCGCACGGTATATGCGACATCGGAGCCTCATGATCTCTCCGATCTGACCATGCGTGCAGCCGCGCTGCATCTGATCTTCAGCCTTCTATTCGTCGGGACTCTTCTTCTGTGGCAGACAACGGGAATCGGATGACCGATGAACAGACGGCTCTTGAGGCGGTCGACAGCTACATTGAACGGTATCTGAACGACATTGGTTCCGAACTCAACCTGAGCGGTGGACGGGACGTACTGGCGTATATCAGAAACTACACTAAGCGCAAAGGGAAGAGGTTGCGGCCGCGGCTGCTTCTGCGGATGGCCGGTTCCCGGAAGCTGACTGAACCCGTTCTTCGCATTGCGAGCGCCACCGAGATTCTTCACCTTTTTGCACTCATGCACGATGACAGGATCGATCGAACAGAGCGCGTTCAACCGACCGGAGTCGGTCAGGCGGACGGGGACATTGACGTCCTGCGTCTTCTCGGTGGAGATTTTCTGCACGTCTGCGGGATGCAGCTCCTCGGGCAGACCGTGGCTACTCACGGTCTTTCGAGTCACATTGTTCCTCTTGTGCGAAAGATATCGCTCATAACGATTGCCGGTCAGGCGGAAGATGTGTCCTACATTCCTCGTTCCGCGTATCATTCAAGCCTTGAGTCCCTGTATCACCTGTACGACGCCAAGACCGGCTATTATACGTTCGTTGCTCCTCTGCAGATCGGATATCTGTTGAGCACGTCGTATTCAGATCACGATGATCGTGTGGTAAGCGAAACAATCGAGCGTCTCCGAGTCCTCGGCCTGTCGCTCGGCCGTCACTTTCAGATGCGCGATGACGAACACGATATCCTGCAGGCCCGTAACGATGATCTGCAGAACCTGCGAGACGTTCCACACTGGGAATACAATCTTCTCGCCACGTGGCTGCACGAAACGGGCAACGCGGTTGACCCGCCGTTGTTCCTGGATCCTGAACGTCGCCAGAACTGTCTTTCGACCGTGCATATCGAAGAGTTTCGCAGCTGGTGCCGGACGCATCGTGCATGCCTCGAGCAGGAACTACGCGGTTACGCCGGCGATTCGTCCCTGCTGAAAACGATCGTCGACCTGACCTGCCCGTGACTCTTTTCGTGATGCAGCCTGTGCGGCTTCGTCATCAATCCCATCGAAACACGAACGCGGACGCCGTAACAAACACTATCGAAAATCCCGCGAGCGCCAGAAGATTCGGGAGTATCGCAACGATACCGGCTCCTTCGATCATGACTGCTCGTGAAGCCTCCACGAAGTGAGTCAGCGGTAAAACACGGGATGCAATCCGGAGCGCCTCGGGTGCTGTCTCGAGCGAGAAGAAGACCCCGGATCCGATTATCATCGGGAAGCTCACAAGGTTCATAAGACCTCCAGCGAGTTCCTCACTCCTGAGTCGAGACGCGAATAGAAGCCCTATTGAGATCATGCAGATAATCGCGAGCGTCGTCACGATCAGAAGCGACAGATAGGAACCTTCCATTGTAAAGTTCAGAAACACGTTGGTTCCCGCATAGACAAATATGGACGTGGCAAGGACGATCATGAGCCGGCTCGCAGCCTGGGCCGAGACAAACGTAAATGCCGAGACAGGTGTCGCTTTCAGGCGCTTGAGAACGCCGTTTTTTCTGTACCGAACGAGAACGAAACCGACCCCGAAAAGGCAGCTGAATAACATATTCATGCCGATGACACCGGGTACTACCCAGTCAACATAACGGATTGGCTGACCGCTGATCTCACGCTCGACGAAAACCGGAACTTCGATTCCGTTCGCACGATCCCGAAGGACAGAGTCTTCGAAAATGCGTCGTATCAGGGGAGAGGTATGGTTTTCGGTGTTCAGAAAGAACTGTTGCTGTTCGAAGTCTATTGCCATATCGAGTTCATGTCTTCGGACCCGCTCAACCACTGAAGCCATGGTTTCGCCGCTGTCCAGGTCGTACCGGATAAAATTGATCTGCTCGATCGATGTGAAATCCAGCTCGACTGGGGTATCGCCTGCGAGTGCGACGGTAAACACTGTCGGGCTTGGGTCGGATAGCGCCAGAGCAAATCCGAAGACGAGTATCATCGGGAAAAGCAGATTCCAGAAAAAGGTACCACGATCCCGAACAAACTCAAGGGTTCGGGCCCTGACAAGCGCGATGAAGCTTTTCATTGTCTTTATCCTGTAGTCCTTCATGCCCGCAGGGTATTACCGGTCAGCTTGATAAACAGATCCTCAAGCGTTGGTTTGTGCACTGAGAGGCCATCAAGGCTGAGTCCGAGAGTGATCAGACGCCTGACGGTTTCGTCGAGTCGAGTCGATGTCAGCTCGATAGCATCGTTTCTGACAACGCTCCCTTCGGGAAGGGGAAAGTCGATGCGTTTCGGTTCGTCGATCGGAATTCGAACAAGAACCCCCTCAAAATGTCGATCGAGCATAGCCTGCGGGGCATCGATCTCGAGCATTTTACCGTGATCCATGATTCCAATCTGATCGCAGAGCATATGAGCTTCATCCATATAATGTGTTGTGAGCACGATAGTCGCGCCCTCGGTTTGAATTCTACGGATGAGGTCCCAGAAATTCCGCCGCGCTTGAGGATCGAGCCCGGTTGTCGGTTCGTCGAGAAATACGAGGTCTGGCTGCGGCACAATGGCGATGGCGAGTAACAGACGTTGACGCTGTCCTCCGGAGAGCTTTTTGTTGTCCCGGGAGAGAATGTCTGAAAGTGAGCATATTT
>SKXQ01000113.1 GCA_007128315.1 Spirochaetaceae bacterium | reverse complement strand
CAAGCGACCGACCTTCGGCGCCGGGCAGTGGGGGAGCGTCTGCCAGATCGGTCAGCGTCGGCGCGAGGTCGAGTAGCGACACCGGTGTGGAAACGGATATACCGTGCGCGACGCCGGAGCCGCTGAAAACAAGCGGCACTCTGATCGACGGCTCCCTCATATTGGACTTGAAAAAGAGACCGTGCTCTCCAGCCATATCGCCGTGGTCAGAGGTATATATTTTCAGAAGCGTATCTGCCTCAAAGTGTTTGTCTGCAGCGGCAAACACCTGCCCGGTGAGCGCATCTACACGCTCAACTGCACCGTAGTACGCCGCACGCGATCGGTTTAACGATTCACCGTCAACAGTATGGAGACCACGCGCGGTTATCCACTCGCACATGGCTTGTGACTCGTTTTGCAGAAGCCGATCAACAACCCCGGAACCAATATCCGGAAGACTCGCCCGGTATCGTTCGTACCGCTCCTGCTCGCACACGTAGGGGTTATGCGGCCCGTAGTATCCAACCACCAGAAAGAGCGGTCGCGTGCTGTCGTGCGACGCTATACGAGCCACGGCAGCCCTGGTGACATCGTCGTCAAACTGCATACCCGGAGACAGTCCAGCTCCGCTCTGCTTCAGAGCACGTGGATCCTGACCAGTCGTGCCATCGAAGATTCCGAACGGGTGTTCGCTGAAGGCAGTGTCAGTCGGACCGTGGTCGCCGACCAGACGCTCCTGAAAGCCGTGGTGCTGGTCAGGTCCGATAAAATGCATGCGCCCGCACAGCACGGTCCTGTACCCTGCCGCTGCCATAGCGTGCGCGATCGTGGGAATGCTTGAGGGAAGACTGCTTCTGTTGTCGAGCACACCTGTCGAGGTCGGCAGCAGCCCTGTCAGAAAGGACATACGGCTGGGACCACAGACCGGTGCATTGCAGCAGGCTGATGTGAACGTAACACCGTGCGCAGAGAGTCTGTCTATATTCGGCGTAGAAATGTGCGCGTTGCCTGCGGCACCGAACAGATCTCCCCGGTGCTGGTCGGACAGCACCATGACCACATGATTCGGCTTCATAGCAGATTACTATACCGGGACTTCAAATACCGAACAACGGTGTGACAGGAGAAACCTGAGCCGCACGGGATTCGAACCCATGACCCACGCCTTAAAAGGGCGTTGCTCTACCAGCTGAGCTAGCGGCCCGTGTTACGGAATGAGCGTTAAGGTACCAAGGTGACCTGTGCCTGTCAACGCGAGACGGAGAAAAAATGCCACCTGACAATCGATCTATCGGCGTACATCCACGGAGAAGGAAATATTATACAGACTTCGGAGACCAGGCTGCGTCGCGTACTCACGCCCGAACACAGCGCCGCGAAGCTCAATGACGCCGAGCTCGATGCCCGCCCCAAGCGAGGGGAGTCCCTGCGAGAAACCAGCCCCGACCCGGACGATGTCCAGGAGGGTGAGTTCGCCTGCCAGACTGAGTTTCAGAAGTATGTTCTCACGAACATCTGATCCGACAAAGTCGAAAATGTCCCGGTAACCAAAATACAGATCGAGCTCATCAAAGTACCGATCAAACGGTCCAAGCGGTGCGCTATACCGAACGCCGGTGGAAATCACCGGTCGGATGCGGCCGGTCGTTCGTGAGGGATCCGATCCTCCATCCAGATAATCATTCAGAGAATCGTAGGTAAATGAAACAGTCGGTGCAAAGACGTTCTCGGCGGTAAGACCGACTGCAAGCATATCTTTCCAGGACCACAGGACCCCGAGATGCAGACCGATGCCGCTCTGCAGAACAAAGGGGGCATCGGTAATGAGACCCAGACCGAGTGAATCCAGAAGGTCGGGCGCATCGATAAGCTGGACGTCGTTCCGCGACTCTCCCATGACGAAGCTTGAGAACGAGAACCCGGTCGACAGGTCCATCTCGAGGTCTTCGTTCAGGGGAATGTCGGCGGCAAACCCGCCGCGGAGCGCAAGACGCTCGCTGACAGACAGGCGTACCGACAGCGGAGTCGGGGCCGTCAGGGCTGCACCGGTGACGTTATACACAGAGAAACCGACCCCGCTGCCGACATAGGCAAAACCAAGGGGTCCGCCCGCATCGAACGACGAGTGTATGCCTTGAAGCAGGGCCTGAGCGTCATCGTCGAGCAGCGTCGCTGGATCGGCCATTGCTTCCTGCCCCACCGACACGAGGCTGAAAATCGGGCCGGTGACGTGGCCGGAAACCCGCGCGAACGCGGTCTGTCGGTTGACCTGTGTCAGGCCTGCAGGGTTCGTCTGCAGGGTCTCGACACCCGAGATAAAGGCGGCATTCGGACCGCCAAGCGCCTGCAGACGGGGATAGGTCACGTCGAAGCGATCACCAGGCCGTCGCGGGGTGTTGAGTCCGAACGCGGCGGCAGCCGCGAGGAATAACAGCGTGCAGGCTATGACATATCGTTTCACTGTTCCGTCCTTTGTCTCTTCTTGTATGCGATCGGTAAGGCTGAGATTTCTCTCGCTGACCTACGTTCTATTCAGTGATCTGTCTCTGCAGCTCAAGCAGCAGCTCATAGGTATCCGAATCTTCCTTTCCCTCAGCTTCGTAGGCCGCAAGGCTGAGGGCGAGCAAGTCCTGCGCGGCGTCAATCCCGGCGGCCTTATCGATATCTTCGAAACTCTCTGCCTCTGCACCGATTGCACCGACAAGTCCAAGCGCCGCATACGCGTACTGTTGACCCGTCAGTGTACCAGGATCTGCCGCGAGAGCGATTTCCGCGGTTGATCTGGCAGTTGCCGAATCGAAACCAGAGAGCAGAGCTTCTGCGTCGAGACCCGAGAAATCACCATCTGCTGCAATGACAGCGGTCATAAGCTGCGGGAGCCCTGTCGCCGCCACCCCAAGTTCCACGAGCGTAGAGACTTGTGCCTGCGTAGGATCATCACCCGCTGCTTTCAATAAGGCATCAAACGTCTTTTTGATCGTAACCCGATCCCCGGAGGCCAGTGCATCAGCGGCGAAAATCTCGAGTTCAGCGGCGCTCATGTTGGCGGGATCACGCTGAAGACCGCTGAACGCGCTGTTCGTAAAAAAGCTTTCGCATCCCGATACAAACAGGACGACCGCCAGACCGAGAACCGTCACACGAAAAATACCGTTTCTTCCACGCATAGCGCTGTGCTCCTTGAGACCTGTACAGAATTATAGCGACTGTGTTCAAAAAATGCGAATTTGCTAGAATCTGATACTCATATCGAGGCCTGCCTGCGGTGGGACTTCGCGTCCGAACGAAATACCACCGTCAAGATATACGACTCCGAATCGTATGCCTGCCCCTGCACCAAACCCGAACGCACTGGTCCCTCCGCGCACGGTGAGAAAACGCCCGAATGTCAGCTCGGCACCGGCAGAAAAAACGTCTACGAAACCTGTCTCCGCCTCGCCGAGGCGATGCAGATCGGTAAAGTCCATGTACAGAGCCGGTTCAAACACATCTCCCCAGTCAGGCTGCCAGGCCACACCGATGCGGCTCTGGGAACGAAGCCTGTAGGTGGCTTCAGGGTCGTACAGCTCGCCCGCGCTGTCTCCCCCTGGGGGAAGGACCCCCGAGACCGCCGATTCGACGACCTCTCCGAGGGGATGCTCCCTGTACACGATCTGTGTACCGCCTATATCGCGCACGGCAAGGCCAAAGGTAAACGACCGGTAAGCCGCGGTCATGCCTGTATTCAGGGCCAGTCCGAAACCGTTCAGGGTAGGAGCGGGCGCGAAGGCCTCGAAAAACGGTGTTCCCGAGAGGAAATCATCGACCTGATCCGGGTCGGAAAGATCCGACCGAAGTCTGACAAAGGGTCGAATGTCTGCTCCGACTGAAATTTCCAACTGGTCCCAGTCAAACGAAATTGCAAGGCCGCCGACAAGACCTGCTTCGGCGAGAAAGTGTCCGCTGTAGGCTCCATCATGCTCACGAAGAAACATGTCAAAATCACCGATAATTCCGAGACCGAGACTGCTTCCGGCGTAACCTACCCCTGCAGAGCCGCCGAAACCCAGTCCTTCGCGGTCGATGCGATCATCAAATACGCGGGAAAGCGACCCGAGCAGCGGTGTCGCCTGTCCGGTGAGCGTCGCAACAGGTGCCCGTAGCGCCTGATTTGGTGGGGCATACAGGGCGGCACTGCCTGATAGAAGCGCGAGTTCACCTCGTCCGGTAAACGCGGCAGGATTGATAAGCAGGGACTCAAGCCCACGTGTATACGCAACGCTGCCCCCGCCGGAGGTATACAGCCTGCTGTTATGCGTTCGCAATCGAGGTTCTTCAATGATGTTTTGTGCTGCTGCAGTGCCGGAGGCTATACATACGGTCAGACCCAGACACAGCAGGGCTGTCATCATGCGCATACTGTTCCGCATGTATTGTAACGCTTCAGGCTGCGAATAACAATTCTGACACGGCCAATCGGCCGACAAAAATGGCTGAATAGTTAATTATTTGCATAATCTCTATAACCCGTTGCTTCGTGCACGGATACGGTCAAGACCGGCACGGGCGGCGGTCGCTCCGGGGTTCAACTGAAGCGCCCGATCGAATGCCTGCTCCGCTGCGGAAAAGTCGGAAAGGTTCTCGCGCACCTCGCCGAGCTGCACCCACCAGGACACGTTACCGGGGGACAGATGCACGGCCATAGAGAATGCAGCGTCTGCATTCCGGAACTCACCGAGCTCTGCAAGGATCACACCCATGAAATAGTAGGCGTCAGCGATGCGTGACCCCTGGGGAACAATATCTACATAGCGCTCAAGAAACCTGAGCGACTCCTGAAAGTTACCCTGATGGAACTCTGCCTCTGCCTTGATGAACACAAGTCGATGATCGCGGGGAGCAAATGCGAGCCCTGAGTCGGCTATCCGTGCTGCCTCCAGGTATCGGCCGAGTGCTACGAGGCTCCACCCCTGAACCGTCATCGCGTCCCTGTTCGAGGGATCCTCACGGAGTTCGTCGCTGGTGATTTCGATCGCGTCCGCGTACCTGCCCTGCCTGAACATGCCGAGGGCATCGCGTTCCTGGGCACCAAGATTGAGCACAAGGGTACCGACGAGACAGACGAGGGCCGGCAGACGCCTCATGGTCAATGCTTCCTCCGCACGGAGGGCGACTCCATTTTGACGGTGCCGTTGAGTTCGGCACCACTCTGCATGATGATGTCTGGCGATACGACGCTTCCGCGAAGCTGTGAGCCGGAAAACAGTTCGAGCCTCCGAACGGCGGCGATGTCCCCTTTCAGCTTACCCTGCACGCTGACGAGCTCAGCGTGAACGTCGGCCATGACATTCGCCGTCTCACCGATGTACAGGCTGGTACCGGAACTGATCCGCCCACGAAAGGAACCTTTGATGAGTACCGGCTCATCAAAACTCATTTCGCCTTCAAACTCGACGTCGGATGCAAGTACGGTCGAAAGTTCAGACTCATCAACTGAGCGGATACGCAAGTCGGACATATACAACGGATGCTACCCGCGCCGGATAGCCCTGTCAAGTTGGCTGCTCACCGCATCGACGGCAAGCTCGAAGCGCGTGAGGACGGTGTCGGCGTACGGATTGAACCGCCAGAGGTCAAGAAACAGGTCCAGCTCGTCGTTGCAGGTCTGCTCCATGACCTGTCGTATTCTGCGATATCCGACCGTGGAAATATCGCTGTCATGGAGGTCCAGCTCGTTGAGAATGCGACCGACGAGATGGGTAATTCCCTGTGTGCGGGCCGCTTCGTGATCGTGCTCATCGGCAGTCATACGTCGTATGGAAAACCCGAGCTTCGTGAACTCATCGCACCAGGTTGTCACGAGCTCATGTGGCCCCCTTCCCTCCGACACGACGACAGGAAGCTCGCTCCGCAGTCCCCCGACCGAATCCGGACCGAACATGGGGTGAGTACCGAGGACATGAACCGAATCGGGCAGTATGGTCATCATTTCCCTGATAGGGTGCACTTTGACCGAGCAGGTATCAATCAGGGTACTGCCAGGTTTCATGTGTGAAGCAAGGCGCCGGCATACCTCGGGTATCGCGCGTATGGACACACACAGAAACACCGCATCGGACCGGGCGAGCTCTTCCTCGCTTACCAGGCGTACACCGTCCGGAACCGGCCGCGTCGACCGGTTCCACGCTCGCACGTCGTGTCGCTCGCTGAGAATTGAAGCCCACAGGGCACCGAATCTGCCCAATCCGTATACGCCGACTGTCATATGCACGCGATGATATAGCGACAAGGGTCGCGAAACAAGCGCCTGCAGCTTGAGCGATCGTTCAGGCCCTGTTATTGTGAATCATAAATACAGAGGTACCCATGAATTTTATAGAAAGCATCCATTCACAGGCCCGCTCCTTGCGGGGACACGTCGTGCTCGCGGAGGGAAGCGAATCCCGCACCATACAGGCGGCGAGGATACTCATCGACACTGGTCTTGCCGGAGCGGTGACACTCGTTGGACCCGCCGCAGAGGTGGCGGCTGCTGCTGAAACGGCGGGTGTCTCGTTACAAGGCGTTGTTGTAGAAGACCCTGCATCCTCCAACCGCACCGCGGGGTACGGAAACGAACTGTACGAACTGCGTAAGCATAAAGGGATCAGTGAATCAGAGGCTGGCGATCAGATACTCGATCGTCTGCGCTTCGGCTGCATGATGGTTCGAATGAACGACGCTGACGCCATGGTCGCCGGTGCTGAGAGCAGCACTGCAGACGTCCTGCGGGCTGCATTCACCATTATCGGTACCCGCGAAGGGGTGCGTTCGGCAAGCTCCTGCTTTGTCATGCAGGTGCCCGATGAATCCTTTGGCAGCGGTGGCGCAATGATCTTCGCCGACTGCGCCACGATTCCGGTTCCGACCGCTGAACAGCTTGCCGAGATTGCTCTCGCCGCTGCCGACAGCTGCCGAAGCTTTATTGGCGTCGACCCGGTCGTGGCTATGCTGAGCTTTTCTACAAAGGGTTCGGCCGATCACGAACGCATTGAAACCGTCCGTGAGGCTCTGAAGATCGTTCTGCGTCGCTCGCCGGACCTCCTTGTGGACGGAGAGCTGCAGGCAGACGCGGCGCTGGTACCTGGTGTCGGAGAAAAGAAGGCTCCGGGGTCGAAGGTCGCGGGCAGGGCTAATGTCCTCGTATTCCCTGACCTGATGTCGGGTAATATCGGGTATAAGCTGGTACAGCGCCTGGCCAAAGCTGAGGCATACGGACCGTTCCTGCAGGGTTTTGCCCGTCCCGTCAGCGATCTGAGTCGCGGCTGCTCGGTAGACGATATCGTGAATACGGCCGCCGCGACCATGTGCCAGTCGGAGTAGTTTACAATGAAGATACTGATTGTCGGCTACGGCCGCATGGGGCGAGAAGTCGAGCGCATACTCGCCGAGCGCGGGCATGAGGTTGCCGGCAGAATCGATCCGCGGGCACCGGAATCGGACAGCCCGGATCTCGATAGTTTTCCGGGGACAGCCGACGCCGTCATCGAGTTCGCCACTGCCGATGCGGTGGTCGGTAACGCACAGTTCTATACCAGACATGGGGTTCCTGCCGTTGTGGGAACTACCGGTTGGGAAGCCGATCGCGAACAGGTTCAGAAGATCGTCACAGACGGTCACGGCTCATATCTCTGGGGTGCAAACTTCAGCGTCGGAGCTAATCTGTTTTTCGCAATGGTACACGAAGCAGGCCGGATCATGAATGCGTTCGACAGTTACGATGCGATGCTCTGCGAGACGCATCACCGCGGGAAGGCGGACAGTCCGAGTGGTACGGCGCTCGAGGCTGCGAAACGGCTCCTTGCGGTACTCGAGCGTAAGCAGAGCATCGTACACGATCTCCCGGGACGTCCCCTGCAGGATGACGAGCTGCATATCGCCTCATTGCGTGGGGGTTCAGTACCGGGCACACACACCGTATCCTTTGACTCCCCGTTTGACAGTATCTCGGTTACGCATACTGCCCGAACACGGAGCGGGTTTGCCCTTGGCTCGGTGCTTGCAGCGGAATGGCTGCCGGGGAACAGGGGTTTTCTCTCTGTCGACGATTTTTTTACTGCCATGCAGACAGGAGCGTAAGATATGTTTGAAGGAATAAGTACAGCACTGGTCACACCGTTCAAGGCAGACTCAACCATAGATGAAGAACGACTGCGCGAGCACGTAGAACGGCAGATTGCGGGCGGCGTCACCGGGCTTGTCCCGGTCGGTACAACCGGAGAGAGTCCAACAGTCAGCCATGAGGAAAACATCAGGATTATCGCGATCACCGCTGATCAGGCGGCAGGTCGGGTTCCGGTCATCGCGGGAACAGGATCGAACTCCACTGCTGAAGCCGTGGATATGACCCGGAAGGCCATGGATGTCGGCGCAAACGCCACGCTTCAGGTCTCACCTTACTACAACAAGCCCAGTCAGGAAGGCCTGTATCGCCATTTCTCGAAAGTAGCCGATGACGGTGGCCTACCGGTCATCGTGTACAACATTCCCGGCAGGACAGGCCGGAACATTGAAACGGAAACACTGATCCGACTGTCCGCGCACGACATGATCGTCGCGGTCAAGGAAGCGAGCGGAAATATAGGACAGGTCATGGACGTTATTCGCGCCCGTCCCGACGGATTCGATGTTCTTGCGGGTGACGATAATCTTGCGCTTCCGATCATGCTTCTCGGCGGTGACGGGGTGATTTCAGTTGCAAGCAACATTATTCCTTCGGAAATGCAGAAACTGGTAAATCTGGTGCGTTCGGGCGATGTCGACGGGGCCAGACTTCTGCACTACCACCTCCTGCCCCTGTTCAAGGCAATGTTCATTGACACGAATCCCATCCCGGTGAAATACGTGCTCTCGTACCTCGGATATATCGATGAGGTGTACCGTCTGCCCATGTGTGAACTTTCAGACGACAATAAGCGCATTATCGAAGGGGTTCTGGATCAGCTCGACATCCGAGCCTGACCGAGCTCGGGAAAAGCCTCGGCGAGGTTGAGGAAGTCCGCCTGCCGGAGACTCTCTGCTCTGCGTGAGGGGTCTATCCCCAGCGCTGTCAGCCGACGTTCGGCTCCGGGGCGATCTCCCAGGGCTTTCCCGAAGTTATTCAGGAGCGTCTTACGACGCGCGGAAAAAGCCGCGTCCGCGGCCGCCAGTATGGCGGTTTTCGTTTCGTGCGGAACCGTCCGCACGCGGGTCAGCACGATGGCCGTTGACGTAACCTGCGGTCGCGGGTAAAAACATTCCCCCGGAATCGTTCGGATCTTTCGAGTCTCGTACTCAAGATTACAGAGTATCGCCAGAGGGCCGAAGCTTCGACTCGATTCGGCCGCGAGCATGCGGTCGGCAGCCTCTTTCTGTATGGTAAGAACAAGTCGCCGCACCCCGTTAGCGCGCCCAAGCAGGTACCAGATAATCTGGGATGCCACGTTATACGGGAGATTGCCCAGCACGAACTCCGGAGCAGCGGAGTCACGCATCTCTGTCGCCATCGTCTTCAGGCAGTCCCCGGGGACCAGCCTGAACTCCGGCTCACGGGCGAAACGCTCCTGCAGATGCGAGACAAAACCCCTGTCGATCTCGAATGCAGTCGTGTGCAGCTGCGCGTCAAGGCACATGGCCGTCATCGCTCCGAGACCTGGCCCGATCTCCCAGACGCGGCTTCCTGCAGTGGCCCCGAGCGAGGCAATGAGCTCCGCCCGGACTTCCTGACAGACCATGAAGTTCTGGCCGAAGCGTTTACCGGCAGAAAGGCCGCGTTCTTCAAGGTACGTGCGTATTGCCGCAGGCGAGTTGTCGAGGCGGGCAAAGATTTTCTGACCTTCCGTTTCGAATGATGACATGGTACAGCTGATCTCGTTTCACGATGATACCGGAAATAGACCCGAAGCAAAAGAAAGGCGGGCGTGAGCAGCCAGACGGCGAGTGCCTGAGGCGAACTGAACCCGGGAACACGGGAGAAAAGCTCCGACAGCAATGTGAAGGCCCACACACAGGCATGCAGTCCGGCGAGGCTGGCGGTAGCGAGGTGGCCGAGTGGCAGGAGCGCAAGAAAGCCGAATCCCAGAGCGATTGCGGCGATCGGGGTGAACACGAGTGAGCTGACCGCGCCGACAGGATACACGGTCCCGAAAATACGCCAGGCGATCGCCGACGTCGCGAGCTGCGCAGCGAGTCCCGCGGCAATACCGGCCCTGAGTTTCGAGCGGCGGGTTGCACCGAGGAGCGGCAGCAGAACCGGCGTCAGGACGAATATGCCCAGTAATGCGGAGAAACTCAGGGTGAAGCCGAGAGACTGTGTGTCGCCCGGGAAAATCGACGCGTGCACAATAAACGTCAGGCAGAGTGTCTTGAGACCACTTACCCTTCCCTCGCGCAGCCGCAGGAACAGAGCAGCATGAAGCATTATGACCGCACGTGTGAGCGATGGTCTGAACCCGGCGAGGACGAGGTAGGAGACGGACAGCAGACTGACACCGGCCGCAGTCAGCCCTCGCGACCGAAGCGGTGACATGAGCAGCACAAAGGCACCGGCGATGAGTCCGAGATGCATACCGGACAATGCGAGCACGTGGGCCGCGCCGGCCCGTCGTACGGACTCGTAGAGAAACGGTGAGAGCTCGTCGCGGTTCCCGAGAAAGAGAGCCATGTACACCCCTCTGGTCTCCACAGGCCAGGAACTGCTGCGATCACGGATAAGACCGTGCAGGCGGGATCGTACCGTGAGTACAGTGTGCCCGTGGTCGATGAGCTCCACGTCATCCACCCGAAGAAAGAACCTGGCGTCACTGCCTTTTCCAATACGAACGGGGGCAGCACGGACATGAATGCGGTTACCCCATGATAGACGCTCGAGAGCAGGCCCTGCGAGCAGGCTTGTGTGCTGTGCGTCAACACGGGCCCAGTCGGCGTGCAGTCGGCTGATCGTCCCTCGTGCGGCCCACACACCGTCACTGCGACGCCACGGATCGGCGTCCAGGGTGACCTCAACTGCCTGTATATCAGGCTCGGGTATCCCGGTGGCCCCGATATCGGAGGTTTGTGTCACCCGACCGGCGATCCAGACGCCTGTACTGAGCGCAACGGCGATCAGCAGGAGCTGCAGGAAGAGAAGGAACCGTGTTTCCCGACCGGTGTATTCGCGGCCCGAAGGTTGTGGCAGAAACACGCAGGCACTCAAAGCCGATACTGCGACAGCAGCGGCTCCGGGAGACGCATAGATGCACAGCGCAAGCGTCGCTGCGGTACGCTCAATCGGTCCGAGACCGGACAATAGACGGCCAACGCGAAGCAGCCCTTCGCAAACAGCATGATTGTCTTGCTTCACACAGGAAGATACGCGAGCGAAACGCGGGTTGATTGGATTGTTATCGAACGTGCGACGGTGTCAGGTTGCGACCGCCCCGTCCTGAACGGGTCGGGTCGGATCCTTGGTACGTAGACTCGAAATCTGTGCCGAATTCGTGTTTCCATCCCGGAAGATGCTGTAGACGTAGGTAAGAATAACATTCCGCATGCTTCGACTCGGGAGCTTCGCCTGTATGTGCAGAATGCTCGCGTTGTTCTTCTGCTTGAATGTGACGCCTTTGACGACTCCGCACATGACAACCGGCTGCCCGTTCACTTCCGTCTGTATTTTTACCGGCATCCCCGGTTTGGCTTTACCACCGACGAGAATCGCCGCGCCGTCTTCAGACAGATCAACCATGCGACATCGATAACCTCCGCTTTTTTCGAGGTTTTCGTTGGCCTGTTCGATCGTCTTCAAGGGGTATAGATACCCGGGACCTTTCAGCTCTGCACGGACGCTGTTCCGTTTCTGCGTTCGTACAAGCTGATCCGCATGACTTATGTGGAGTATAGGAAATTTCCGTTCGAGATAGTCGCCGATGACTTTGGTCTCGAAATAGTACCCCGCGTCTTCCTGTCTCCAGAAATACACATTAACCCGCTGACCCTGCCAGGAAAAACCAGTCGGTGAGCTTTTGCCTTTCGGGTAGGAGATCGCGAGGTATTTCCTCATATTCTCGACCACCGTAGAAGTGTAGGCGCCGGAAGCACCGGGAAACGTCAGCTTGAGCAGTTGCCCCTGCGAGACATTTCGCGAAGAGCGAAGCCCCAGGCGATATTTCGGCAGATTAAGCTCGACCCGTCGTCGAAAGTCAAACAGTTTTCCAAGAAACTGTACCGACTGCTCAGAATTTTCCTTATCCTGGGCCCGAAAACGGACTATGGTACCCCGGATGCAGCGATCAAGCGTTTTCTCGGACCAGAAAAGCGAAGTCGGGTTCTTGAGTTGATTCTCCAGGGCGACACGACGCAGAAGATTCAACTCGTGTATGCTGAACCCGCTTTCCTTTCCCTTTACGTAGAACTGTACCCAGGGAAAACTGAAACCCCCTCCCCGGCTGAAAAAAAACAGGCCAACAATCAGGAGGAGTGATGTGGTGACGAGGAAAATACCCATGGGTCAAACTCTTTCTTCAATACAATTTGTTACATCGTTGCAGTTTACAAAGTATAAGATACCGACGGTGCTGCTGTAAAGCGCGATTGACCAAAACGCTTTATATGTGAAAGTTTATATACTGCCATGAAAAGAAAGGTCCTTGCTGCAACGATGGTGATCACGCTTGGTATCGTGGCCGTGCTTTCCACGGTGGTTTTCATTGCATCCCGACAGGAAACAGCCCCGATAGACCTGAGCAATGCATTTGAGGTAATGCGCCTGACCCCGGCACACGCGACTGCTCCTGACTTCAGCCTTGCTTCGCTCGGCGAATATCCTGACATCAGTCTTGAAGCGTATCGGGGCAATGTCGTGTTTCTGAACTTCTGGGCGACCTGGTGCGCTCCCTGCGTTGCCGAAATGCCCGCAATGCAGACGCTGTACGATCGGTACAGAGACGACGGGCTGGTCGTACTGGCCGTCAACGTACGGGAAGAAGAGCCGGTTGTTCAGGAGTTTATCGACCGGCTCGGTGTTACCTATCCCGTCGTCCTTGACCGAAACGGCAGGGTCACAAGTCTCTACAACGTCCGCGGTTTTCCAACGACGGTAATTATTGACCGGAGCGGAAACGTGATCGGCGTAAAACTCGGCTATCACGACTGGGACGAGGAGGAAACGATGAACGCATTCGGTGCGATCATGCAGATGGACTCGCTATGACCGACATTAATATCCTAATTGCCTTTGCCGCCGGACTTCTGAGTTTCCTGAGTCCCTGCGTGCTGCCGCTCCTTCCGTCCTACATTTCCTACGTCGGTGGCGTCAGTCTCGATGAGTTGCAGGACGCACACGCAGACCGGACGGTACTGTTTCTGCGAACACTCATGTTCGTACTCGGTTTCTCGCTGGTTTTCGTCGTTCTCGGAATTCTCTTCAGCGGCTCGGTTGCGCTGATCGGCGGTACCGGGCAGGTAATCAATCTCATTGCTGGCGGCATCGTGATCGTCCTCGGACTGAACGTCATGTTTGATTTCATGAGCCTGCTCAACCGCGAGCGGCGGGTTAGCGTCACGGCAGCGCCCGGAGGTTACCTCGGATCAGCCGCAGTCGGTATGGCATTTGGAGCCGGGTGGACGCCCTGCATCGGCCCGGTCCTCGCGGGCATCCTCTTCCTCGCAGGAAGCAGCGCCTCGGTAACCACCGGCATGATCTACCTACTCGCATACTCCTTTGGCCTGGGACTTCCGTTTCTTATCGCAAGTCTTGCCTTCGCCCCGCTTCTTGAGAAACTGCGACTCGTCAAACCGTACCTGGGTACGATAAAGACCATCACCGGTGGCGTTCTTATTCTCATCGGTGTACTGATTGCCGCGGGGCAGTTCCAGCAGTTACAGGCGACCCTGTTCCGCGCCGGACTTGCAATCGAGCGGTGGTCACAACAGTCACCCGCCACTGCGCGTTCCGTTCTGAGTGGACTTACGCTCCTTATCGCGCTCATCCCAGTTGCCCGTCCCGTCATACGCCGCGTGCGCGGAAACCGGGACGTGCGTGTCCCTGGCCCGATACGGCTTACTCTGACACTCGTCCTGCTTCTGATCGCAATCCTCAACCTCACGGGGTTCCTTTCCCTGGATAAAGCCATCGTGGCGTGGTTTATGTACGAAGGCCTGTAGGCTCGTGTACAATCCCGCTCATGAGCGAAATAAAGAGTCTTCTCCCTCACCGTGATCCCTTCCTGTTCGTGGATGAAATCAGCCAGGCGGATGCGGATACGATCGTCGGTGTTCGAACCTTCGAGTCCGAGCAGTTTTTTCAGGGTCATTTTCCCGGTTATCCCGTAGTACCCGGCGTAGTTCTCGTGGAAACAATGGCCCAGGTCGGTGGAGCCGGTGTCAGGAAAACCGGAGTCATAGGCGATGACAAGCTGTTCTTTCTCGCAACGATAGAAAAAGCGAAGTTCAGGCGTCAGGTTCGCCCCGGCGACACCGTCCGTATCGAGATAACGAATCTGCGCGCCAGCAGTCGCATGCTCAAACAGTCCGGTATCGTGTATGTCGGCGATGAGATTGCCGCCGAGGCTCAATGGATGTGTATTGTTTCCGACGCCTCAGCCTTGCCCGATTAAGCGTCGTCTGTCGCGGCGAGCCGTCTGAGGAACTCCTGTTCATCGACGATTTCGACTCCACGTTTTTCGGCTTTGTCGCGCTTGCTACCCGCATTCGCACCCGCGAGGAGATGCGTCGTCTTTCCGGAAACGTCCGACACTACCGTACCGCCGCGGGACCTGATTTTCTCCGCAGCGAGACTTCGTGGTTGAAACGTCTCAAAGCTGCCGGTAATGCACCAGGATTCGCCGGCGAATATCTGTGCTTCGGCCGGTTCGGCCGTGTCCGGTGCCCGTTCTTCGGAAAACTGCAGGCCGGCTTCGCGCAGGCGCTGTATGACGGAGCGTACTGACGGGCGGGCAAGTTCTTCTGCAACCCGGGCAGCGGTTTTTTCGCCTACGCCGTCGATAGCGATCAGACTGTCGACTCGTTCCTCGTCCACGAGTTGCAGCAGATCGTCGATGCTGTGATACCCGGCTTCGCAGACGAGTTCGACGAACTTCGGACCCAGATCGGGGATACCCAGAGACGCAAGAACCGTGCGGTACGGTCGGCTCTTCGCGTGCTCAATAGACCCTTTCAGCAGTTCAATCTTTCGCGCTCCAAAGCCCGGCAACCCGGCTATGCGTTCATAGTCGAGACAAAACAGGTCGGGTATTTCCTCAACGATGCCCTCGGCGAGGAGCAGATTCAGGGTTTCCGATCCGAGGTGTTGTATGTCCATCTGCGCACTCGCGACGAAAAAATGGAGCTGCCCGCGCATGCGATCGGGACATCGAAAATTCGGACAGAAATGATGCGCTCCCCGCTCTTCAAGCGCGGACCCACAGGTCGGACACCGGGTCGGGAATGGGTAGGGATGTGCCTCGGGATTCGGCTCAATTACCCGCTCGACTGCGGGAATCACATCACCCCGCCTGCTGACTTCCACGGTATCCCCAACGTGAAGCTCGAGCGCTTCAATATAAGCCTGGTTGTGAAG
This sequence comes from Spirochaetaceae bacterium, assembly GCA_007128315.1. GTDB lineage: Bacteria > Spirochaetota > Spirochaetia > DSM-27196 > SKKC01 > SKKC01. The sequence goes on along the minus strand of SKXQ01000113.1, from coordinate 9,269 downwards.
CGTCACGTTACTGACCGTCGTCCCGCCTATGCCGACCGGTTCGACACGGGCGACGGGAGTGATACGACCGGTACGCCCCACCTGCACATCTATCGCACGAACCTTCGTGACCGAGACCGGTGACTCGAATTTATAGGCGATTGCCCACCGGGGATGGTGTCCCGTATACCCGAGCTCGTCGCGCAGCGAAAGGTCGTCGAGCTTCACGACAAGGCCGTCTATCTCGTATTCCCGGCTCTCGCGGGCTGCGGTCCACTGAGCAATCGTGTTCTCAAGGTCTGCAAGCGTCCCTGTCTGCACCTGCGAGAACGCTGGCAGTTCCGCTGCATCATCCGGGAAAGGACTACTTACATCCTGTTCGGAGAACAGACCCATGTGCGGATTGACCCGAAATCCGAGTCGAGCCAGCCGCACGAGCATATCCCGATGCGTCGACACCGACCTGCTGGCCGGTGCGTCGGTGAGAAAACCCTCGTAGGCAAAGAAGCGAAGCGGTACCTCTGCCGTCTCCCGGGACTTTACCCTCCGCAGCGTTCCCGCCGCGAGGTTTCTCGGATTCGCATACGGCGTCTCCATGCGTTCGTTCAGACGGCGAAATGCCGCCAGTGGCAGCAGTATCTCGCCCCGGACGGCAATGTCGACATCATCCTGCAGACGCAGAGGGACATCCCGTATGGTCCTCACGTTGCCGGTCACATCGTTACCCGTAGAGCCGTTCCCCCTGGTCACAGCCCGCATCAGAACACCCTGCTCGTAGTACAGCACGATGCTGACCCCGTCGAGTTTCTCTTCCACGACGAAAACGGGGGCATGCGCGAGTTTGTCGGACGTGCGCTGCACCCAGGTTGAGAGTTCTTCGTGGCTGTACGCCTTGTCCAGGCTCAGTACCGGCACCGTATGTGCAGCTTCCGGGAAATCCCCGGACAGGTCAGACCCGACCCGCAGACTGGGGGAATCGGGTGTCGTCAGCTCAGGGTGTTCAGCCTCAAGCACTTCGAGTCTGCGAAAAAGGCCGTCGAACTCGGTATCATTGAGTTCCGGACGGCCTGCTACATAGTAAAGGTATTCGTGTTTTCGTATCTGCTCGCGGAGCTCACGAGCTTCCTGTTTCGGATCTATGATTCGCCTCCACGCCGGACAAACGCATCCCGGAACCCGAGGGTTCTGACATTAAACAGGGCCAGGCCCCGTTCATCTGCGCCAAGTGGTCCGACAAAGACACGATACAGCGTCCGCTCCCCTGTTTCAACGCTTGTTATGACGAGAGGATACACATCACTCAGATCGCGTGTTACCGCCTCCACCGACTCGATCCGGGACCACGCTCCTATCTGCAGATAGAACGCACCGGGTTCAAGCGATTCGACAAAAGGAAGGTCGCTGACCATCGCAGGAGCTTCAACAGGCGCTTCGACAACCGGAAACGTTTCTTCGACTCCAACCGGTTCTGTTTCGCTTTCAGCAATCTCAACCGCATCGCGCTCGGCCGGGCCCGGTTCAGCGGGTCTCGGTTCTGCCGGTTCCATTTCTATGATCACGTCGATTGCGACCTCAGTCGGAGGGCGCTCCTCTTCCGGCCGTGGTTCGGGCGGCTCGGCCACCACTGCGGTGTCAGGGTCGGGTTCCCCGGGTGGCTGAGGACGATCGTCGAGCAGATCGTCAAGCACGAACCGTGGTTCAGCCGGTTCGTCAGCGATGACCACGGTGGGGGGCTCGAGGGGTTGCACCCGCTCGACGCCCGCCTCCGCGAAGGCCGGTGTTTCGGGTGTATCGGTCGCTTCAGCCGTGTGCTCGTCGGCAGCCGCAATACGGGGAAATGACGCATCGGCCTCATCGGGCTCGGTTATGACGGGATCTTCTTCGATCGGCACAAGCGGTTCATCGGCAATGAGTACCGGGCGTACTTCGCGGTCGGGTACCAGTCGGGCGACGTCGTCGGGCCCTCGTTCGCCGAACGGCGCGACAGACAATCGGTCGGGATCACGATTCCGGAGTGACTCAGACCGCTCGATCACACGGGCAAGGCGGTTTGCTTCATCCACACGGATCTCTTCGACAAAGGCCTCGGGTGCCTCAAACTCTTCAGGTGTCGGCGTATCGGGCGACGGGTCAACAAGCCGCAAATCCGGCTCGGGAAGTTCGGAAATGTCAAACACTGGTGCCGCGGGAGGCGCAGGAAGACCAAGGGTCTGCTCAGGCTCGGGTATCCCGACCGGAAGATCGATGTCCTCTGGTGCCGCAGGCGCCGCGTGCGGAGTGGTCCGCGGAAGCGTTTCGACGATCTCGATCGCAGGCTCAGGCTCCGGTGCCGGGTCCGGAAAATCAACGTCTTCGGGTTCTGCGGGTGTTTCACGCGGAAGCGTTTCGACGATTTCGATCGCAGGCTCGGGTTCGACCACAGGCTCGGGCACCTCCGTTGGAATCGGCTCCGGAGCCGGTATGACAATGCGCTCCGGCCTGCTGACGGTGCCGGTGGTCGACACGCGATCCGCCCCGTCGGGAACGCGCAGGCTCTCATCCCGATCGGCGCTGGCAAGGCCGGGAACAGACACCGGTGAAAGGAGCACCCGTGTCAGGTCTTCACCCGCCGAGACACCAAGCACATCAAAGGCGTCCGGGCTCAGGAGCGCCAGCAGACCCGGTTCGGAAGCACGCCGCGTCACGATAACACGCACGCTTCGACCGGTATCAAGACTCGTCACTTCGACGACACTGTTCCGAGGCACGACGTTTGAGGCGACAAACAGACCCTCATCCGGAAACAGGGCAGCGGCACCGCGAGCAGCAATGCCTTCCCATGCGTAATCGGAGAATACCGGCGTCGCTAGTAAAAACAGTACGAACGCAGAAACGAAAAAAATGCACCGCGTTCGGGCTGCTTTTCCCAATTTTCCCTGTCGCATGGGCATTTCTCCTCCCTTACATTTCATCGAGGAAGCTGTCCGCGAGGTTTCGCCCTACTCTCTCAACTGCGGCGACCAGAGTCTCCCCTCGGCGCCGGTCGAACTCACCGGCGGAGAACGACCCTCTCAGGGTTTCCTCGTCGTCGGCTACGCGGACAAAAGTATAGCGGGCGGAGTCGACACTGGCTGAGCCGTTGGCAGAAACAAGATGTATTTCAACCAGGACAACCCAATCGACACCTTCGGCGGCACCGACGGAGCGAGCAGTATCGACGTCAAGCGGTTCACCATCATCCATCAGATTAAATACAATATGTCCCCGCTCAAAGAGAGGAATCATGAGACCGTCTTCGAACGCAGCGGTAATCTGTGAAACGGATGCCTGCCTTGTGAGTGCACGGGTGTTCCCGTGGACGTGTACCAGGACGGTGTCGGCCACAAGCGGGGCTGATGCGGTCACGGCAAGCAGAACACTCAACGCGAATCGGAATGCGCGTCTGGATATAGTCATCCCATACTCCTCTGGATTCATTTGTCGGCAGAAACACCGGCTTTGTTGAATGGGAGCCGGGCTCCGTGATAGCGTCGCATACTTATGAATGTATACGTGCTGCAGCTTCGTACCGGTTCGGAAGCAAAGTTCACCGCACTGATACAGGAAGATCTTTCGAGTCACGGCGCTACACTGTTTCGACCCCGCCGGGAACTCACCATCCGTCGCGCCGGAAAACGGATTCAGAGTCTGGCACCGGTGTTCCCGGGTTACGTGTTTCTGCAGACCGACGATCTCAGCGAAGCAATACGAGCCACCGTGCGAAGGGCGGACGGATTCATTCGCATTCTCGACACGACAGCCAGCCCCCGCCCGCTGTCCGGTGACGATCTGGCGCTGATCAAGCACTTTATGGGGTACGGAGAGATCGTCCGAAAATCAAAGGTGACGTTTGATGCGAATCAGCGAATTGTCGTCGTGGAAGGTCCTCTTGAAGGGCTTGAAGGTCGAATCATCAAGGTTAATCGTCGCAAAGGACGTGCAAAGGTTCAGCTTGATCTGTACAATGCCAGTTTCACGGTCGACTTCGGATTCGACGTACTGGAATCGGCTAATAATGCCCGGATGACGGAAGGTTCATGAAGCGCACACCACGTGTCTATATTATCGGTGCAGGCTTTGCCGGGGTCTCCCTCGCCCTCGAGCTCAAACACAAAGAAGTCCTTGGTGAAGTGGTCGCTTTTCTCGACGACGATGCCGGGAAGATCGGCACACGCATAGAAGATATACCGGTTCTCGGTCCCATCGAGGCGGTCGTGACCCTGCTCGATAAACAGCCGACCGATGAAGCACTGATCGCGCTTCCGTCCGCCGGTCCCGACAGAGTGCAGAAGATTTACGCACTGCTTGAACAGGCGAATTTCGCCCGCATACGCATACTGCCGAGTCTTTCGCAGATCGTAGACGGGCAGGCGCACATGATTCAGACGCGTGAGGTCGACCCCCAGGATCTGCTCGGGCGTACGCCCGTCCATATCGACCTGCGAGCGAGCATGCAGTACCTGCGCGGGAAGCGGGTTGTCGTGACCGGTGCAGGTGGCAGCATAGGCAGCGAACTGTGCCGGCAGCTTCTCAGCGGAGGGGCGCAACGCCTGTATCTCTTTGGCCACGGAGAGAACGCGATTTACGAGATAGATCGTGAACTCAGACTGCTGCAGGACGAAGGCGTCGGCGAGCGCGCTTCTATCGTTCCGGTCATTGGCGAGATTCAGGATCGAGACTACATGCACTTCATCCTGAAGCGGCTCCAGGCAGACGTGGTGCTCCACACGGCGGCCTACAAACACGTGCCTCTCGGAGAGGCGAATCCGGTGGAAACCATACGAAACAATGTGTTCGGGACCAAAAATCTGATTGATGCGGCATCCGCAGCCGGAGTCGAGCGCGTTGTCTTCATTTCTACCGATAAAGTCGTCGAACCGGTCAGTGTATACGGAGCTTCCAAACGCATAGCCGAGGAGATTGTTCTTTCGGCAACCGAGAACGGCCACACCTACATGGCAGTCCGCTTCGGGAACGTGCTCTCCGCCCGTGGAAGTATCGTCCCCCTGTTCCAGAAACAGATTCGCAAGGGGGGGCCGGTCACGGTAACCCATCCGGAAACAACCCGCTTCTACATGACAATACCGGAAGCCGCGAGTCTTGTGCTGAAAACAGGAGGAGTTGGCGTACCCGGTGGGCTGTATCTACTCGACATGGGTGAGCCTGTCAAAATCCGCGAACTCGCTGAACAGCTGATCGCAATTCACGGTTTCAAACCCTACGAGGAAATCAATATCGAGTATATCGGCATGAGACGCGGCGAACGGGTACACGAGTCTCTGCTGGCCGGGGGCGAACAGGCAAAGCCTACATCGCATCAGAAGATTCTGCAGATAAGCAGGGATGACGAAAACCGTCTTGACCTGCCGGAACTGTTGCGGGAACTTCGCCCGGTATGCTTTCCGGACTCTTCACGGCCAGACGTCTACCGGAACAGGAAAGCACTCCGATCGATACTCGCAAAATATTTACCGTCGCTTCCTGTGCCGGAAGATGAGCCGGAGTACTAGGAGCGCGGCCATGAGTGAAGCAGCCGGGATTCCATTCGCCCGACCCGATATCGGTACCGCAGAAATTGAGGCGGTAACCCGGGTGTTAAAAAGCGGCTGGCTCACCACCGGTGCAGAGGCGGCGGCGCTGGAAGCAGAGTTCTCCGCGTTCACCGGATCGCGACATGCCATAGCAGTATCGAGCGCGACCGCCGGGCTGCATCTTGCGCTCGAAGCCCTCGGAATCGAGGCCGGGGACTATGTTGCGCTGAGCCCCTACACCTTTGCTTCGAGCGCGGAGGTGATCAGGTATCTCGGAGCACACCCGCTTTTCGTGGATATCGAACCCGACGGCTACAATATCTGTCCTGACGCACTCGCGACCTCGCTCGCGGAGGCGAGGAAGAATGGCAGGCGGGTCAGGGCGATTATGCCAGTGCACATAGCCGGTCACGCCTGCGCCATGGGACGGATTCGTGACATTGCCATCGACTTCGATCTACCGGTAATTGAAGACGCCGCACACGCCATCCCGACTACCGACGACACCGGCGTACTTGTCGGATCACGGGGCACTGCTGTGTTTTCGTTCTATGCCAACAAGCCGGTGACTTCCGGCGAAGGGGGTATGGTAACGACGGATGATGACGAGATTGCCCACCGGGTGCGCCTGATGCGTCTCCATGGAATCGATCGAACGGTCTGGGACCGATACCGACGTCCCGGAGCCGGATGGTCGTACGACGTGGTTGAAGCGGGCTACAAGTACAATCTGCCCGATGTTCTGGCGAGCATAGGCAGGGTACAGCTCGCCCGTGCCGGGGAAACCCACTCAGCACGGGCGAGGCTCGCTCTATGGTACTCACGGCACCTCTCCTCGGTCAGCGGAGTCACCGTCCGTAATAACCCTGAAACCAAGCCGGAACTCCTGGCAACCGATGCCTGGCATCTGTACATGATTGAGGTTGCGCAGGCGAAGCGGGACCGTATCATAGACTACATGGCCCGCGAAGGGATCAACTGCAGCGTTCACTACCGTCCCCTGCATATGATGAGCTATTATCGGTCCCGGTACACGCTTCACGAAGGTGACTTTCCCCGGGCTGCCGCCCGGTTCCTGGGCACTGTCTCTCTTCCACTGTTTCCAGGCCTGACCGAGGCGGAACAGAATCGTGTTGTCACCACGCTCGTTCAGGCGATTGACGTGCATTCGGATGACGGCGAAGTAACACGGAGAAAGGGGTCATGACGGTAAACCGGCCACTTCGAAATCTGCTTCGAGACAAGACATCAAATCCTCGAACCATGCAGACCGCAGGTTTGAAGCAGATTCTGACCGTCCGCAGCGAACGCGCTCACGCGAGAATAATCCGACTTGAAGCGAACGATCTGCCGCCTGATATTGTGTTCATCGATGCAAAGTCACTGGCAGCAGGCGCGGAGCTCGCCGTCGAAAACGATGTCATGCCGATACTGGCGGAAGATACGGTGCGATACGTCGGCGAACCGATTGGCCTTCTCGTGGGCACAGACCGCGACAGCCTGAAGGAAGCCCTTTCCTGCATCCGGTGTACCTACGAGGAATACCCGGCCCACTTCGGCCCGAACAGAGGCGATGAGGAAAGCCTGTACCACGAGGTAGTCCGCAGCTCGGGAGATCTGACGCCGCTGTTTGCCGAGGATGCGGAGATCCTCGATACCGAGATTGCGACCGGGCTTCAGGAACATTTTTATGCCGATCCGCACAGCGCTTTTGCACGCGTAGCTAATGACGGACGCATAGAGGTTACGACGGCGACTCAGTGGCTGCACCACGTGCAAAAGACGGTCGCATGTGCGATCGGACGTCCGCGGAGCAAAGTTCTCGTGCACGGCGTAGAAGCCGGCCCGACCCTCGAGGGAAAAGTCTGGTTCCCCTCACTCGTGGCCGCCCACGCAGCCCTGGCCGCATCCGTGACCGGGTCGCCGTGTGTCATCGTATACAGTCGCAGCGAAGATCTCATGACAAGCCCGAAGCGACCTCCCGGCTTGGTTCGCATTCGCACCGCATTTTCAGAGGATGGATCAGTCCGGGCTGCCGAGGTGCAGATGGATCTTGACGGCGGAGCCTACCCGGTGTTTTCGCGGGAAACGGCTCAAAGACTCATGGTCGCGGCGCTCGGTGCCTATCAGATCCCCGCCCTTCGCGTCGTGGTCCGCTGCCACACCACCAACACCGTTCCTACCGGCCCATTCTCCGGGATGGATGCTCTGGCATGGCTTGCTGCCGAACGATGGATGAGTGATGTTACGATGAGAAACGGCGCTGAACCGGTCGAGTCGCGCGTGCGCCTGCTGCCGAAATCCGGTACTCACCTGATGTTCGACGACTTTTCTGATGCCCACGACCATGCGGTCCACCTGCTTGAGGACGTCGCCGCCCGCTCGGATTTCCGTCGAAAACACGCCGCGTATGAACTTCAGCGCAAGCAGCGAAAACCCATTGTCTCGTACTCGCAACCAGCCCGCGGAATCGGTATCTCGCTCTCGGCACAGGGATCCGGTTTCAGTGGTCGCCGGGAGGAACTGTACCCGAGCCTCGTGACGCTCCGACTGGATCAGGACGGCCATGCCTGGGTCGCGACCTCGGCGCGCGCCTCGACAAGTGTCATTCACGGCTACTGGACGGCCCGTGTGTCCGAAGTCCTTGGCATCGATGCTGAAGCGGTGCATATCGCCGGGTTCGATACCGATGCCGCGGTCGATAGCGGACCGAGTATGATTTCCCGGGTCTCCATGATACATACACGCCTTCTGGAGCAGTGTCTGCAGGCCGTCAGAAAGAAGCGTTTCCAGAAACCACTGCCGATCGAAGTCACCCGATCATGGCGACGCCCGCGCAAACAGACCTGGGACGACGAGAACCGAACCGGAATGCCGTATCCGGAACGAAGCTGGGCTGCCTGTGTTGTCGAAGTGGAATCCGACCCCGTCAACCTCGAGACACGCGTAATATCTGCACATATAGTTGCGTATATAGGCGCGATCATCGACGAAAAAAGCGCCCGGAACGCCCTTGCCACCGCGGCAGTGCATGCGATTACCTGGGCGGGCCGGGAGTCGGCGCTGGTTGGCCCTCGTGCGTCGTTGCCACGTTCGGGTGGGCCGGTCTGGTTCTCCGCTCCTTTCCGAAACGAGCCTCCGGTGAAGGTGGTTCTGGTAAAGGACAGCAGCACAGCGCATCCGCTCGGTCTCGGAGAGCTTGCATTCAGCTGTGTCCCCGGGGCCTACGCCATTGCACTGTCTCAGGCGCTCGGTCTGCCCGTGGAGCGGCTTCCATCGACTGCCGGTAACCAGTATGCGGCCCTGCAGGACCTTCTACGTACAGAAGGAGAAACGGGATGAGAATTCGCTTCACCCTGAACGGGAAAACGGTGCAGGTCGATGCCGAACCGGAAACACGGCTCTCGGAGATTCTGTTGCACGAGCTCGCAGTCGCCTCTCTGCGGCAGGACTGTTCGGAAGGACGCTGCGGCTCCTGCCTGGTAATCTTTGAAGGCATGATCGTTTCATCCTGCATGATACCGATGTTTCGTGTCCTCGGAACGGAAGTAACGACCGTTGAAGGACTGTTCGGTTCCAGGGACTTGCGGGACATCGAACGGGGTTTTCAGCGCTCGGGTTTCGAGCCGTGTCGGTACTGCGCCGCTCCGAAGACCCTTCTGACACACGCGATTATCAGCGAAAACACCAGCCCCCGTGAAGAAGAGCTTCAGGTTCAGGCGCAGGCGGTTCGCTGCCGAT
>SKXQ01000150.1 GCA_007128315.1 Spirochaetaceae bacterium | reverse complement strand
CCGGGACAGACAAACAGCGGAAGCTGGACGCGCAGCACAGGCGTGGTTCCCGGTCCCGAGGGATTGTTCATGATTCTGGATATTCGCTATCCACTCACCCCGGACCGGGGCTGGGACCGAAAAAAGGCGGTAAACCTGAAGCGGCGCTGGGACGCCCGATGGAAAGAAGTCATTCCGGCGGAGATCCGCCCGCGGTTCACGGCGACCGCCGACAGCCCGTTTCGCATCATGAAGCGTAACTATTTCGGTGATGTATCCTCCTACGCCATCGACTATCATCAGTTTTCCCCGAACAGAAACCTCGCCTCGATCAATAACCACATCACGAACTCGTGGGTTGCAGTGACAAACGGTATTCAGGGTCTTCTGATTGCCCAGCACACCGGTTTTCACAATAACTTTGCTTTCTGCCCGGTGCAGACGGGCTTTTGCGGCGATCAACAATGGATACGATTGAACCCCTTCGGAACCTGGTACGGACAACAGTACGCATACACAACAGCGCGAAGCGGTATCGGGCGCGCCCTTGCACTGAAAACAGCCGATCAGCTTGACAGCTACGCCCCGAGCTGGAACGGGAGGTCGTTGAGGTTTGCGCTGGCTGTATTCCCCTTTTCGGGCGACACACCGTCGCCGGACATCATGGAAGCAGCCGAGTTTTTCTCGGTGCACACAAGTCCTTTGACGCATCGTGATCAGGAGGATACTCTGAGTTCTGTCTTTAGAGTACAGGGAGAACGATAAGAACCGATGCCCGAACGCAATGTGCACGTAATTCAGCGACGCCTGGCCGGCAAGAAAGCTTTCATCTGCGACATGGATGGTGTTCTGTACCATGGAAATCGCCTCCTTCCGGGTGCAAAGGAGTTCGTGGACTGGCTCAAGGAGCACGACAAGCGATTTCTCTTTCTGACCAACTCCAGTGCCCGTTCGCCTCTGGAACTGGCACAGAAGCTCGGGCGTCTCGGAATTGACGTTGACCCGAAACACTTCTACACGAGTGCTCTGGCGACAGCCAGTTTCCTCGCATCACAGATGCCACACGGAACTGCGTACGTAATCGGCGAACCCGGGGTTACGAACGCCTTGTACAACGCGGGATTCTCCCTGACCGACGCGAACCCCGACTATGTCGTTGTCGCCGAGAGTCACACATATAACCTCGATACCGTCGAAAAGGCAGTCAATCTGGTTCGGAACGGGGCCCGCCTCGTCGGTACGAATCCTGACCTGACCGGTCCAGTCGAAGACGGCATTACACCAGGCACCGGAAGTCTGATCGCACCTATTGAGCTTTGCACCGGTGCGAAGGCGTACTTCGTCGGAAAACCGAATCCGCTCATGATGCGACAGGCGCTCAAGCAGCTCGCGTGTCGACGCGAGGATACCGTCATTATCGGCGACCGTGTCGATACCGATATTATTGCGGGCATTGAAAGCGAAATCGAGACGGTTCTGGTCTTGAGCGGTGTCACCGCCGAATCGGAACTTTCAAGCTATGCGTACAGACCGAACTACATACTCCAGGGTGTCTGCGACATTCCCCACGAGTAAAACGCAGATCGTCACTTCATGGGTTTACGTACTTATAGTAAGCGGGTATACTGGCAATGTTACTTCGGATTCCGTGAGTTGCCGTGCTGCTTTTCCGTCCTTCTTCGTGATGTACGACCGAACAGACAACCGCGTTCACGTTCCGTTCGTACGTTACGTCCTGTGGGGACGAACTATTTTCTTAATCTCTGCGGAAACGCAGAAGGAGCAGTTTGATGGCGACAAAACTTTACGTCGGCAATCTCAGTTTTCAGACTCAGGAACAGGATCTTAAGGATCTTTTCTCTACACATGGTGAAGTTGTTTCCTGCAACATTATCTCCGATCGGGACACCGGTCGTTCACGTGGCTTTGGCTTCGTGGAAATGGCGGACGCAGACGCTGCGCGCAACGCTGAAAATGCACTCAATGGTCACGACCTTGATGGCCGTCAGCTTAAGGTGAACGAGGCGAAGCCCCGCACCGATGAGCGCCGGGGACCCCGCCGGTACTAGAACAGACTCTAAGAAGCTGTCAGGCTCCGTTATCGAAAGATGACGGAGCCTTTTTTTTTACGTACCTTGTACTGCATGAACTTGTCTGGAATACATCACGTCACTGCCGTAACCGCTGATCCGGCCGGAAATCACGCTTTCTACACGAAGACGCTGGGGCTTCGCCTTGTAAAAAAGACGGTCAATCAGGACGACGTATCGGCCTATCACCTTTTCTACGCCGATGATGACGGTACCCCGGGGACTGATATGACCTTTTTTCACTGGCCGCACGTCAATCAATCCAGGGTCGGGCCGGGGAATATCGACCGAACTCTCTTCCTGATCCCGAAAGGTTCGGTGGACTACTGGAGTGAGCGCCTCCGCGACTACGGTGCAGCTACGGCTGTTGAGGACGCGTATGACGGCGCCCCGGTTATTCGCTTCAACGATCCCGAAGGTCAGCGCCTCGGGCTCCTGGCGATCGAGCCTGTTCCGGATGACGTTTCCACCGTTCAGGATAGTCAGGTTCCCCCGGAACACCAGCTTCGTGGCTTTGCGTCAGTGGAGATACGAGTCGCTTCCAACTGGCCGACGACCGACTTTCTGCCGGTTTATCTCGACTTCGAGCGACTGTCAGACAGCAGAACCACCGACGGAGAATCGGTGTACCGTTACCGCAGCGGCAGCGGCGTCCGTGGCGGGGCATCATACGGTGACATTCAGCTGATCGTTGACAACGCCACCGGTCGTCGGGGCGCCGTCGGTGTCGGCGGAGTGCATCACGTCGCGTTTCGCGTTCCTGACCGGGATACTCAGGATGCCGTACTGGCCGAGCTCAGCGAGCGCGGAGTACCGACGAGTGGTCTTATCGACCGGTTTTACTTCCGTTCGATTTACTTCCGCGAACCCGGTGGAGTACTCTTCGAGATAGCAACCGACGGCCCCGGTTTTGCCGTCGATGAAGATAAGAAGTCTCTCGGAACTGAACTCGCGCTCCCGCCGTTTCTGGAGAGTAGACGAGCCGAAATCGAGTCGGCGCTGATTCCATTGACAACCAGGTGATACCCGGTTGTTATACAGGGACTGGAGGATGGTTACATGGCAACAGAAAAACCGATCAGCCTCGCCGCGTTCGATGAGCTCGACATTGTAATGCTCGGTGGACTCCCCGCCTGCGGGAAGTCCAGATTTGCAACCACTCACCTGAAACAGGGACGCCTTCGCGTGAACCGGAAGGAGATTCGGCGCATGCTCTTCGAGATGACTCATTTCGGTGAGCCCTGGAGCGATGAAGTATTCGACCATTCCGATGAATACCTCGTTTCGCACGTGGAGCGGCGGATCATTGAGCATCTGCTTGAAAACCAGAAAAAGCTCGTCATCGACAATACCAGTATCAATCGTGACGCCCGCGCGTCGCACGTAAAACTTGCAAGGTCGCTTCACAAGTCCATTGGAATGGTTTTTCTTGATGTGTCGCCCAGAGTGTGTCTGGAACGGAACGCCAGTTCCGATCAGCCGGTCCCCGAATCGCTCATAGCCAACCTTGCGGCAGCCATGGAACTCCCCGATCGAAGCGAAGGATTCCGTGAGGTTCTTGTTCTCTCATGAACTTCGGGGCGATACGACGGCAGGGGCAGCTCGGCGTATTTCTCGTCGACCTCACGATGGTGCTGCTGCTCGTGGTCAATCTCGGTTTCATACTGTTTGATTCGCTGCTGGCCTTCGGATGGTTCGGCAACGCGCTGCTCGCAGCGGCCCCAGACTTTACCCGGTGGTACTACTCGACCGTGGCACCACATTTTCTGTTTATAGATCTGCTGTTCATCTCGGTTTTCCTGCTAGAATTTCTGATACGCTGGGGTATCGCAGTCTGGGTTAAACGGCATCACCGGTGGTTCTTCTTTCCCTTCGTGCACTGGTACGATCTTATCGGACTTGTGCCTCTGGCGGGTTTTCGAATACTGCGACTGCTCAGGATTGTCTCCATCATTCTCCGTCTCCAGAGAGTCGGAGCGATCGATATCACCTCCTGGCTGCTGCTGAGAACACTTATCAAGTACTACGGCATTCTGATACAGGAACTCACCGATCGGGTGACGATCAACATCCTGTCGCGTCTCCAGGGCGAAGCACGGAACGGGACACCGGTACTCGAGCATATCATTGACGAGGTTGTTGTCCCGCGACAGGACGACCTCGTCGAATGGCTGTCAAAACGCGTCGAGCAGAGTCTCGGTCGTAACTTTGACACCTACGAAGCCCAACTGAAGCGGTATGTGAACCATCGTCTGCACACTGCGATAAAAGTGAATCGGGACGTTGCCCGGATGGAATCAATACCCGTACTCGGAAAACAGGTCCGTGTAACGGTGGAGAAAACTGTCACTGACATTGTGAACAGAGTCGTCTCCGACACCTTACAGGATCTTGCGTCGGTGCATAATAGAATCTTTGTGAACGAAGTCGTTCATATCGTTTTCGAGTCTATAGCACGGTCCGAATCGGATGATAAGCTCGCCGATACGGTTGTCCTGACGATCACCGAAGCCATTGACATCGTGAAAAAACACGTTGCCATAAAACAATGGCAAATTCGCGACTCCGCGGCCGACGAGGAAGAGTTCCGGCGTCTGCTTCGCGACGAGTTCATGCGGGTTGCAGCCTCCGATCAGCGCTGACTGTCCTTTGTCGGGCCTCTACGGTATATTTGGGGCTTATGAAAACGGTGACATCAACTTCCGACGATCGCCAGGTCCGACGCGAGCAGATGCTCGGCCAGCAGCCGATCAGACCTCTTCTCATGCGCATGTCGATACCGGCTATGGTCGGTATGTTTGTCAACGCATTATACAATCTCGTCGACACGATCTTTGTCGGTCAGGCGGTCGGTCCATCCGGTATAGGCGGACTCGCGATTGCCTTTCCTTTTCAGATATTCCTGTTCGCCATCGCGACAATGGTCGGGATAGGCTCAGCATCGGTAGCATCCCGGGCACTCGGGAGTAAAGACAGCAGGCGAGCGAGGCAGGCGACGGCGCAGGCGTTCATCCTTGCGACAGCGCTCGGCCTGCTCATACTCGTTATCGGGGTTGTGTACCTCGAACCGATCCTCGGCCTGTTTGGTGCCACCGAAGGTCTGTACGACTCAGCTCGCACGTATCTGCAGACCATCGTGTTCGGCGCACCCGTGCTCATTATTGCGGTTACCGGCACAAATCTCATCCGGAGCGAAGGTCGGGCACGTTCGGCGATGATTTCGATGCTCATTGGTGCAGGCACAAATCTCATCCTTGACCCCGTGTTAATCTTCGGATTCGGACTCGGTGTTCAGGGAGCCGCTCTCGCGACCGTCGCGGGTTTTTCCATGTCAGCCCTGTATATTGCAGGATACTTTCTGCTCGCCGACAGTAGTCTTCGACCCTCACTGGCAGATTTTCGTTTTCAGGCACCCCTCTCGCGAGAGATTCTACAGATTGGTTTCCCTAATTTCTCCAAACAGCTCGGTGGATCGGTACTTGCGGTGGTCATCAACAACACCTTGAGTATCTACGGCGGAGACCTGTCCATAGCTGTTTTCGGCGTTATCAATCGACTGCTCATGTTCGCCGTCATGCCCATGTTCGGGATCGTTCAGGGTTTCCAGCCTATTGCCGGATACAACTATGGAGCACGACAGTATGACCGGGTAAAAGAGGTTGTCAGAACGGCTGCGGTCGCAACGACCCTGTTCACGTCAGTGTTTTTCGTCGCGATGCAGCTGTTTCCGGCAACACTTATGCGCGCATTCAGTTCGGACCCCGAGATGATTGCACTCGGTGTTACCGCAATGCGCATAGTCGTATTCGCGCTCCCCATTATAGGCATACAGCTCGTTGGAGCCGCGTATTACATGGCCGTAGGCAAGGCCCTCCCCGCCTTTATTCTTTCGATTGCACGGCAGATTCTGTTTCTTATTCCCTTTGTCGTACTTTTTGCGTGGTTCTGGGGAACCATGGGTGTCTGGATCGCATTTCCGGTCGCCGATACGCTCGCGACAACGGTTACGATCCTTTTTCTTCGTGTCGAACTGAAAAAACTTGACCACAAGCACCAGAGGGAAACGCAGAAAACGCGTCTGAATATCGAAAACGACACCGAAACCGAGGAGGTTGAGGCACATGCAGTCGGCTAAGGGCACGTTTCTCCTTCGAGCTGCAGCACTATGTGCTGTGCTTGTCATACTGAGCGGATGCGCAATCCTTGAGCAGTTTCTCGTTCCACCGAGGGCACCTACTGCACGCGTGGATGGGGTCCGGATGACCGATCTCACCTTTGAGTATGTGGAACTTACGGCAGACATTACCCTGTCGAACCCGAACAGTTTCGCGCTCGAACTCGCACGCCTCGCCTACGCGGTGGACATCGACGACGCTCGGCCGGTCTCCGGCCGCTCAAACCGCACCGTCGCCCTGGCCGCCGAAGGGGACGCTCACACCGAGCTGACCGTTCAGCTCCGCTACGAGGACCTCTTTGCGTCGGCGTCGAGTCTCGCAAACAGATCCGAAACCCCATACAGGCTTGAGATGGTTCCGGGATTCGACGTACCGGTTCTCGGACCTGTCGACATTCCTCTCAGCTGGGAAGGCATGATTCCCGTGTTGAGAATGCCTTCCGTTCGCTTTGACGGTCTGTCGCTCGAGTCCGTGTCCTTTCTCGGGGCGCAGATTGCGATCGGATTCGAGATCAGCAACCCGAATGCTGTCAGCCTTAATCCGGATACAATGCGTTTCAGCTTCAGCATCGACGGACGTGAAATCACCGATGGTCGACTTGACGATCAGGCTTCCGTCTCCGCAGAGAGCAGCGCGCGACGGACGATTCTCGTTGATCTGCGGTTCCTCGAAACGGGAGACGCAGTCCGACGGATCATTCAGGGCGGCGGCAGTATTCCTTACACCTTTGAAGGTGAACTCGCATTCGGCATCGACCTTCCCTTTCTTCCGATAACCCGTATCCCGTTTTCACTGAGTGGTGTGACGCGATTCTGACCGCAAAAAAGGCGGCCTTTCGGCCGCCTGCACATCGTCTGAAACGGTCTCTACGAGCCGATCAGTGCTCTGAAGCTTGCCTCGATTCCCTCGCTTCCGAGACCCTGATGGATCACGTGTTCGGAGAGACCACCAGCTCCCTGTTTTGTAACACCCTGACGGGCATACTTCGGTGTAAAACCACGCTCAATGAGCCAGGTTCCGTAGCGCGACCCAAGACCGGTCCGGGTGTTCTGAGTCTCCACGACCATTACAGCCGGTGATGCGCCCACTGTCGCCAGCGTCGTTTCATCTACGACGTTCAATGTCGGTTTGTTTACGAGTCCGACATCGATACCGGCTTCGCGCATACGCTCCACAGCGTCGAGCGCACGGTATATCATTTCGCCGTATGTGACGATATAACCGGCAGACCCCTCGCGAATAATGTCATCTTTACCCGGTTCGAACGTATAGCCCTTTGCCTCGTCGTATCGAAGCTCTCCGGCATCGTCGAGCAGATACGGGACATTCGAACGGGTAGAAAACACGAAACGAAGACCCGGGTCGTCAAAAACGGCCCGAACGATGGCTCGGAGCTGGTAGCGGTCTGCCGGGAAGTACAGCCTGTTGTGATTTGAAAGCTCGTCCGGCGCGTTGTCCGCGAAAAATATGTTCGTGCCATAGTGGCAGGTATTGTCTGCCATGTCGTCGATTCCGGCGTGAGAAAAGTGACAGAGCACGTTGGACTCGTTCAGACGGGCCATCGTAATCTCGCTCACCACCATCTCGAGAAACGCGCTGAAAGTCGAGAATACTCCCTGCCGTCCTTTCTCGAACCCGAAACCCGCTGCAGCGGAGAAGTTACCCCGCTCCATTATACCACCTTTCACATACACTTCCGGAACCCGCTGCCCGATCGTGTTCAGACCGGTTGATCCTTCAAGATCACTGTCGATAACACAGATCCGGGACGCGCGTTCATTTGCAGGAATTGCTTCGATAAGCTCTGAGAGGATAACGCCGAACTCTTTCCGGTTACTGCCAAACTCTTCGGAAACACCACGGAACCCTTTCGGTGCGCTGACCTTGTTCAGTGACTTGATGTATTCGACTGCCTCGTGGTGTCCCCTGGCAGTCAGGTATTCGATCGCCGAGTCGGTGGGAACAACGTCGTGGCCTTTGTGGCTTCCTTCGATTCCGGGAACACCAGGCGCCATCGGACGACGGTTAATCAGTGCATTAGGTCCCGTGGCGTTCAAGGCGCTTCGAACGCGGCCATACAGCGACGCAAGATCTTCCGGATTTCCCGAATCGACGTTCAGGCCGTGCCCCGCGAGCGTTTTTTCGACGCTGTACCCTGTGAGGTACTCACTCGGATGTCCGGCTATCGTGACGTTGTTATCATCGACCAGAATATTAACGTTCAGCCCACAGGCAACTGCGAGTCGTGCCGCTTCCGCGTCGTCACCTTCCTGCTGGCTGCCATCGCTTCCAAGCACGACCACCTGCATTTCGGGATGAGCCATTGCCACACCGTTCGCGAACGGCCACATGTGACCGAGTCGACCGGAACTGAACTTGATACCCAGAGCGTCATCCCGCTCAGGGTGTCCGTACAGACCGTGGTTTGCCTCGCGATAGTGGAGAAGCTTCTCAAATGGCATGTCGCCGTTAAACGCAGCGAGTGCGTACTGCAGGGCAACACGATGTCCGGCTTCGTCGAAGCACACCGGATACACAGCATCGGTACCACGCATGAAGGCTTCGGCGACCAGAGTTTCGGGAACAATGCTGTACGGCCCCCCGGAATGTCCACTGTAGCCTTTCGCGCCAGCAACGGCCGTAAGGAAAATTATGGTGTCACGATACAGAGCGACGTTCGTTTCAAGCTGCTTGAGCTGTTCGGTTGTCAGCCGCTCCTGCGACAGATCGAATGAAAGGGGCTTGTACGCTCCTACATCAATGGGAAAACTCATGATTTTGACTCCTGTGCCAACATTCAAAACCACCCGGGAACACTTGTCAATTGCAGCACCATAATTGACAGCGAGGTTCGTGCAGCATACGATACAAAAATGACTGCAACGTCGCACAGCACGGATATGTACATTTTTTCCCGGGGCAGTTTCTTTTCCCAGAATCTTACGGGAAGCGTTCAGGATATTGTATCCGGGCACGGACTCAAAGCCGGACTGGTGCACGTGAACGTATGTCACACCACGAGCGGACTATTCCTGCTTGAATACGAGATGGGAAGCCTGTCCGACCTCAAACAGCGCCTCGAACGGGTTCCTGCAAGCGGATTCAGTCATCACCGTCGCGGTGTCGACCGAAACGGTGGGGCCCACGTAATCAGCGCAATGTCCGGCACACAGCAGGTCGTTTCCGTGCGCGACGGGCGACTGTGCCTGGGTACCTTTCAGGATCTGGTATTCGTAGATTTCGAGGATCAGCCGCGGGTGTGCACTGCTTCCGTTCACCTTATGGGAGAGTTTGAGACATGATTGATGAGCTGATACCCGAACACGAACGCACCGGCTCCGGCCGACCTGACCTGATAGTCGTTTTTCCTGAGGGCGTTATAACACCACCGCGGGAAGAGATACTCGAAGACTTTCTCGACCTTATCGGGCTGGCTGCGTCCGAGAAGGAACCGGCCACGGACCTGCACAACGATGTCTATCGCCTCATTCTAAGTTCCTCGTTCCTGAGTATGTCCAGGGAGTACTTCCTTCACGCGCTCTCCGAGCAGTTCGGACGGAACGCCGACGAACTGAGTGCGGCGCTGGAACAGGCGCTCTCTCCGGATTACAAGCGGCGACGTCTGGGAAGCGGAACGAGCAGGAACAGATATCAGGAAACCGTTCAGCTTCTGACCCGACTTGGTGAGCTTTTCCCGCTGTTCCTCTGGAACGATCTGCCTGATTTCGTTTTGAACCCGCTTGTTACCGACCACAATGACCTCTTTGCACGGTGTATACGCCGCAAGTTCGCTCCGGGACAGCCGTCCCTCTCTGATGCGGTAGAAGAACTGATTGAAGGAAACGAAGCAGGAAGTCCACTGTTTATTGCCTGGAATCCACAGGTACTCTACCCGCTCGTAAGCCGCGGACTGGACGCCATCGTCCATGCGGATGCAGACCGGCTTCGAAGAGAGCTCGTCCTGCGGGGCGTCGCGCTTGAGGATATAGAGACACAGAAGCAGAGTACCTGACCTTGGATATCCGATCCCTTGAAGAACACGAACTGACCGGCTGGTGTGTACGGCAGGGTCAACCTGCGTACCGTGGTCGACAGATATACGAGTGGCTGTGGAAGAAGCAGGTTCGCAACCTCGATGAGATGACGAATATCCCGAAAGATCTGCGCGCCAGGCTTTGCGAGGATTTTTCGCTAAGACCATTACGGGAGATACAGACGAGCCGCAGCGCCGATGGAAGTGAAAAAGTCATTTATTCGCTGCACGGTGGAGCCGTACTCGAAGGCGTCCTTATCCCGTCGAAATCGGATGATCAGCGGGTAACCGCGTGTGTTTCCTCCCAGGTCGGATGTTCGTTACGATGCGCATTCTGTGCGACTGCGCGTATTCCCTTTGGTCGCAACGTGACCGCGGGCGAAATCGTCGATCAGGTTGCAGACCTCAATGCAAAAAGCGAGGCAGAACACGGCCGCAGGCTCAGTAACATCGTCTACATGGGAATGGGAGAGCCTCTCGCCAATTACGACGAGGTTGTACGCTCGATTCGCCTGATTACCGCCGACAATGGGCTCGCCTTCTCCCCGAGACGTATTACGCTTTCAACTGCGGGACTCGTACCGGAGATCAGGCGTCTTGCTGGTGAGAAACTCGGTATTCACCTTGCTGTTTCGCTGCATTCCGCAATTGAGCGTACCCGGCGATCAATGATGTCGAGCGCGAGGACCTACGATCTTGACGAGATCGCAGACGCTGTCCGCTCCTGGCGCAAGGAAACCGGAGACATCGTTACCTTCGAGTATCTTCTTCTGTCAGGGGTAAATGACACACCCGAAGAGCACGCGGCACTGCTGCGCTTCGCACGCGCTCTTCCGTGTAAAGTGAACCTGATCGAGTATAACTCCGTCGTGGGTATACCGTTTACCGGCACCTCCGAAGGCGCGATCAACAGCTTCGCCCAGGGACTCCGCGATGCGGACGTCACCGTAACGGTACGACACAGCCGGGGAAAGGACATCGATGCTGCCTGCGGGCAGCTTGCCGCCCGCAAGATCAGCTGACACGGGGCCGGTGCCCGTATAAAAACCTGTCAGAAGCCCGCTTCGGTGAGAGCTTCCGAGATCGCTTCAACAAGCGCCCGCGACGTAACGGTTGCACCGCTGATCAGATCCACATCAGCACTTTGCGCAGAGATGACCGCGTTGCGAATCTCGTTGATCACAGGTCTGGCAATACCAGGGGTGTCCGTGTGTTCAACTTCAATTGTGACGATTTCTCCATCGGTAAGCCCGACCGTTACGGTCAGAGGTCCTCCGTAGGACTCAGCCGTGCCGCTGTAGGTAACGTCGGGTTCAATGGCAGGCTCTTCCGGGAGCGTCATACCGATCCGACTCTCGCTCCAGCCGGCCTCGTGCAAGGCTCGTGCAACCGCTTCTTTTACAGCGTTTACGGTCACCGTTGCCCCCGATTTCCCGTCTACATCCACATTCTGAGCCGCGAGTATATTCGATCGGACCGTCTCTATAGCCGGGTTGGCGATGCCTGGAGTGTCGGTATGGGACACGTCGATAGCAACAATCTCGTTTCGTGCAAGACCGACCGTGACGTTCATGGTACCACCATAGCTTTCAGCCTGCCCGGTATAGGTAGCGTCCGGTTCTACGACAGGACCCGGTAGATTGAAGAAGACGAGAACGGCAACGACGACGACAAGCCCACCTGTAGCAACGATGCTTTTCAATAGATCTTTATGCATAAAAATTATGACTCCTCACATGATTCAAAGAATTCGTGATCACAGTGTACTTGTCCGCCTACACTCAGTCGAGCCGCCAGGTACCATCGGCGAAACACATTCCGAAACCTTTCGTTGACAATCTCCGGTTCCGGCCGGTACTACTGTGTCCTGGAGGATTACGATGCTCAACACAGGGATTTCCGGAGTCAGAGGCTATGCCGGAATACACCACGCACAAATCTCCCGACTCGAGGCGGCCGGGCTGGTCACACTCCGTGCCGTCGTCGTGCCTAAGTTCAATGGCACGTACGACGCTTCAGCCGAAGAAATGCAGGCACTTGCCGACCGGAAGCTCGCTATATACGACTCGATTGACAAATTTCTCGAGCAGAAACCGGACATTGATACGATGTTTCTTCCGGTCGGTATTCCGTTGCATCGCGACCTTTCGATCCGCTGCCTTGATGCAGGCTACAACGTAGTCTGCGAGAAACCGCTTGCAGGTTCGGTTGCCGACGCGGATTCCATGATCGATGCCCGGAACCGCAGCGGAAAACGCCTCATCATCGCATATCAGTTCATGTACCACCCGTCGATTGAGTTTGTCCGCGGTCTTGCCCGGTCCGGTGCCTACGGTCGTCTGCTCCGGGCAGACACCCTGGTCCTGTGGCCTCGAAACTCGGTCTACTTTTCCCGAAACAGCTGGGCAGGCCGGTTCGAGACGCACGGAGTTACCGTCCGTGACTGTCCCCTGAACAACGCCTGCGCTCATTTCTTTCAGAACATGTTGTACGTTTCCTCGAGCGGTTCTGACATCTCACCGGACGTGCATGTCCTGCGGGCCGATAACTTTCGAAGCGCTCCGATTGAAACCGCGGATACGCAGGACGTCGAAGCAGCCGAGGCTCACGGTCCGACGCTTCGAATGATGGTCACGCACGCCTGCGAGGTAAACAGCAATACCTTTACTGTGTACCAGTTCGAAGACAGACACGTGTACTGGCTACACGAGGGAACTGTCGTCACGGCCCCTCCCGACACAACCCCGCGTTTCGCAGACCGAACGTCGCTCGACGAGGCGGTATCGAGCGGAGATCCCGGAATCCGAACCATCTTCGACGGAAGCCGGTACGATCCGGTAGCCCACGCCTTCGACGCCATCGTACATGGAGTCACTACCGGGGAACCGTTACCCAGTGATGTTCATCAGTGCAGGGCCCACGCCGCCGTAGTCGAACGGGCGCTTCCCGACACAAATGTGGTACAGAGCATGCCGGGTACGGTAGAACAGGCGAAACCGGGGGCCGATGGATCCGCCATACGGAGCTGGACGCGACCGGGAATCGAAGAAGCCGCCCGCAGAGCATTCCTTTCCAACGGCCCGCTCGCGTCAGAACTCTAAGACGCGATCGAGAAAACCGACAATCCGCTCCACGGTGACACGCTGCTGTTCCGCCGGAGTTATGAGAGAAATCCCGTCGCCCCGCTGCAGACCGTAGTCTCCAAACCCGGCGTGGTTACCACCGGCAATCGTAAAAAAAACGGTTTCCGGCGGTAAGAGCCCGACCGTTTCTGCGAACGACTCCCGGTTGAACACCTCGTCGTACTCCGCACTGATTGAGAGAACGGATACGGGATCAGAGGACAGGTCCCAGCTCTCGGCAGGGTATCCGGCGAGCAGAACCATGGCTCTCAGCTGTCCACTTCGGCTGAGCTGCGGATTGCGGCGCACGAAGTTCGTGGCCATAGCGGCCCCGAGCGAATGCCCCGCGATCACCCAGTGATCGATGGACGAAAACCGGTTCATGACATCACCAGCGCGATCCGGGGCGAAGACCATGAGGTTAAGCGGAGCCGGGACGACCACGACGCTGTATCCCTCAGTCGCGAGCGCACGAGCGAACGCTGCGTAGGAGCGGTGATCGACCAGCCCACCGGGGTAGAACACGATGCCTGTACGATCCCGTGCAGAGGCACTGCCACCGTTCGAAACATCGCTTCCCGCGTATTCCCGCGCAACCTGCCCGAACAGCAGCCACGAATCATCGGTACGCTGTACAGCAAGTTCCGGCCCGTCCTGCAGGGCCTCCAGAGCCCTCTCGCCAGGGCCGAGAGGGCGCGATGCCCAAATAACGAAACCCGTTACCACAATTGCGATCAGCGCAAGAATCGATACCAGCGCAATCGCGATACTCCGTCGCCTACCAGGCATACGCAACGGGAGCTTCGCCACCCGGACCGGGCCATATCTCATCGAGACGGGAAAGGACCTCCTCTGAAAGCGAGAGCTCGGTGGCGCGAACTGCCCGGTTCAGTTGGTCAATCGTCCGTGGACCGATGATCGGTGCCGTAACGGCCGGGTTCTGCAACAGCCACGCCAGCGCGACGGTAGCGGGCTCCTCACCGAGTTCGCCGCACAGGGACTCGTACTGTTCGAGTTGCGGCTTAAGCTCCTGCACCCGCTTCTGCACACCCTCGCCCGCTCGTCGCACACCACCGGAATCCTTGAGAACACCGCCGAGCAGACCACCACCGAGCGGGCTCCAGGGAAGGATTCCCAGGCCGTAATGCCGCGATGCAGGTATAACCTCGAGTTCGATCATGCGATTAGTCAGATTGTAGATACTCTGCTCGCTGACCAGGCCAGTCATCCCTCGCGATCGCGCTTCCATACAGGCGGTCGCAATATCCCAGCCTGCGAAATTGCTCGAACCTGTGTAGATTATTTTACCCTGCGTCTTCAGCGCCTCAAACGCTTCTGTAATCTCCGACCACGGACACATTCGATCCACATGATGCATCTGGTACAGGTCGATTACATCGGTCTGGAGACGTCTGAGACTGTCATCACAATGCCGACGTATCTTGAGAGCCGAGAGATTTCTGCTGTTGTGGTTCGGTTCCGGACGATCCGCCTGGGTGTCGGCAGGGTTATATACCTTTGTAGCGAGAACGACCGCCTCACGACGTCCGCCACCAAGCGCGAACCACTTTCCGAGTATCGTCTCGGTGGCTCCTCGCCCTGCCTCGCCACCGTATACGTCTGCGGTATCAAAAAAGTTCATGCCGAGCTCGAGAGCCCGATCCATGATCGCGAACGAGGTTTTTTCGTCCGTCCGTGGACCGAAGTTCATGGTCCCGAGACAGAGATTGCTGACCAGAGCGCCGTGGGCGCCGATACGTGTATAAGTAATAGCCATAGTGTGTTCATTCTGTTCCGACTTCGACAGGTTGTCAAAGATGCACCCTGTCTTCGGCACACGAAGATTTGCCACAGGCCACTGCAATCTCGTATTGTTTCTCAAGGAGACCTGCATGATGTCGACCAAGTCACTCTTTCTTTGTTTTCTTCTCTGCCTCCCGGCTGCTGCAGTTATGTCGGACGGACTCTGGGATCGAGCGGTACAGATCTATGACGCGAACAGTAACCTGCTTCCGGGACGGATAGAACTGCGCCTCACCGAATACGGTGGACGTAACCGACGCGTGCGCAACGAGGAACACGGAGTCTACCGTACACTGCTCGGAGACGACGGCAGCCCCGAAGTCGAGATTCTGCAGGTCATTCGAAACGGCGAAGACATAACCGACGAACGGCGATCCGATGACGGTGGTGGAGGCGGGTTTGCGTCGCTTTTCGGCCCCCCTCGGGGAACAGATGTCCCGGACGACGAGGATACAGGCGGCGGGTTTGGAGGTCCCGGTGAAGCGAGCCCCTTTGACCCCGAGCTGCAACACATGGTCAGCTATTCGAGAAACAGCGAGTCCCGCCTGATTAATGGACGAAGGGCCGCTGCATTCAGCTTTCGACAGCAGAGCACAGATGATCCGGAGCAGTTCGTGACGGGTACAGCCTGGCTGGACATGACAAGCGGTGCACCGCTTCTCGTCGAGAGCACCCTGGACCCGCTGCCAAGCCGTCTCCTGAACACCTTTCTGTTCCGAAGTCATTTTGCTGAACGTTCCGACGGATGGTATCTCACAAGACTCGACGTTGATGTCGTGGCACAGCTCCTCCTCGTGCGCAGGGAGTTCGAAAGCGTGATTACTTTTTCGGAGCACTTCCGGAACTGAAGCGTCCCCCCGTACAATGGCACAGCAAGGAGAGACTGCACATGAATCACACACACATTGACGGGCTCGATACCCCGCTGCCGAGACTGATCGTCGGATTATGGGGAATTACCGGCGGCACCATGTGGGGGAACCAGGAGGAAACCGACAGCGTACACGCGATACAGTCGGCCATTGATCACGGAATGTACGCATTCGATACCGCGGAAGGGTACGGAGACGGATACTCCGAGGAAGTGCTCGGAAAGGCCCTTGCCGATATACCGCGCCAGTCCGTGGTAATCCTGTCCAAAGCCTCTCCAGAAAACCTTTCGGCGGAGAATCTGATCGCCTCGTGCGAGGCCAGCCTCAAGCGTCTCGGAAGCGACTACATCGACGTGTATCAGCTCCACTGGCCGAATGCGGACATACCTGTCGCGGAAACCGTCGCCGGGCTCGAAAAACTTAAGACCCAGGGGAAGATCCGCTGCTACGGTGTCAGTAATTTCGGACCCGAAGACCTCGAAGAACTCTACGCGGCAGACGCCAGGCCCGTTACGGATCAGCTTTCGTACAGCCTCATGTTCCGGGCCATTGAGCTTGAGATTCTGCCTGTTCTGCGGGCACACGGAACCGGGGTCATTGCCTACAGCGCACTGCTGCACGGCATCCTTACCGGTAAGTACCGGACCCTCGACGACATCCCGGAAGGCCGGACGCGCACAAGGCATTTCTCGTCTGACCGTCCCGGAACCCGTCACGGGACTCCTGGCCATGAAAAGACGACCGCGGCAGTCCTCGAGAACATTCGGGTCATATGCGATGACGCCGGTGTATCGATGCGTGAAGCGGCACTGCAGTGGATACTGTCACAGGACGGAGTGACCGCGGCGCTCGTCGGAGTGCGAAACGAACACCAGGCAGCGGAAAACGCACGTCTTTTCGACGCGAATATTCCCACTGCGGTGCTCGAAAAACTTTCGAAGGCAAGCAGGCCCCTCAAGGAAGAAATGGGCCCACACGCGGACATGTGGACCATCGGAGCGCGCATCAGGCAGGGACCGTCGGATCAGTCGCGCTTGAGAAGAACCTCGGACTCGTAGCGCCTGACCGCGTCGATCCACTCCCCACCCAGAGGTGTGCCCTGCTCGAGGCAGAACTTGTCCCACACAGCCGAAATCGGCATGGTGCGGGCGTCCTCGAGCAGAGCCAGGCGTTCGCCGAGTCTTCCGGCATCCTCCGCCTCGCGTATCATCGCGTTCGGCTCGAGCATGGCAGCGAGGAGCGACTTGGTCGTCGAACGAAGCCCGACAACCCACGCGATGATGCGATTGATACTCGCGTCAAAGAAGTCAACGGCGAGTACGACCCGGTCGAGCGCATCGGCCCGTATAATTTCCCGGCCGACCGCGCGCGTTGCATCGTCAAAGAGGACGACGTGGTCGCTGTCCCAGCGCACCGGCCGTGACACGTGCAGGAGCACCTTGTCCATGAACGGCAGGAGCGCAGATAGTTTTTCGGCTATACCCTCGGTCGGATGATAGTGTCCGGCATCCATGGTAAGAACGAGCTTCCGGGTCAGGGCGTAGGCAAGATAGAACTCGTGTGATCCAGCGACAAAGGATTCCGATCCGATGCCGAAGAGCTTGCTTTCAACTGCGTCGAGGGTTTCTTCGGCCGGATACTTCGCCGAGAAAACGTCATCAAGCGACTCCACAAGCAGCTCGCGTCGGCGCAGGCGGTCGGTGGTATCGTCCTTCGAGCCGTCCGGTATCCACAGGTTGTTCACACAAGCAGAGCCAAGTTGTCGACCCATGTCGGCGGCGATCTCCCGGCAGCGTTTCCCGTGCTCGATCC
This sequence comes from Spirochaetaceae bacterium, assembly GCA_007128315.1. Lineage (GTDB taxonomy): Bacteria > Spirochaetota > Spirochaetia > DSM-27196 > SKKC01 > SKKC01. Next base: position 7,143 of record SKXQ01000150.1, on the reverse strand, counting down.
AGAACCGCCTGATATCGCTGTCGTAGGACGCAAGCGTATACCCCTCTGCCGCTTTTTCGTGCGAGAAGAACGTAGGGTTGAAGTCGAGGCCTATGCCGAGTTTCTTCGCCCAGTCTATCCAGGACGCAAAGTGCTCGGGGCCGATCTCGTCCCGATCGACAGCATTCTGCGAGTCAAGATAGATTGCGTGTAGATTGAAGCGCTGTTTACCCGGGATAAGCGAAAAAGCGAGTTCGGCGTCCTGTCTGAGTTCGGTGACATTCCGAGCCCGACCGGGGTAATTCCCCGTCGCAAGGATTCCGCCTCCGGTGATCGAATCAGCCCCTTCGAAACCTGCTACATCATCACCCTGCCAGCAGTTCATCGAAACTTCGACTCCGGATAGCCGCGCGAGCACCTCGTCGGTGTCTATTCCATACGCGTTATAACGCTCTTTCGCGTCCTGGTAGGCGCGCTCGACCTGAGCTTCGGTTCGGTCTTTCATGATATTCTTCCTCCTGATTCCTGCTATATTCTTGAAACCCCGGGCATGAACCCTCTAATCTGCCTGGACGGTACCTTTTGGTATCATAGACTACCATGGAGTTTTTTCAATGCCGCAAGTAGACAAAACCGATCGAAACACCCTCATTGAGCTTTCGCACGCCTACGGACGCGATCCCCGCTGGGTAATAGCGGGCGGTGGTAACACGTCCTGCAAGTCCGACAGCACGCTGACCATCAAGGCATCGGGAGCCTCGCTCGGGACAATCGGAGAGTCCGGGCTTGTCGACCTGAATCGGGACCGACTGCAGCTGCTTTTCGAAAAAGCCTATGCTGATGATGAAGCACAGCGGGAGCGGGAAGCCCTCGAGGATCTCATGAACGCGCGCGCGGACGGCCAGGGAGACCGGCGCCCGAGTGTAGAAACGCTCATGCACGAAGTACTGCCCCGGAAGTTTGTCGTACACACCCATCCGACTCTCGTAAACGGACTCACCTGCGCGGCCGACGGGGAGCGCGTGGCTCGTGAGCTCTTCGGAGACGATGTTCTCTGGGTACCGGTGGTCAAACCGGGATACATCCTCGGAATCGAAATACACAATCGCGTCATGGAATTCCGCTCGAAGCAGGAAAAAGCACCATGGCTCATAATGCTTGCAAACCACGGACTTGTCGTGGCCGGTGATTCTGCCGAGGAAATACACGAACGTCAGAAAGCCGTGATTGAGGCGATTACGTCGCGTATACCCGTCGAGGTCGGTACCTCGCCCCTGCGTGACACGACCGCAGACCTTGTGGTGCAGAACAGCTCACAGGCGCGTCGTATAGCCGACTGGACGACGGTCGTCCAACGGGCTTTGCAAAGCAGTGATCTGAAGAACCCGGTGATTGCCTTTGACACGGACGCAAACTTCCTGCAGTACGGAGACAGCTCTGATCCGCTGGCAGAAGCCCTGAGACTGCCGTTCACGCCCGATCACCTCGTATACGCCCTGCGGACACCAATAATCGCCCGTCAGACTGCTTCCGACCACCTGCCGACCATGGTGAAGCGCTTCCGCAGCGATTACGGCAGGCTGCCTCGGGTGGTAATAGTGCCCGGACTCGGTGCCTTCGGTGTATCGGCGAGCGAGGCGGTTTCGAAGGCCGCCGCCGCCCTCGCCCTCGATGCCCTGCTCATCCACCGATATGCGCAGTCCGCCGGCGGCCCCGTGTTCATGCCCGATGAACAGATACGGTTCATCGAAGGATGGGAAGTCGAACGCTTCAGACTCAAAGCTTCGGAGGAAGCGACGAAATGAACGATACTCGCTACGGGGCGTCGGGAAGGCCCTATACCCGCTGGTGGTGGTTCGCCGACCGTATACAGGAAGAGGATATCGACCGGCAGCTCGACTGGGTTTCCACCGTGGGATTCGGAGGCGTCGAGGTCGCCTTCGTATATCCCTACGACGAGTCGGACACGGCCGACGCCTTTCTCGGCGACCGATTTCGGGATCTGGTGGCACACACTGCCGTTTCGTGTCGTCAACGAGATCTCGGTTTCGACGTCACATTCGGGACGTTGTGGCCCTTCGGAGGTTCGATGGTGGCGGAATCGGATGCGTCTCGTACATGGAATGGCCTGTCCGAGCAGCGATTGCGACGATCCTGGGAAAGCGCCGAAGGCAAGGAGCCCGGGTTTATTCTAAACCATCTCGACCGAACTGCACTCAAGCGGTACGCAGACGACCTCGGAGCCGCCCTCCAGCCTGCTGTAGATCGATACCGGTCGCAGGATACCGCTGCAGGCACTCCCTGCTTTTTCCTCGACTCATGGGAGGTCCATACCGAGGGACTCTGGACCGACGGTTTTGGCGAAGCTTTCGAGAGGCGTTTTGGTTACCGCATCGAACCCTTTCTTGAAGCCCTCGACGACACTCCGGACGTCCTGCACGACTACCGAAAACTCATTGGCGAGTACGCGCTCGAGGAGTTCTACAGACCTTACACCACCTTATGCAACGCACGAGGTGCGCTCGCGAGGGTACAGTGTCACGGGGCTCCGACGGATCTAATCGCCGCGTACTCGGTCGCCGACGTGCCCGAGTCGGAAGCCATCCTGTTCGATGCAGGGTTCTCGCAGATCGCCGCCTCCGCAGCAGCACAGTCCGGAGCGCGGGTCGTAAGCGCGGAGGCCTTTACCTGTCTGTACGGCTGGGAACGCTGGCCCGGGCCGGGTCAGCATCAGGGCGAAGAGAAGTGGGAAGACATCCGGCTCCTTGGTGACGCCCTGCTTGCAAACGGCGTCAACCTTCTCGTGTGGCATGGTATGCCTTTTCAGCGTGGAGACAGGCCTCAGGCGTTTTATGCAAGCGTGCACGTCGGACCTGACTCGGCGTTTGCTGCCGAACTTCCACGGCTGAACGCGTACTTCAGCCGTGTGAGTCGTCTCATGCAGGAAGGCTCGAGCTACAGCAGACTCGCCGTCTACGTTCCGCTCGAGGACACGCTCAGGCAGGGCGAACTCCCCGACGAGCTCAAGCGACCGAGCGCGAAATACCCGTGGGAGATGCACTATCTGCATTTCCCGGAGGAAACCTGCGGGTTCCGACCTTTCTGGACTTCGGCATGTATGCTCCGGGACGCGGTTGTGGTTCCTCAAGGGGTGAGGCTCGGGCAGATCACCGTACCCGCGCTGTATTGTGATGCCGCATATCTGGACGCAGAGACCCTCGGAGCAATGCTTCGGCTCGCCCGCGATGGCGCACCAATCGTCGTTACACGAGTTCCCGCATACCCCGGACACGCGGAGCCGGACGACTATCAGTCTCTAAGGGAGCAACTTCTATCACTCGCACACAAGGATCTGACCGAACTTCGAAAGCCTGCCGGCGGCGGTGAGGCAGTACTCCAGCCGCTGATCTCCGCACGGGACCTGCCCGAATACTGGGTGCGTCGGGTGCAGAACGCCGAGCAGGACATTCTGCGATTCTGGTTTGCCCACCCGGCAAGCCGCGAAATTCACTACCCTGTGCCCTACGACTACGCTTCTACAGCGCAGCCCTGTGCTATGGACGTGCAAGTGTTTGCCTACAACCAGACACTGCCGATAAAGCTCGAGTTCCGACAAAACTCCGGAATTCTGCTGGAAGTGAGTGCTTCCGGAATACATCGCGTACTGCACGGCGAGGACCTGTTTTCAAGAGCTGTCTGATTCCTGTATCCAGGAGATTTCGCCTCCCGCAGACCTGAAAGAAAGTATATCAACAGTTTTTTTTTGTTTATTGTCTCATATCTGATTCGGGCATACCGTGCTAACACATACGAACACGAGCCGTACATATATGGCAGTGTTCGTATTGAGGAGATTGCCTTGGCGAAACACGTGAGCGGATCAGAGCTTCCATCGCATGCGACCGGTGGAGATCTTGCTGAGGGCCTTCAGCAGGTACACCTCGGAACCATAAAGACACGAAAGCCGATTGGTGTTCCCCTCAAGGAACGCATACGTCGGCACCGTGAACTATACATACTGTTTATCCCCGTTGCGATTGTGTACATCGTCTTTCGCTACTGGGAAATCGGACTCGGCTTTGTCGCCGTGTTCAAGGAAATGCGCATCGGACAGGGTTTGTGGGAAAGCCCCTGGGTCGGGATGCGCAACTTCCAGATGATCTTCGAGAACCCCAACGTCGTACGCACCATACGAAACACCATTGAGATCAGCCTGTACCGATTGTTCTGGGGTTTCGCTCCCCCCATCATTCTGGCAGTCGTGTTCCACGACATGGTATGGATGCGATTCAAGCGCATTTCGCAGACACTTGTATATCTTCCTCACTTTTTTTCCTGGGTTGTCATTTACGGTATCGTGTTTGCACTGTTCTCGACCGGCACCGGGTTCGTGAATGTCCTGCTCGAAAACCTCGGCTTTCAACGAATCGAGTTTCTGCTCAGTACGCGCTGGTTCAGGCCGATTCTTATCGGATCGGACATCTGGAAGACCATGGGCTGGGGTTCGATCCTGTATATGGCCGCGCTCACCAACGTCGATCCGGGCTTGTATGAAGCAGCTGTTATCGACGGAGCGGGACCGTTGAAGCGCATCCGACACATCTCCATTCCAAGCATTCTGCCGGTTATTGCCTTCGTTCTGACCCTGACAATCGGCAACATCCTCCGCGCGGGCGGTGAACAGATTCTGATTTTCTACAATGAGGCAGTTTTTGAAGTCGCCGACGTTATTGAGACCTGGGTCGTACGGGTCGGTCTCGGACGATTTCAGTTCGGTGTTGGAATTGCGGTCGGTCTTTTCCAGTCTGTTGTCGGCCTGATTCTGATCGTCATTGGAAACTACATATCGCGGCGAGTAGCCGGAAGGGGGATCTGGTAATGATGTCCTTCAAACCCCGTGGTACAGAGCTGTACTATCAGATCTTCATATTTATCATTGCGCTTGTCGTCAGTATTTCAGCGATCTTCCCGCTCATGTACGTACTCGGGGTTTCGCTGACGTCGACGAACGAGTTGATACGAAACAACTATTTCGTGATCTGGCCAACGCAGCCGACCCTGAACGCGTATGAGCGCATGGCAGCCAATCCTGCGATCTGGCGCTCCCTTACCATCTCCGTAGCCCGAAGCGCTATCGGTCCCTTCCTGACGCTCATCATTATGGCACTCGGTGCCTACGTACTGTCAGTCAGAACCCTGCCCGGTCGCAAGCAGATACTCATGCTCATTATCTTTACGATGCTCTTTACCGGGGGACTGATTCCACGCTACCTCGTCATGCGACAGCTCGGTCTTCTGAACAGTTTCTGGGTGTATATCTGGCCCATGCTGCCCGATGCCTTCGGCCTGCTGGTGCTGAAAATCTTCATAGAGAACCTGCCGGACAGCCTTCTCGAGTCGGCCGATATCGACGGTGCGAAGCATACGCAGAAGCTTGTGTATCTGGCTGTTCCGCTTGCCAAGCCTGCGCTCGCTGCGGTCGGCATGTTCGCTATTGTGAATCACTGGAACGCCTGGTTTGATGCACTTCTGTTTGTGACTCGCAGCAGACTGCATCCCCTGCAGATGGTTCTCCGTAACGTTCTCACGAGTGACGCGTTCTTCGACGCAGCTCAGAACGTCTTGAGTGACGCAGTGCGGACCAACGTTGTTTCAATGCGCATGGCCACCGTCGTGGTCGGCATTTTACCCATGCTCATGTTGTACCCGTTCCTGCAGAAGTACTTCGTTCACGGGGTGTTTCTCGGGTCGGTGAAAGAATGAGGAGTGATCAGTCTCTGTCTGATCTGATTCAACCCACAGGAGGTATTGTCATGAAACGAGCCCTAATTGCTTGTTTTCTTATTGCCCTCGTCGCGACAGCCGGATTTGCCGGTGGCCGACAGGAAGCTGCAGCCACCGGCGAGCCGCTCCAGGACATTTCATGGAGCGACTTCGACTGGCCGAACGAGCTTCCAGCACGCCCGGTACGGCTTGACGACTCGGTTTACGACTTTGCTGATCTGAGCGAACCCATGGAGTTCGAGATGATCAACATCGGTTTTGTGAACACCCCGCTCCCGGACACCTATCCGATTCGCGAGTATCTGGCGGAACGGTTCAATACGACGATTGACCTTCAGTCGTACAACCGGTCTGACCACGAGACCACCCTCGCCGCGCGTTTTGCCGGAGGAGACGGACCCGATGTCGCGTTCGTTCACCGGACACAACGCGATCTCGCGCAGCGTCTGTACGAAGCGGGACAGCTTCTTGATGCATCACTGCTGATCCCTTACATGCCGCAGTTCGGGAACTACGTAACCGAAACGTTCGCGCGTTTCGTATCATTCAACGAGGACGAATGGGTCGGTTTTCCCCGCTACCCCATCTTCCCCAACAACTGGGGCATGTTTATTCGTCAGGATTTCCTTGACAACCTTGGTATGGACCATCCGACCAACCTCGAGGAACTGTTTGATTTTGCGGTCGCAGCGACCTTCGACGACCCGAACAACAGCGGTCAGCAGGACACCTGGTTCATGGGCGCAGCGCGTGGCGGTGCAGACCTCGGAATGCTCGAAGAGATTCGCGCTTTCATTGGCCATCCCGGCTGGAACGTCGTAAACGGTCGGATCAACCACCCGATGATCGACGGTACCGAACGCGAGTATCTCGAATACGTGTTCCGCCTTCGTGAAGCCGGTACGCTCGCACCCGACTGGTTTACCATCGGCTGGGAAGAGTTCAAGGCGTACAGCCTGGCCGGTCGAATCGGCATGGTCCGCTATCCTGGCTACAATATCGTGCAGGAAACCTACGAGACCAACGATAACGATCCTGCAATGCTCGATGTCTGGGCACCGCTTGATCCGCTCGCTCCAACCGGTCTGCTTGCGCCTCCTTCAGGACCCGAGGGAATGTTTGTGTTCAACGCGAACCTCGCAAACCAGCCGGACCGACTGCGACGGATCGCCCGGGTCATTGACGGTTTTGCCTACCCGAACCCCGACTACCAGAACCTGATTCAGGGCGGTGGACCGGCTATGTGGCCCGATGATGTGCGCTACGAGTTCTTCCCCGAAGACGGCACCAACATCTGGTTCCGCGAACCCGGTACGTCAGTTCCCGAGCGCTACGCCGCCATGGGTGACTATCAGCGCCTCGGTATTACCCTCATCTGGG
>SKXQ01000133.1 GCA_007128315.1 Spirochaetaceae bacterium | reverse complement strand
GAAGCTGCTTTACAGCATCTCGGTGCAGGGAGTTCACTCAATGCTACCGTATCGTACGCAACTATACCCGACTGCGTTCTATCTTCATTTCTACATCGCAGCGTAGTAGAGAGGTAAGCGTCCGTTGAACCCCACCCCATACAGAGATACCACGGTTGATAATTGCCGGTGGCATCGCAGGATTGTCTTCGTCACCAGAGCCTTCACAGTGATGACAGGCATACGTAGGCTGTATGTAGCGGGTAACGATGAACCGAGCCGGGATAATGGTGAGTTTCTCGCTAACCTCCTCACCAATGTGTATCGTATATCGACCCACAGAAACCTGGATCTGCTTTAGTCGATCCACAGCTTACCCGGGATGCCGGGCCGAGCAGGCAGCAGAGCTGCCGACCAGGCGGAGACGGCGGTGGTATCTCGTAAGCGTCACTTTCACCGCACGGGCGCAAAAAACTGGAGTTGATCTTTTGGGCGTCGAGATTATGAGGAAGCAGTGCGTCCCATTGCGATTCATCGGCAATGACCGCCACATCGCGAAACACGTGAGCGAGATTGGCATACGGATTCAGTCCGTTTAGCTTCGCCGTTTCGATGAGCGAATACAGCGCGCAGGAAGACTGCGCACCGCGTGGACTGCCAGAGGTCAGCCAGTCCTTATGTCCTACCGCAAATGATCGGATGGCCCGTTCGGCAGCACTGGTGTCTGGCGCAAGATGCGTGCTGTCGAGATACCGGAGTAGGAGTCGACGATCGCCTGGGCTTCCACCGTTGAGCGACCGGATGCATAGCGGCACACCACATGTAGCTGCGAGGCGTGTTCGCTTTGTCCTGTTCGCCGACCGCCATGACCGAGTCAGCCATCCGTTGGCGGGGCAAGTCCACTCCGATGCGAGCGACGCTCGTCTCCTGCGGCTTCAGTGGCACCCCCGTCCACGTACTTGCTGGTCACGCTGTGGCGATTCCACGGGGAATGACCGCCGAAGGCATCGGCCGGATCCACATACGTTCGTCGAGTCTCGCGCTGTCCGGCCGTATTGCAGTTGTGCCGCGAGATGAGTTTCCCTATAATCTGGCGGTGAGATAACGCTGCCCGGGAGGTCGAGGTGGCAGTCGGTACTACGTGCACCTGACGACTGCGTCATGTGAAAACGACAGGAGGGCGGTATGATGGAATCAAGGGTAAGACGATGGTGGCGGGCTGCGATCGCGGCGGTGGTCGTGGTGGTAGTGATCGCAGTGGTAAGCGGGTGTCCGACCGGACTTGACCCCGGGAACGGTACGGGCCTGAACACCGACACGGTGATCTACGAAGTAGGCGGCACCGGCCCTGCCGGAGGGATCGTGTTCTACGACAAAGGTGCATACTCCGACGGGTGGCGGTATCTGGAGGCGTGGACCGCCGATGAGTGGACCGCCGATGAGGGGGGGACGTACAGGTGGAAGGAGAACGAATTTCCGACAACGGGAACGTCTACCTCCGTGGGTAGCGGTTACGCGAATACCTATACCCACACTGAGATGAGCGTGAGCGCGCATCCTGCGGCAGAGGTTGTGAGGAGCGCTACGCACGGGGGGCAGGAAGACTGGTTCCTGCCGTCTCGGGATGAGCTGAACCAGATGTACCTGCAAAGAGACGCTATTGGAGGTTTTGAGGGTGGCTACTATTGGAGTTCCTCCCAGAGCGCTACGAAAAACGCATGGGCCCAGGGCTTCTCCGATGGGGCTCAGGAAAGCGTCAACAAGAACAGCAACAGCTTCCGGGTGCGCGCTGTCCGGGCTTTTTAACCATCGAGCTTTGCGTGTAATCATCCCGCATTCTCTGCAGTCATTTCTTGCGCAATCGGCCCGATGATGAATCGCCCGGTGGTCGTGCGGCGACTATGTTGACACAGGGCGACTACGTACCTCAGGAATGACGTCTGGGTCTTCAGATTGATGATGGAACGATCGGATGCACCGCGGTATACGGGACACGGAACGACACACGCGGCCGCGCTTGTGATACTCGGAAACGTGCCTTTTGCAGGAACGTCGACATCCTCTGTATGAGCGACGAGCCGCAACCGGAAGCACCACCTCACCAGGAAGGGCGTACGGTGCTCAGCGGGTGATACCCGATACGTGTCGCCTGAGGGCGCCGACCTTTCCACCGTTCAGCCACGCGGTTTTCGTGTTGTTTTGAGTTAAACGTCTGCGTCACCAAAACGGCGACTGCTTCGAAGTCTATACGTAAAGCGTGTCATACACCGCGTCGTCTTCGTTGTCCCAGACTGCATTAAAAGCTGCCTCAGACGCCTGTAAAAAATCTGCACGCAGGCGGGGCCGGGACACTCACACTCCGTCCGCCCTCTATACATTCTGCGCTCTTTTCGCACCGCGCCCCCCAAAAACACGTCCTTTTCCCAACATTCCCTCAACATGGGCCACGATATGTCCCATACCCTCGCCATAATAACTCCCAACACACACCACAAGGAGAATGTAGTATGGGAAAAGAAGTACGCAGCCGCATGCGCCGAAGCCTCGGAGTAATCGTGATCGCAATAGCAGGACTCGGAATTTTCGGGTTGATGATGGAACAAACAGACGCGCCGCGGTCTGCGGGACAGACTTCAGCCCACGCGGCAGCGCTCGATGCAGCAAACACCGCGTTCTCGGAAGGAGACTTCGCCACGGTAGTCGAATTGCTCTCAGACGTAGTCAGTCGCAATACTCGCGACGGGCTTACCTGGTATCGCTACGCGTACGCAAAGGAGCAAGCGCACAACGAGACGGACATTCACGCGTACCACAGAGCGTGGAATCTCCTGCGCGGGCAGGCACCGGAAAGCGACGAGTTCGCTCGTGCGAAACAGCGGGTCATGGCATCTATCCGGGACTATGCCATTGAAGTGCGCACGGATGTGTTCGCGCGCGTAGAGTCCATACAGTTTACCAACACGCTCAGCGGAGGGTTTCGGGATCTGCGCGCCGACAGCGGAACAACGTTTGTCGTGTACACCGTCGTAATCGAGAACGAATCGAGTGGAACTATCGGCCACCTGACTGCTCCTGTTCCGACCCTGTACGACTTTGATGGCAACTCGCAACGGGAAGATGTGGAAGCGCGCGTGTACCTCGCCGCCACGCTCGACGGACTTGCAACCGGCTCCTTGAACCCGGGAGTCCGCGGCCGGTACTTCCGGGTCTATCGGGTTTCGCAGGACAGGCTCGCTCGCGGGGGCTGGTTCCTCCGGTTTGCAGACCGCACCGAACTTCCCGTAAATTGAGGATAGACATGAGTACACAGACAGTTCAGGAGCGGCCAGACAGGCCGCTTCGCATAGCGCTCATTGGAGACTCGATCCTCGACAACAAATGCTACACCGCCGGGGAGCCCTCGGTATGTGAGCACCTGAACGATATTCTGAGGGATCATGGTAGCGCCGTGAATCTCGCGGTAGACGGGTCGCTGACACACCAGGTCGCCGCACAACTTGAGCGCATACCCGCCGGAACCACCCACGTCGTACTCTCGAGCGGTGGCAACGACGCGCTTCAGTACGAACGGCTTCTGTCGCAACCAGTAGGTAACACCGCAGAAGCGCTTGCGCTATTTCGACAGCCGATTGACCGCTTTACAAGGGACTACCGGAAACTGCACGCCGCAATTGCCGACGCACTCCCCGGTTTGCCGGTACTTACCTGCACCGTGTACAACGGCCGCTACCCGCAAGCTCTCGCAGACAGCACCCGAGTCGCCATTGCACTCTTTAACGATCCGATCTATGCAGTTGCACACGAGTTCTCGCGACCGGTCCTCGAGCTACGCAAGGTCTGCACCGAGGGTGCTGACTATGCAAACCCGATTGAGCCGTCTGGTTCAGGCGGGAGGAAGATTGCGCGGGGTATTGTGCGGATGCTGTTGCAAGCACTATCCGATATGTGTAAATCAGATACTCAAACCGAGGGTTAGTCCGACAGACGTTGCGTGGGTTGTATATACAGAAGGAATCCAGAGCATACGTTCGCGATCGAGCGCCAATCCAATCCGAAAGTTGGTTTGAGGGATATATGTCATTATCTCAACACGAACCGCAAGGCCCGGTCCCACGCGACTAACGAACCCTTGGTCATCACCAGAAGGTACGCCCCGCGAACCGCCAATGTATCCAATCTGGCCTGCAAACCGTAAGGCCAACTCCATACGCTCAACTCCCACGGCCGCACCAACATGAATTCCCGGGGTAACATTGGTCCATGTATACGACAAACTCTCCTGTTCTCCATCCCAGTGGCTGACGGAGAAACCAGCGCCGAAAATCGATCGGACAAAAGGCCCTACAGGCGATAGGCGTTCCCAACCAAGACTCCCGCGAAAACCACCACTCGAAATAAGAAATCGTTCCAGACTGTCGGTGAACTGGGTTGTCTGCACTGCACCAAACATGTACGTCTCTTCGCGATTTCGTGGTCTGTCCCAACGCAGCTCCCGAGCATCTTCAATTTGTCGCTCCATGAAGCGCAGACGCGACGCCTCATTCGCACGGGCAACCTCCCAGGTTTCCGTGCGTCCAGGCAAAATACTCTCTGCACTCAATATGCGCTCGGCCGCTTCATCGAAACGATTCTGATTTCGGAGAGATATCGACCGATTCAGTTCTCTTTGCCACAACATAAAACGATACCGATCCAATAGATCTGCGGCTTCCTCAACGAAGTACATCGCAAGCTCGCGAAACGCATCGCTGTCAGTTAGCTCCGTCGCGGCTGTGATGTCGCTCGTTCGTTCGGCGCGTCGAAAATCACGGGCAATAGAAGACATTTCGGCGCGGCGCTCTCTGCTGGCAACCAGGGTATACTCTTGGATGCTCTCTATCACTGTGGCAGAATGCTGATTACTTTGCTCGGGAACGCTCAGAAGCACCGCCGCCTCGAACGTGCGCAGGCGCTCTTCGCGAGAAGTGGTTCTTCGTATTGCTGCCTGAAACAGCTGCTCAGAGTAGTCGAACCGAATCCTGCGCAGGAGCTCTTCTTCCTGATCGATGACCGCGTATTGTTCAAGAAACGTTTGCCAGGCTGCGGATGGAGATCCTTCCTCCAGCATTACTCGAATACGTGTGTCGGGCGTACCCACGCGCTGCCCGACAAACGCTACTGGTCGCGATTGGCGCAGAAAGAACTCAAGCCCCTCTGCCCAGACTGCGATTGAACGCTCTATTGTTGCAGCTTGAAGCACGACTGTGTCGGCATGCGCAATAGTCGCGCTGCCGACGTCGACGAGCCAAAGCGTAAGCGTGTATTCACTCCCATGCCCCCAGGCTACTCCTGATAACTGGAAATAATCGCTCGACGTCGAATCGGAATCAACAATGCCATCCATAGATCTAAACTGAGAGTCGATTACGACATACTGTTGCTGTTGGAGAAGCGCAGAAATCACCGAATCGCGAATGATCTCCGCGGTGTCTTCGGAAACTTCTTCATTTCGTTGAATTGTGGTGACAGCAATGCGTATGTTTTGGGCACCTACGGATGGCGTAAACAAGATCGCCGTAGCGATCACCAGGACGATTCGTACTACCATGAAAACCTGCGTCCGTAACCAAGAGAAACTCTCGCTTGAAAATAACGTTCGGTGGCTTCGATCGGAACGGGATCCATCCTCGACCACAATGTCCAGTCGAACATCAAGGTCACATAATCACGAGTATTAGGCATCCAGTAGATACCGAAATCACCATGTACAGCATTAGCAAAGACATACGTCACAATACGTTCGTCGATATCCGCGATCGGATCACGGTTCAGCGTATCGACCATCATGACGCCGGAGTGGCCACTTACACCAAATACGGTTGTAATTGCAAATGTATGGAGTGTGAGACCTATACCGGCGCCCGGTCGCACCTGCCAAACCGCCGTTCTCTCGAGGCGTTTGTTCGAGAGCCCCGTGGCATCCGTTTGTTCAAAGCTACCTCCTTGAACTCCGAGAGACGTGCTCCAGTACCAACCGAGACGAAGCCAGGGGCTATCAAACGTAAGAGGCAGGATATATGGCTGGTGCCAATGGGCCGAAACTGTCCGTTGTGGGACGGAGACTATCTGAAGGTCGTCGATATTCCGGTAGCGTTGTTCGCCGAACCCAATTGCAGCCCATAGAAACGGAACCGGTAGTCTCGGTGTCAGAACGAGCTCGTCTACCGTCATCTCGGTCCACAGACTGAAGTAGGTATCCCTCAACTGCTCATTGCGTTGTTGTCTCTGAATAGTTGCAGTGACCTGCCTATCGAAGGCTCCAAGGCTATCGTTTCCTGGGTCAGCGAGAATCGCCAATCGAATTTCGCTTCGTGCGTTCTCGTACTCTTCATCCCAGAAAAACGAAAGCGCCCGGCGATAATGGTGCTGAGCCGCAACAGACCGAGCAATCTGCACACGTATCGTGTCCAGACTTTCAACCCGCTCAGGATACAACTCCTCGATATGAGATAGCAGCCTCTGGGCAGAAATAAAATCGCCTTCCTCTACCAGCCCGTCCAGAACCGAAACCTTCGAGCCAAAATCGCGTTGTCTGGCTTCTTCTCTAAGCGTTTGTATACTGTCAATGAAAACGATAACTTCGGTTCGATCTGGCACATAAGAAAGCGCCCGATTTGCGTAGACAATCGCTTCATCAAACTGGTCTATTTCAGCAAGTCGTCGAGCACGACTTAACTCTTCCTCCGAAAGGTTCTCGTAGATTGTCGCGCGTAGTTCGCTAAGCACAGGTTCGCCCCGGAACTGAGACAACGACTCCAACCAATCGACCATACGCAAAGCGCGATTATGATGACCAGCCTGGATCAGCACTCTGATATCGGCTGGACTCGCAACACGGACAGTTGTTGCGAACGCAATCAGATCCTCAGATGCTCGTCGAACGATTGGGGTTAAGCGAAACGTCGCCGACTCGTACGACTCGGAAAAAACTGCCTGACCAGATGTAACGCTGACAAGGTTAATGGTCCAGAGGAAACCTTGAGGTGTTTCCGAGTATGCAGAATGCAGCAAGAAGTCGATACCGAGCTCAGCGGCTACACGCGCGATGATTTCTTCGGGTGTCTGAATTTCTGAAGATTCGTTGTGATTTCTTGCCGCAACTATCAATTGTTCCGAGGGCGCAACTTCGAACATGCGGGAGTTAATGAGTTTGACAAGCAAGGTCTCCCTCAGTTGCGTAGCTCTAACGCGGTCGACGTCATTCGCGACAGGAACGGTTGCGGTTGTTCTCAGAGGAGGCCCGATTGTATTCGCGTTCAAACTCGTGACACACACCGATAACATAAATGCGGCACAAATGAGTCGTTGCAATCCTTCAAGTTGCCTAAAGACCGACATCATAGCGAGATTCCACTAAAGAAACGAATAATCCAGGGGCTTGCAAAAACCGCTTGCGACTGAAAGATATGATCGACTCGCATGCCCGCATGTAGTCCGTAGCTTTCGTAGATCATAAAGTCAGCGATAGCGACTATGCCTGTTGTGGGATACCATGCGTAACCATCGGATATGAGCGGGCCACTCCTTAGGAGAACACCGCCATCAATACCTACTGTAGTCACAAGATTCAGTGTCTTGAGAGCAACGGCTGTGTGAGGAGAAACGGAAAAATAGGCGTCAATCGAAGTCTGATTCTCAGAATCGTTGTATATCAGACCAGCACTTACAGAAGCCAGCGAAGTCGTCTCCACAAAACGAGGTTCTGAAGCAGAAAAAAACGAAAACGTCTGATTGTACTGTGCTCCCGTTAAACCCCAGATTTGAGAGGGCAGCGTTAGCTCTTCATCTACAAGAATTGCCTGCACAACGGAGAGCCTCAAAGCTGAACTCCGGATCTGCTGAAAGTAGAAGCGTATTGCGTCCGAGGGCCGAACAAACGCCCCCGCCATCGCCCGTTCCTGCTCTTCTTGCGCACGAAGCTCGATAAGCCTCAGGCGAGTCTCGCGTTCGCGTTCGTATGCGTCTTGCTCAATGATAATTCGGTCTCGTTCTTCCAGAGCTTCCGACGTCGGCTGCAAGGCGATCGCACGGTTTATCATTCGCCGCGCTTGATCGAAATCTCTACGACGTCGTAGTGTTCTCGCCTGGCGCAGATAATCGCGATACAGGTTTTCGCTAATTCGCTCCCGTAGGCTTACAAGCTGTTCGCTGGAGGGGACTGTTCTCTGTTCTCGACGTTCCTGAAGGAAGAACTGTTCGAGTCGGTCTTGAGCTTCTGCCCATCTCCTTCTCCGTACTAGCTGCTCCACATCATCCAAGGTAATTCTCTGAAATCTAAGCAGCCCGAACTCGTTCACTCGCTGAACTATCTCGTCGATACGGTTAAGAATTTGATCTTCCGGCGCATGAATGGTCGATGCGAACACTACTTCTGCACTTCGAATCTCAACAAGACGAATGCTGATGGTGACACGATCGAAAATTTTTCCTATGCTTCCTACGATGAGCTGTTGCGCATCAATTAGTGCGAGGTCTGTCTGGTCGGTAATATCGAAGGTGCCCGTCAACTGCTGTTCTTCAAACTGCTGTATAACCTCTTCAAGTTGTTGCCGCTCAAGCATTCGAAAGTTGGGAAGTTCT
>SKXQ01000154.1 GCA_007128315.1 Spirochaetaceae bacterium | reverse complement strand
TAGCGGCCCTTACACATAATCAAGCAAAAAGGGCGTTTCGCGTGACACGCGCTGGCGAAGCGCCTGCTTGTCCACCGGGCTGTGGGAAAACTGCACATCCGGCAGCCCGAAGAAGGTCTCGAGGAACATGCCGGTTGCCCCGTAGGCGATGGTCAGTTCCTGCAGTTTGCTGAAACGCACCGTCACATCTACCTCGGTATCGTACGACCAGTTCTCCTGAATCTCTTCTTTCATGATGCTCAGTATCTCCGGATGAAACTCCATGCGTCCGCCGAGCACGACCTGGTTCAGGTTCAGCATGTTTACGAGAAACGAAATGTTTCGCGCGAGTTCATGGGCGACCCGCGAGAACACCTCACGGTCATGCTCGTACACCGCAGCCTCGGCATCGGTAATTGAAAACTGGTTCATGTGCTCGCCTGAGCGAAAGAGACTCTGAAACTCTCCGGCCGCGTAGCGCGTACCGTAGTGCACCTGCTGACCGAGGACGATACTCGTACCGATCGCGATGCCGGTGTAGCCGGCAGCCTTTGCCTTGTTCGCACGTGTTTCGCCGAGTATGAAGACCAGATCATCGGTTTTGATGAGATCCTTCTTGTAGGCGATCTCTCCCCACGCGCCGCAGTTTGCGTCGTTATCCAGAATGACCGGAACATTGAACAGTGCATCAAACTCGTCGTAGAGATGCTGCTCTTCGTAAATGCCGAGCGGGTTGGACTGGTAGATGATCCCCTCAGACGGGTTCACGAGTCCGCTGACACCGAGGACCGCACCGACAAGCCTCGCGTCACGCGCTTCAAGTTTCGCCTGTATCCCCTTGTAGACTCGAAGGCACAACTGCGGGACGGACTCAGTTCCTACCTCCAGAGGCTCGCGGGTCTGGAAGACAATGGTTCCGGAGAAATCGACTGCAACTGCGACATAGAAGTCGGTCTGAAGCTCGATCCCGAGTACGGCTCCGAAACCGGGATTGATCGCGAGGTACACCGGCCGCCTCCCGCCTTGCGGGCTTGAGCTGCCTTCCGCTGTCAGGTGGATTATGCCGGTATCAAGAAGAGTGGCTGTAAGTTTGGTGACCGTAGACTTGTCTATGCCGAGGTAACGCGCGAGCTCGATACGGCTCATGGATCTTTGTATCCACAAGGCTCGCAGAATGCGTGCTTCGTTGACTCCAATTGTACAGCACTTTTCCATGCAGCTGGTCCGCCCCCCGGTGGTAATCCCGCGTTGACGCGGACTCAGTCATTCTCCCAAAAAGTGATGCGCGTTGCAATAAGGTGTTTCAGCCCCGGTGGTGAGGATCACGCCTTGTGAGTTTGGCTCAGGTCAAAGCGGGTCCGCTGTCTCGTCGGCGATCTTCAGGTCCCGCATCTCCCGGTGTATCGCTTCCATTTTCTGATCGAGACGCTCTATGTCCCGTGCTGCGTCCAGGAGCCCGTCGCGCAGGCGTTGCGGTACGTCGCGGCGGTATTTGTAATAGATCTTGTGTTCGAGGCTCGCCCAGAAGTCCATGGCGATGGTTCGGAGCTGCACCTCCACGGGCATGCGCACGACGCAGTTCGAGAGGTACACCGGGACGAGCAGAATCAGGTGCAGGCTTCGATATCCGCTCGGTTTCGGTTTCTCGATGTAATCCTTGTAAAGCTCGACCTCGATGTCGGGCTGCTGCACGAGCATGCTTGCAACCCGGTAGATGTCGGCGACAAACGAACAGGTCACCCGGAGCCCGGCGATATCGCGGATGTGTTTCTCGATCGCCTCGAAGGTCATGTCGCACCCGCGGCGGTGAGCTTTGCGCTGTATGCTCTCGGGCGTTTTCAGACGATGATTAATGTGCTCAATGGGGTTGTACTCGTGCACCGCCTCGAACTCGCTTTTCAGGATTTCGATACGGGTCTGTATGGTCTTCAGCGCGAACTCGTAACGTATCAGAAACCGGCGTACGTTCTGCCGGTCGGTGTTCAGGCGTTCGACCGCGACAGGAAGTTGCGCTTCATCACTCACTGGTCTGCTCCGGTATGGTCACGGTAAAGGTTGTTCCCGCTCCAGGGATACTTGCGACGTCGATGCCGCCGTCGAAGAGTGTCACAATACGCCGCACGAGGGAGAGCCCGAGTCCGCTGCCTTCGCCCGATCGCGTACGGTCGACCTGAAAAAACTTCTCGAAGACGCGACTAAGGTCCTCCGCGGCAATGCCGATACCGTGATCGGTAATGGTGACACGTGCGTTTCGCCCCGTGCGTTGGAGAGCTACCTCAATCTGTCCCGCCTCGTGTGAGAACTTGATGGCATTTGCGAGGATGTTCATCCAGACCTGCTGCAGGAGATCCTCGGTGCCGAGCACCTCGACGGGCTCGAGCTCGATGAAAAGCTCAATGCGTTTCGCACTCCACTGCGGTTCCAGTATGACGATCGCCATTCGGATCTGTTCATCGAGCCGGAAGCGGCTCGGAGACTCCTGTCCGCTCTGCCGCTCCAGTTTCGAGAGCATAAGCATGGTCGAGGACATGTTCGCAAGTCTCGTCGCCTCCTGTACGATGACCGCGGCATAGTCTTGGCGGTCAGCCGGATCAAGACCATCATCGCGCAAGAGTGTCGCGTAGCCACGGATAGATGCAAGTGGTGTCTTGAGCTCGTGCGAGACGTTGCTGATAAAGTCGCGGCGCAGATACTCGATGGTCTTGAGTTCCTGTACCATACGGTTGAAGTTACGCGTCAGCCGCCCGATCTCGTCGTGCCGTTCACCGTCTATCTGCACCTCGAAGTCGCCACGTGCCACCCGTTGCGTAGCCTCGGTAAGCGCAAGGATGGGGTGAACGAGCTTGTTGGTGAGGACAATGATAAGCGCCGCGGAGATCAGGACGAACAGCGCGATGGTGTTCCACAGCCGCGAGATCCAGATCTGCAGGATGTTTCGCTGGGAATCGAGCCGAATCATCACAAAGGATTCGCCGAAGCGAACGATCGTGGTTGTTCCTTCGAGTGTGCCGTATCCGACGCTGACGATTTCATCTCCTTCGAGCATGCGCTGTTCAGCTTCACCGACCTGATCGAGTGAAATTGAGGCAACCTCTGTGACCTGGTAGTTGCGGCTGGAGACGATTTCGAGAATCTCCTGCAGCGGCAGGTCCGTCCGGTTTCGAAGCGCCTGAATCGACTCGGCGATTTCGAGCTGGTCACCGGCGACCTCATCCGCCACCTGACGCGACAGAAACGTAACGGCGAGAAAGGAAATAAATGTGGAGACGACGATGATGGCAAAGAAGAACAGCGCCAGCTTTACGGCAATGCGGTTCATATGAGTTTCTCTACCCGGTAGCCGAGTCCTCTGACGGTCTGAATGTCGACCTCGTTTGCATCCGAGAGTTTCTCGCGCAGGCGCTTCACATGAACGTCTACGGTACGTTCATCACTCTCAGTATCCATTCCCCAGATCTCGTCCATGAGCTGGCGTCGGGTGAAGATCTGCCGCGGGTAACTCAGAAGCTTGAACAGGAGCAGAAATTCCTTGTTCGTAAGGGGGATCTCGTCCCCGTTGCGGGTTACGGTAAAGGTGTCGTAGTCAAGGACGATCGTTCCGACCGAAAGCTTTCGTTCCGCGCTGATGCGGGCACGTCGGAGCAGGGCTGAAACCCGCAATAGAAGCTCGTCAAGATCGATGGGCTTGACCATGTAATCGTCGGTACCGACCACGAATCCCCGACGTTTGTCCTCGATTGACTCGCGGGCGGTGACCATGAGTACCGGCAGATCGAAGTTCGCCTGCCGCAGTTCCCGGGTCAGCTGGTAACCTGACATGCGCGGCATCATGACATCGCAGACGAGCAGATCAACGTGTGCTTCCGCGTGTACCTCGAGCGCATGCTGTCCGTCGTCGGCGGTCAGTACCTCGTAACCGTTCTGCCGAAGTACCGCGGCCATGAGCCGCTGCAGGTTCTTATCGTCCTCTACAACCAGAATGCTGAACATGTAACGTACGCTATATCATCAATATGAACTGTTCGTGAACAAGGGATCAATGGGGATCTAAAGGCTATCCATCGAGAATGTGAGGACGCTTCTGGTCCCGTGATCGTTTTCGACAGTATAGGTCCCCCCGAGCTGTTCGGCGAGCATGTGGACGATGGTCAGCCCGAATCCGGGCGACACGTTGGCAGCAAATCGCTTGCTGATTCCGATGCCGTTGTCCTGAACGGTCAGCGTGACGCGGGTTCCGGTTTTCTCGAGTCGCACGGAAATGCTACCGCCGTCTTCGGTACCGATGTTCCCGAATGCGTACTTGAAGATGTTTGTCAGAAGCTCGTTGAGGATGATTCCGACAGGAACTGCGAGTCGTGAGCTCAGCGTGAAATCATCGATCACTCGGTCGACCACAACGGTCGGTCGATAGGGAAACACTGCAGCGAGTGCATCGATAAGGCCTTCGAGGTATTCCTTCGACGAAACGTTTCGGTATCCCCGGCCGATCAGGAGCTTCTCATAGAGCACGCGTATGCTCTGAACGCGCGAAATCGACTCGCGCAACGCGGTCTGCACTTCCGCGCTTCCGGTCGCGTCAGCCTGCCACGACAGCAGGCCTTCGACCTGCGCCATGTTGTTCTTTATCCGGTGATGAACCTCTTTGAGAAGCGTTTCCTTCTCCGAAAGCTGGCGCTGTATCTGCTCGCTGGCGTGTCTGCGGTCGGTAATCTCGTGATAGTTTCCCAGAAAACCCTGTACATCGGGGTCATACAGAAGGTTGGCAACGGTCACCTCGACCCACACAAAGCTCCCGTCGCCATGCTTGTAGCGCAGCTCTATTGTACCCGATGCACCGTCCTGTGCGGCAATTGAGTCCAGGAATGCTTCCGCCGCGTCCCGGTCATCCGGGTGCACGCGGTCGAGGGTGTTCAGTCCAATGAGCTCCTCCGGGTCCAAACCGAACAATTCCCGAATGTTCGGACTCTTGTACCGGTTTACACCGTCCCGGTCAGTGATCCCGATCACGTCACCAATGTTCGCGACCATTTTATCTTGCAGCCGTCTGCTGGCAGCGATTTCCTGATTTGCTTCGAAGAGCTTCAGCGCCATTTTGATCGATGCATCGAGGACCGTTGTGCCGGTGTTTTTGACCACGTAGCCGTAGGAGGTGATCTTTTCGGTCTTCTCGACAATCTCGGGCTCGGTGTGCGACGAGAGAAAGAGCACCGGAATTTCCTGCTGCGCGAGAATCTGTTCGGCAGCCTGTGTGCCGTCCATGCCCGGGCCGAGGTCGATGTCCATGAGAATCAGATCGTAGGCGGAATCCGGGTCGCGTGCGGCGATGACCGCGGCTTCTCCGCTGACTATGTGCTCTACGGTATAACCGAGTTTCTCGAGTGCTCGCTTCTCAACGTGTGCTGTTATTGATTCATCCTCGACGAGGAGGACAGTTATGGTTTTTGGCTGCATATTCTTTTCAGAATGTACCATGGTACAAGGCAGTTTGCAGGGGCTGCAAGTCCTCCCGGATATCGCGTGATCACTGACTGGCCGATCTGACGCCCGAAATGATATTGTAGGGGCGAGAGGGTATGGTATGAACGTAGCAATTGGGTGCGATCCGAATGCATCGCCTCTAAAAGCAGAAGTTATTGATGAACTGACGGCGCTTGGTCACAGTGTGAAGGATTTCGGCTCGGACGATCCGATTTACGCGAACGTTGTTATCGAGGTCTGCGAAGCTGTCGCGCGAGGCGAGTTTGATCGCGGCGTCGTCATGTGTGGCACCGGAATCGGCGCATCGATCGCGGCGAACAAGGTACCTGGCGTCTACTGCGCGCTGCTGACAGACTGCTACCAGGCCGAACGCGCGGCTCTGAGTAACGACGCAAACGTCGTGGCCTTCGGTCAGCAGGTCACCGGGAGCCACGTTGCGAGAATGATGACCCGCACGTGGATGGCCAATACCGGCTCATTCGATCCCAACGGTCGCAGCGCTCCGAAAGTCGAGCGCATCAAGGAATACGCGGCCGCGAAGCACACATAGGATCGCGACCCTTCCTGATGGCACACACGTGCTAAAGCGCAGCCCCACCGAAGTGCTCGCGCAGATGCTCTCGCACAATTGCCGGACGCTCGCGCGCGAACTCGTGCATGGTCTCGATGTGGGCTCTCCATACATCCATGGATGACGGGCGGCCCCAGCGTTCTATGTGGCGGGGCATTTCCGCTTCGACACCGGCAGAGACGCGGTCTATGTGCCCGCTGACGCGGTCGGGGTGGAAGGTGGTGTCGAGGTGCTCGTCAAAGCGTCTCAAGAACTCTTCTCTGATTTCGGAGATCTGCATAAGCGCCTGGTTCAGAACAAACGCATCCGCGCGGAAGTCCCGTTCGCCTGCGGGGAGAAAGGGATGCACGTCTTTGTCTCCGAAGGTCCACGCGACCATGTTGTAGGTGGCAGACTCCCCGTGGCCGAGCGATACATCGAGGTCATACATCATGACGCGCCAGCGGCCATCGCGGGGGGAAGGGGCTGCAGTGACGTCCTCCCCGACGTAGCGCCACATGCGAATGTTGTTCTGCGGCCAGTCATAGTTTCCGGCGTAGATTTTCGCAGCGAGATAGTCGAGATACGGTCCGAGGTCAAGGGATCTGTTTACCTCGTCCCACGAGGTGTAGTGCCCGTCGGCAAGACGCTCCCGGAAGTCGGTGAATGTATGTACAAGCGATTCGTCGCCGACATCGAGTTGTCCATCATCCTCCAGAATGATGACCTGATCCCTCGGCAGGTCGTAGTGCGTCTCGAGGTAGTGCTGGTCGTAGCGTTCGCGGATGTTGTGTATGCCCCAGTACTCGCCGTTCAGAAACAGAATTGCCGGGCGGTAGGCCTGCGTGTCGAAGTCAAGGTGCTCCACAAGCGACTGCATAACCGGGTCGGTGAGCATGGTGCGATACCAGTCGTTACCACCGTTTCGAAGGAGCAGCCGGTTAAAGTCGTTCAGATCCTGTGTATCGAAAAACCGGTGGGTCATGCGGCTCGTTCCGTAGTCGCTCCTTGAATACAGGCGTAGCGTTTTCTGCGGTAAAGCCCGCGAGAAGTTGCCGTGAATGCGCAGGCCGAGGGTCTGACGCAGGACGCGCACACCTCCGTCAAAGAACTCAATGTGCGCCTCTCGCTCCCAGTCTGTCCCGCGATTAAGGAAGTTGCTCGCTTCAAACGTCCCGGCAGCTTCTGCCCCCGGCACATAGATCCCCGTCTCCGGGTCAAAGAACTCTCCCCGGTCTGTCGCAATGCTGAACACCGGAAGGAGAAAGCGCTCCTCCGGATCGTCGGCAAACAGCAGCGTCGCGCTACGGTGTGCGCTGCTGCTCGGCCCCGCTTCGGCGACTGCGCGCACGACCAGCGCGCGTTCGACTGCATCCGGCGGTGCGACCCATGACCACGGCCCTGTCTCGTTACTCGTCTGTATGGTCGAGATATCGCCTTGCAGCTGGAGTATCGCGGCGGTGTCGACGGGGTCCTCGTACACGAAGGTCCGGGTGCGGGTTTCTACCGGAAGACGGTCCCACGCGGCATCCGAAATGACCGCGTTCGGGTCGGGGCGTGACCCGTCAATCGTATAGTAGATCGTGGCTCCGTCGAGCCCGCTTGATAGCTCAAGCCGGACCGGCTCTGTGTAAAATCCGGCTGGCGGGTTGAAGGCGAGCGGGGAAAGGGGCGCCGTCTCGCGGGCGCCGCCCTGGCGGGTGTCGCGGCTGGCCGCCTGGTTCGTGGTTGCCCCGCCGGCAGTCCCATCTCCAAAGATCGGCTCCACGCGGATATTGTTCAACGCGAGCGCGCTCCGGGTCTCCCCGTCTGTCAGGTGCGCGTTCGAGTACTGCCAGCGGAAGTACGCAGTTTTACCCGGCTCAAGCGGACCGTAGGGATACAAGCCGTCCGCACCGTCTGCTTCCAGCTCGCGGAGCAGAAACGCCACGTCGACGCGTGTCCGGTTCTCCGGGAGCGATCCGTCGACAAGCCGCACGCCGTCGGTCTCGTCGCCGGTGACGTCCTCGGCCCCGTCGGCGGAATGTGCAGCCCCCGCGGGGTTCACCGTGGAGACGATATCTCGTACCGACGAGAAGCCGCTTGTGTCGGTGTGGTACTTCAAGCGAATACGATTGTCGCGCTCGCCGTGAACCCAGGTCTCCACATCGTAGCTTACGCGGAAGCCGACAATGTGGCGGCCGGAATCGTTGGTATACTCGAGGAAGACCCGCGCATTTCGCAGATCAACCTCGCCGCGTTCGCGTATACCGAAGGAAAAGGTCTCGCCGTCCGCAGTATATGCGGCGAAGCCGCTGAACGTGTCGGGATTCGCGGTCGCGTTACCGGTCACGCCTGCTCCGGGGCGAGCGTCTACCGCGTCACCACCCGCGGCCTGCACCTCGACCACGCCGGCAAAGGGATAAAATCCGGGGCCGACCGGTTCTCCCTCACCGTTCTCTCCGACAACAAACATGCCCTCCGGCATTGTGCCTCGCGTTCCGCGGTAGTCGGCAAAATCGGTCTGAAACACCCCGACGTCGGTGCTGTCACTTCTCCCGCAGGAGACTAAAACCACCAGACCCATCAATGCGACCGCCGGGAAAACAGCCGCACGGTATGCCGTACCACGGAACTTCACGGCGGGCCTGCCTCCAGTGGCGGCGGTAACACTTGGGGCGAGCGAACAGAAATATTAGTCCAGTATGGCGCAAGCACCTGATAGCCGTCGGGGTCGCCTCTGAGGTGCACCGGGTTCTCCCGGATATCGAGCTCGGCGAATACTCCTGCATCGGGGTTGTCCTGAAGCGCGCCGCGCTCC
>SKXQ01000044.1 GCA_007128315.1 Spirochaetaceae bacterium | reverse complement strand
GTTTTTCGCTCCTGAGCGACCGCGACTCGATCAGGACGAACAAGCCGTTCTTCCTTAAAACCGGTGGCGCTGTTATCGCGGTGCGTCCGGGGACGGCACATCCCGCCGACGCGGGGTTCCGGATCGCCGCAGCTCATACCGACAGCCCCGGACTGAGACTCAAGGTCTCGGGTGCACACGAGGCCACCGGAGGTATCTGGGCACCGGTTGAAGTGTACGGTGGACCGATTCTGTCAACCTGGCTCGATCGGGAGCTCGTGTTCGCCGGCCGGGCGGTCGTATACGATGAAGGCACTACAGCGGCTGACTATACGATACTGCCGTTTCGGAGTGAGCGCGCCGTTGCCATCATTCCGAATCTGGCCATACACCTGAACCGTGATATCAACAAGGGTTTCGAGTACAACGCTCAGGATCACATGCAGGCGCGGCTCGCGCTGTCGGCCGACGCGACGCTCACCGCTGAGATGCAGATCAGGCAGCATGTGGCCGATTGTCTTGGTGTTTCGGCGGAGGCGGTGGGGACAATTGAGGCATATCTCGTCGATCCGGCGCCGGCGGTTCTCCTGGAGGACGGAAACAGCCTTGTATCCGGTCGCGTCGATAATCTCGCTGGCTGTTTCTCCTGTCTGGACGGCTTCCTGGAGGCTGTGGTATCGGGACCGACACAGGTTCTCTGTCTGTTTGATAACGAGGAAATCGGCAGTCGCACCGGCAGCGGGGCGGACAGCCCCATGCTCGACAGCGTCCTCAGACGCCTCTCCATATCCGGTGATGATGAAGCCTGGTACCGGGCCGTTGCTGCAAGTTTCATTGTCTCCAACGACGGGGCACACGCGCTGCACGACATGTACACGGGAAAATACGATGCGTCGTACGCGCCTGTGCTCGGCGGTGGACCCGTTCTGAAGGTCAACTCGCAGTATCGCTATGCGACGACTTTAGTGAGCATGGAGCGTACCCGGCAGGCCGCACGCACAGAAGATATCCCGCTTCAGATGCTCGCCGGACGCAGCGACATGCGGACCGGGTCAACGATAGGGCCAATTTCATGGACGCGAACCGGAATCAGTACCGTAGACGTCGGGGTGCCGATGCTTGCGATGCACAGCATTCGGGAGGTCTGTGATGTCCGGGACGTAGACGCGTTGTCAGGCCTCGTACGCTCGCTCCTCGAGTCGGAATAGAATGATGTCCTGGAGCCGGAAGGATATAGCCGGTCGCATACACCAGACACTGCCGTTCCGGTTCCGCCGGACGGAGTACTGCTTCGCACTTTCGCAGGATCTGTTCTCGAGTCATGAGATTGACCTCGGCAGCCGTCTTCTTCTGCAGGAGCTTCAGAACTGCGCGAAAGATACCGCAAGGGCCGTGTACGACATCGGCTGCGGAACCGGGGTGCTCGGCATCGTGGCCGCGCGCGATTTCAACGCCGATCGACTGGTGATGGAGGACCGTAGCGCACTGGCGGCGGCGTTTTCCGGGTTTAATGCCGAGCAGAACGGGCTCGCAGGCGTCGCGGAGAGTTTCTGCCGCGCGGTTGGAGCCGACGGACACCCATCGGCAGTTTTTGATCTTGTACTGTCCAATGTTCCGGCAAAAGCAGGACAACCGGTGCGCACGCTTCTGCTGCAGCACGCGCTCGCTTCGTGCATAAAGGGCGGTCTGTGTGCCTTTGTGCTTGTGAAATCCCTCGCAACTGAGACCGAAGCCGAGCTTCGCCGGTTGAATGTGGCGGAGCTTCGGGTCGTTCCGCACGCGGGTCACACGGTTTTTCTGGCGTCGCCGGGGGATCGCGTGAATACGGCGCTCAGCCGGAATGCTTCATCGGCGTATCATCGGGGGCGTCCGGTATCGCACACGATAGAATCTACGCCTGTACGACAGCAGGGGATCTGGGGGCTCGGTGAGTTCGAAACACCATCGTTCCAGACGCTCATGCTCGCTAAGATGCTTCGATCGCTTGACGCGACCGCCCCCCTGGTCTTCTGGAATCCGGGGAGCGGACTGCTTCCGGCCTGGGCCCGAAGAACCTTCGGAGGCCGACCGCTCACGGTCGGGGCAGACGATGCCTTGTGCATGATCGCCGTTTCCGAAACCCTGCTGCAGAACAGGAGTCGTCGCACGCGCGTGCCGGTTTCCACCCTTCTTTCATCGTCGATCAGAACTCTCCGGTCTTCGATTCAGGAGGGCTCGATCATCGTTTTGTCGATAGACGCTTCGCTCTCATCGGGGGCACGCTCGGAGCTTGACCGCTTTGGCGAGGATCTGTCGGGTATGTCCGTTTCCATGGTGGTGGCCGGGAATTCAGCTGAGGTCAGCAGGATCGAGCGGCAGCGATGGGCGTCGGTTCACAGCCGCAGTCGCAGTCGCGGACTCCGAGGCCTGGTGTTGCGGATCCGATAACGCTGTGCGCAGCCCGGACTGTACGATGTGCCTCGTGCGGTGCTATTTTATGGTGGATGGAACACCAGGAAGATTTCGCGGAAGCCTTCGGAGGTTTTCTCTTTGACTACGCTGACGAAGTTACTTACGAGTTTGACCACGCCGACCGCATACCGCTGAACCTCTCGCTGCAGTACTTCGAGACCGTCGTGTTCCTCTTTGCACGCACGGGTTCCATTCTTCCGTATTTTTCCGTTGATGACGAGATTGTCGAAGCGATGAAGGCTTCGGTGAAGGGGAGGCTACTGTCTGAGTTCGGTACCGTACATCCTGATCGTCTGTCCGAAGCCTTCGAGTCCCGGCTCGGCGAGTATGAGTCCGTGTCGGACATGAGCGCTCCATTCAGCGAGGGCTGGTACAGTGCGTTGTTTCGTATGTACCGGGATGCCATGATCGAAGCGGGACAGACCGGGAAGGTTTTTATCTGGACTGTCGGCCGGGAAGTGGATACTGATCCCGGCACGAACCCCGATCTGGTTCTCGAGATCGTGCATAGAGCGGAAATACGCCATATTGTTCCGTTTCAACGTCTGGTCATCAACTTCTTTAACTTTCAGACCGAGTAGGGCGGCGGCATATGCATGAAGCACTTCGTGTCATTATCACCGGCGGCACCTTCGATAAGGCCTACGATTCGCTAAAAGGTGAGCTCACCCTGAGCCGTACTCATCTTCCGGCCATCCTTGAATCAGTACGCTGTTCGGTACCGCTGGTACTGGAGATTTGCCGGCTTCTTGACAGTCTGCAGATGGGAGATGAAGACCGGTTCGCCGTCCGTGACGCCTGTGCTGCTTCACCCGAGCGTAAGATCGTCATAACGCATGGAACGGATACCATGGTCCAGACCGCTGCGGTTATTGCCGAAGCGAGTCTCGACAGAACGGTCGTGCTGACCGGTGCAATGGTCCCGTACTCGGTGACAGGGAGTGACGCTCTGTTTAACCTCGGTGCGGCGGTAACGGCAGCGCAACTGCTTCCACGAGGCGTATACATCAGTATGCACGGCCGCATTTATGAGTCCGCACGCGTAATAAAAAACAGGGAACGTGGAGTTTTTGAGGAGGTTACGATTGACTGATCAGCATATACCCGACCGCGACGAGGCGCTTGCGCTGGTTTACAAGCACATCCATGACGAGAACCTGAGGAGACACAGTCTGTCCGTCGAGGCTGTCATGAGGCACTTCGCGGTACAGGACGGCGACGATCCCGAAAAATGGGGGGTTATCGGTCTGGTGCACGACCTCGACTGGGAAGAACATCCCGAGGAGCATTGTGTGTACACCAGACGGTGGCTCCAGGATGCGGGCTGGCCCGAAGACTACATTCATGCTGTTCTCAGTCATGCCTGGGGCATGTGCACCGACGTAGAGCCGGTCCTCAGAATGGAGAAGGTTCTGTACACGATAGACGAGCTGACCGGTCTGATCACGGCAACCGCACTTGTTCGACCGTCCAGGAGTCTTCATGACCTGAACGCGAAATCCGTGAAAAAGAAGTGGAAAGAGAAGAGTTTTGCTGCCGGTGCGAACCGTGAGGTCATAGCACAGGGGGCCGAGATGATAGGTATGGAGCTGTCCGAGGTAATCGACCAGACCATACAGGGAATGCGGAGCGCCGCCAGAGAACTCGGTCTTGATGGAACAGAGAGTTAGTCTATCCGAACCATTCCGCCGATCGCGGACTCTCTGAGAAAGAGTCCTTCGTAGCGGCCGGAAGGGGTCGCTTCCCGGACGGATCGGGGGCGGACGGCGGCGATGCAGGCGAGGACGTCCTGCATGTCGTCATGAGAGTCACAGGTGCTGAAGCGGTAGTATAGTTTGTTTCGTGCGAGAAATGACCGGACACGTTTGTCGCGGCAGGTCTGGGGGTCTGCAAGTTCGCGAAGGGTGCTCCTGAGGCCTCCGTACCATGCTCCGCTCGTTCGTATGGGGTTCAGCGTCCTCCCGGTGTCGAGGACAAAGAGCTCGAACAGGCCCGCAACGGCGGGTACAACGCGAATAATATCGTGTCGTACGGCGCGTACGACCGGAGACCACGTAACGTGGTAGTATGCGTTGGTGCCTCGGATCTGTTTCGCGACGGTGGGCGTATCGGCCATGTTCTTTCGAGCATAGCGCGCGCGTCCGATGCTTACAAGTAAAGCCATTCAGACCGTTGAAGGATGTACGATATGATACTTGCTGTAGATGTCGGAAACTCGAATATCGTGTTAGGTGTATACGATGACACCCGGGAGCTTGTGGCACACTGGCGGCTGTCGACGCTTCCACCGCGAACAGCTGACGAACTGAGAGTCGTTCTCGCGGGGCTGTTCCGCGACTCTCACCTGGAAACAACACAGATTTCGGCGGTTGTCATCGGTAGTGTCGTGCCACCTCTGCTCTCGCCCCTGGTGAGGTCTGTGCGGGCCCTGTTCGACGCTGACGTTCACGTGGTAAGTGCGGATTCAGTACCATGGCTTGAGATTGCGATCGATAACCGGCATGAAATCGGGGCGGATCTCATTGCAAACGCAGTTTCCTCTCAGGACTACGTGCAGGGTTGCACGTGTGCGGTTTTTGACTTCGGCACCGCACTATCGACCACCCTGGTTGATGCCGAAGGCCGTATTCTCGGGGCCAGTATCGCCCCCGGGCTCATGAAAGCATCACTGGCACTGAGCGAAGGAACGGCGCAGCTTCCTCAGATCGAGCTTGCGGCTCCTCCAAAACCCTTCGGCACGAACACCGTTCACGCGATACAGGCAGGTATCGTGTACGGATATGCGTCCATGGTTGAAGGGATGATAGGCAGATTCTCGGATCATCTCGGTTGCGAGGTAAAGGCGCTCGCAACCGGCGGTCTGGCCGACGTCGTCGCCCCGCTCGTTCGGCGTTTCGAGAAAGTTGATCCCTGGTTGACCCTCAATGGACTCCGGCGCATTGCGGAGCGGCAGCCACGGTAGTCATACAAGTTCGTGCAGCAGCTCCCGGACCTGCTTCTCGTTCTTGAGAAACCAGTGAGCCCTCGAAAGGTCGACTCCTACCTTGATAGACCAGCTGTCCGGGGGAAGCACCGAGAATAGTTCTTCATCAGTCCAGTCGTCACCGATCGCGAGTACATAATCCCAGTCACCGCTGTGAAGCCAGCGCATTGCCGCGCGCCCCTTGTGTATGTCGCTGTTCTTGACCTCGAGTATGTTATGTCCCTCGATCACGGCCAGGTTCAGGTTGCCGGTCAGACTCAGCAGTGCATCCCTGAGTTCACTCACGCGAACGGCACCGAGCTCCGGCTCCGCTTTCCGGTAGGACCAGGCAAGGCTGTACTCCCATTCTTCAAGTCGGGACCCCGGAGTCCGGTCCGCATAACGCTCGAGGATGGGTCGGATGTCGTCCATCCAGTCGTTGTTCAGCTGCTCAACGAGTTCCCAGTCGCCGTCACGGAGCCTGATCCAGACCCCGTAGCCAGCGACAAGGCCGACATTCAGGTGGCCGAGCCAGGACGAAAGCTCTTCCCTGCTGCGGCTTGAGACGATAACGACCTCGTTGCGGCTGTCCAGGGCGAGACGCTCAATCGTGCTCAAGAGCTCCAAATCAGGTTTCCCTTCGGTCTGTTCGCTTCCCAGCCTTACGAGTGTTCCGTCGTAGTTGAGGAACAGCAGTCGTTTTTTTGCAACCTGGTATCGCTCGACGAGTTCCTTCCGTTTTTCTCCGCGAAGGCGCCTGTTCTGAAGGCTGGCCCGGTTTTCTCCGGCGAGTTCGAGTTTGTCCATGAAGTCGTGAGCCCAGAACTGCACGTCATACCGCGACAGACGACGGTGAATGCGGCGGTTGTTCTGCTCCTGCTCCTCGGGACTGAGTTCAAGGGCGGTACGGATGGCTTCGGCAATGCCGTCCATATCGCTGGGGTTTACGATCAGACTCTCGCTCATTTCCCGCGCAGCGCCTGCCGTCTCCGAAAGTACGACAGTTCCCTGATAGTCCGAGCGGGCGGCGACGTATTCCTTTGCGATGAGATTCATCCCATCGCGGACTGGCGTCACGAGGAGCACCTCGGCTACCCGGTAGATTGCTGTCAGCTGTTCAAACGGAAACGTCCGGTAGAAGTACAGAATCGGTGTCCAGTCTATCGTACCGTAGGTACCGTTTATGGTGCTGACGAGTTCATCGAGCTCGCGCTTCAGTTCCTTGTAGCTTTCCACCTCGGTTCTTGACGGAGCAACGATCATGATCAGCTCGACTTTTCCGTGGTAATCCGGATAGCGTTCGAGAAAGCGGTGAAACGCCTGAATGCGGTTGGGAATACCCTTTGAGTAATCGAGCCGGTCTACACTGAAAATAATTCTCCGTCCACGAGCGGACTGCCGTATACGTTCTATTTCTTTCTGTACTTCAGGCAGACTGCTTGAAGCCGCGTACTTCTCGTAGTCGATACCCATAGGGAAGACATCGACCTTTGTCATTCTGTTTGGTCCCTGTATCGTTCCGAGGTTGTTGTCCATGCCGAGGAGCCGCCGGACACTGGAAAGAAAGTGCCGAGCGTAGTCATACGTGTGAAAGCCTATGAGATCCGAGCCAAGTAAACCGTTCAGAATGTCGTTGCGCCAGGGCAGGAGCCGGAACAGCTCATAGCTTGGGAACGGAATATGCAGAAAGAACCCGATACGGGTGTTGGGAAACTCCTCACGGATCATGCCGGGAAGCAGCATCAGCTGGTAATCGTGTACCCAGACAAAGTCTCCCGGCTCGATAACCTGACGGAGTTCTTCGAAGAACTTCTTATTGACCCGTTCGTACGCGGCCCAGAGTGCAGGGTCGTAGTCCACGTATGTGGGAAAGTAGTGAAACAGCGGCCAGATGGCCTTGTTGCAGAATCCGTAGTAGAAGGTATCGAGATCAAGGCTTGAGAGAGAAACCGCCACGCTCTTGTGTTCAGTACGGAGTGTTCCAGCGACTTCGTCGCGCTCTTCCGGTGTAAGCGTGTCGTCTGCCAGGCCACTCCATCCGACCCAGAGGCTGTCGGATCGTGAAAAAAACGAACTCAGACCCGTTGCGAGACCACCAACGCTTGGATTGTAGCTGAATCCCTCGTTCGTTCGCCGGGCTGAAACACTGAGTCTGTTTGATACAAGAATTATTTTGGACACGTATCCCCCTCAGCACTCAAGGTAACAGAAGCCGGGCCGTTTGTGGAGTCCGGGAAACCGGCTTGTATTGACACGTACGCACCGGTCTGAATACGGTGCGCTCCATCATGAATAACGAAATTCTCTGGCTCGGCATGCTGCTGCTCAATTTCGCCCTGATACTGCTCTCGTATAAGGTCTTTGGCGCGGTCGGGCTCATCGCATGGGTGGCTCTCGCCGGTATCATCGCCAATATTCAGGTTACCAAAACGGTAGAACTTTTCGGCCTTACCGCGACGCTGGGTAATATCGTATACGCGACATCTTTCCTTGCAACCGACATCCTGAACGAGCGATACGGAGCGGGTATGGCGCGTCGTACGGTATGGATCGGGTTTGCTGCTATTGTGTCCGCGACCCTGCTCATGACTATGGCTATTCAGTTCATCCCTGCTGCCGGGGATACGATGGCGGGTCCTTTGCGGGATATCTTTTCGCTTCTGCCCCGTATCACGGTCGCAAGCCTCATGGCGTACATCTTCGCACAGCTGCACGATGTGTGGGCCTTTGACTTCTGGAGGAGGCGTGTTCCCGAAAAGCTGTGGGTACGCAACAATCTGAGTACGGCGGTAAGCCAGGCAATCGACAGTCTCGTGTTTACGTCTGTCGCGTTTATCGGGGTGTTTCCCGCCTCGGTATTTCTGGAAATTCTGCTGACGACCTATGTGTTGAAACTATTAGTCGCTGTGCTCGATACGCCCATGATCTACATCAGTCGAAAGGTCCGCCCGGTTGTGCAGTGGAACTTCAACGCAACGCCGGACACCGTGACATGAACGACCCTTATTCTTTCCAGGGAAAGATCATGCCCCGGAGCGTCCTCGACCCGACTCGTTCACGTTCATCGTAGAGAAGTTCATCCCAGGGAATCGCCGAACGTTTGACGTCGGGATGCTCTTCGAGATAATCGTACTTCATGAGTCGCAGTTTGAAGCCGGTCTGCATCCAGATCAGAACTCCCATTGGTCCGGGGATCAGAAAGGCCAGAGGGAGCGAGAGCGCTGTCAGTGCGATGATACCTGCAGCCATAAACAGCGAGAACCCGGTGTTGTCGAAAAACACCATGAACGATTTCTTGAGAACCGGGCCGATTTTTGCATTCAGGCGCGTCCGTACCGGGAACACGAACTGACTTGACAGGATCCAGATAACACTGGCCCAGAACAGGAATACCAGAGCAGCTAGACCGAGTACGTTCCCCATCGAAGCGTAGACCGGTACTGCAACCGAGGTTATGAAGGCCTGAGCGAGGAATATACCC
>SKXQ01000175.1 GCA_007128315.1 Spirochaetaceae bacterium | reverse complement strand
CAACACCCCAGAGAACCGGTCGACCGTCGTAGGACGGGAGCATCGTTACACCGAACTCAAGATCCGGCTCTTCGCGAAGAATCTCCTGAAGTCTCCAGGATCCGTCGAACAGGAACGCTGCCTGGCCGGCTGCCCACTGCGCAAAGGCCTGTGAGCGCCCTGTGTTCAGGTAATCGGGATGAATGGACCGGGATTCTTCAAGTCTGCGGAAAAAGTCCGCAACTTCAGAGAGTCCGGTTGCATCGAAGGCTGTTCCCGTATGCCAGTTCACCATTCTCCCCGGGAGGTGTTCAGCCGGTACACCATGAGAATCGGCAACTGTTGTCGCCAGCTGCAGTACAAC
Source organism: Spirochaetaceae bacterium (assembly GCA_007128315.1). Classification (GTDB taxonomy): domain Bacteria; phylum Spirochaetota; class Spirochaetia; order DSM-27196; family SKKC01; genus SKKC01. Next base: position 8,555 of record SKXQ01000175.1, on the reverse strand, counting down.
ACGCTCATTGAACCACCCCGACGTAAAACCGGTATGAAGGCCGAATGCTTCACCTGAAAGTCGTTCCGAAACAAGACTTGCCTGCTCGACAAACTCATCCCACGTTACCGGAGGTGCTTCGGGATCGAGTCCGGCTTGCTCCATGACGTCTTTATTGTAGTACATGAACAGACTTGCACGCCTAAACGATCGATCAGGCCACGCATAAATCGTACCATCGAGCGTGGTACTGCCTTCCCACCAGGTGGCAGGATCGAATCGTTCGACGAAGCCATCACTGAAATGATCGTCGAGCTCCTGAATGAGATTCAGTTCTCGCAACTGTGGCACGGGAACCGAGTTATGTACGTGGAAAATATCCGGCAACTCCTGCCCTGAGATAGCGGCCTGTAACGCACCCGGGTAGGCATCGGCAGCAAACTCCACGAGTTCTACGGTGACATTCGGATTCTCACTTTCGAACCGTTCAATGCTTTCCTGAAGCAGTGCAACAGTTTCCGGCGTCCTAACCCACATTGTCAGATTCGCAACACCATCGTCAGCCTCCTGGCGTCCACCGGCAAACACAGCTGACCAAACAAGCACGGTTAATAAGAGTGAGATCACACTTAAACGTCGCAACATATCAAACCTCCATAATTTTGTACTCGTGTACAAATACAAGGTTAGATCCTTTCTTCCATACGGTCAAGGAAATATTACTGGTGTTTCATAAGAAGTTATTGGTCGTGGGTTAGGCCGTTCTACTGCTCTCCGGTCGGCTCGACCATGATTCTGGTACTGTTTCCCATGCTGATGGTGAACGGCGTGTTCGTCTTCCTGGTGCGGGCGTTGTGCTGTACGGTCATTGTTCCGGCCGTCTCGTTCTTGTCAATGACTACAAAAACCTCTCCGGGAGTCAGTCGCTGCTCCTTCATAAGGAGCAGGAACGCCGGGTCGTCATTTCGCAGGCGGGCGACGCGTATGGAATCTCCGGTTTCGCAGTGATCAAGTGGCACGGAATCCCGTCGCGCGATATGACCTTCCGCCGAGGGTATGGGGTCACCGTGTGGATCGGCAGGCGGGAATCCGAGATATGCATCGATTCGTTCGATGAACTTATCTGACACGGCGTGTTCGAGCTGTTCAGCGTCCTCGTGAACCTCGCTGAGATCGTAGCCGAGAACGTTCTCGAGAAACGTCTCGATGAGTCTGTGGCGACGAACCATGATCAGCGCGAGCTCGCGCCCCCCGGCGGTGAGCCTGACTCCTTTTCGCGGCTCGTACCGTATGAGCTTTCGCTCGGCAAGATGTTTAACCATTGCGGTCGCGGTTCCCGGTGTCACGCCCATCGCTTCTGACAGTTGCTTCATCGGAACAATGTCATGAGCACAGCGTTCTTCCTGCTGATAAATTGTCTTGATGTACTGTTCTACGGTGCTCGTGGGCATGACTCAATCCTCCCCCGGTATCGGCCTGCCCTGTGGATCGGTACGCTTGCCGGCGAAACGTTCTGACAAGTCTTCTCTGAGATCGTTGTTTGTATAATGCTCGAGAACATCAGCTGCGGGGTGCAACTCACTTATACGCACTTTGCCATCGTCAAAGAAAAACTGCTCCCAGAGTCTGTGTGAGCGAAGGATCTCCCTGCCCTGCTCCGAACCGCGCTCGGTGGTATGATACCGGCCACCTCGAAACACGACTGAGCCTTTCACGCGCAGGAATGCGAGAATTGCGGCGAGTTTCAACCGGTGTCCTGCAAAGGGAGACCGGTGCACACCCCGTAACTCTGCGGCCGAAAGACTTCCGGTCTGGCTTTCGGTGTTTTCGGCAGCGCGAGCAAGCAGGCCGAGTGCGTCCTGCGATCCAATGGAAAGACGCAGACGAAGCGCATCGATGGCACGTGCGACGACACCCTGCTCCGGTGCAAACAGAAGGGCACCGAAAAACAGAATCCCGAGAACGGTCGCCATGGAACCGGCAGTACTGGTGTCGACATACCCGAACAGAGGAGGCACGGTGATTGCCGCTATGTGCCCAAGGACGGCGGCAACGACGGAGACAGCGACGCTGACGATCAGAAAGGGCAATAGACGTCGGGTCAGAAGCCATGCGGTCGCGCCCGGTACGATCAGCATTGCAATCACAAGGATACTGCCGACTACTTCGAAGGCGGCAACCGTTGTCATGGCGACCAGCACCATCAGAAGATAGTGGATCATAGTCGCGTTGATCCCGAGGGTCGTAGCCAGCTCGGGGTCGAAGGTGGCCAGGCGCAGCTCCTTGAACAGTAGCGTGACAACCGAAAGATTAATAAGAAGCACGAAGGCAAGCAGTATCACACCTCGCGGAACACCAAATCCGAACACAGAGATCAAGTGCAGGGGCACAAGCTCCACCGCGCCGAACAGCACGTGTTCCGGATGTATATCCACATGGTGCGCCGCCCGCTCGATCAGAATGAGTCCAATCGCGAACAGAACGGTGAACACGACACCCATGGAGGCGCCTTCTTCGAGACGGGAATAGTGATGGATCACGTGCACCAGAACAGCGGTCAGAACACCAACCACGGCGGCACCGATCAGCATGGCAGGACCCGAGCGTGAACCGGTAATTATGAAGGCGACGGCGATTCCGGGCAGCACCGCGTGGCTTATCGCGTCACCCATCATGCTGACCTTTTTCAGGACCAGGAATGAACCGATCATGGCACACGTTGCTCCGGCAAGTACGGCGGCAACGACAATCCAGGTATCAAGTGCTGTCCACATCATGCGCGTTTCCCCCTCGTCCCGATGACATGGACACTGTTCGGGACGACTTTCCCGAACCGGGGTACTGCCTTCTCGAGCTCCGCTACAAGCGCATCGCCAAGCACGTGTTCTATGAAGTCGGCACCCTGATCGACGTGCGCGGTCGCAGTATCGGCGTGCTCAAGCAGATACACCTCCCACAACCGGTGATTTCTGGTTACGCGTGCAGCCTGTACCCGACCCGACTCGGTGAAAAGCCACTGTCCCTCGGGCGACCGATAGACAGCCTGATCGAGACGAAGCAATCGAACCGCGTGCTTCAGCTCACGAATGCTCCATCCCCGCGTGTGCATCAGGTAGGTCCATTGTGTTTCAGCACTATGCACGTCACCGGCCTCCTCACACTCGTACAGGGCGCGAAGGAGGTTCTGCTTCAGAGTCGTTCGCGCAAGCCTTCTACGGGCAAAGAGTTCATGCACGATACCCCGGACCGTTCCGAAGAGCATGCTCAGCACGAACAGCGCTCCGTGCGACACAACGATTGCTGCGCCAGCGGGCATTCGCGGGATACTTGCACTAAGAGCAGTACCGACGTAGGCTCCCGTTGCACCAATGAGCGCCGACAAGAGGACGAGAACGCTCAGGCGGTCGGTCCAGAAGCGTGCGGTCGCCGGCGGCAGCACCAGAATCGCAATAACAAGAATAATACCGACAGCCTGCAGCCCTATGACGGTAACCGATACAACCAGCGTCATGAGAAGCGCATCGAGTCGTTGCACGGGCCATCCATCACCAGCGGCGAATCCGGGGTCAAAGGTAAACAGCCGGAACTCCTTGAAAAGCACGACAGTAAGGACTAACACCACCAGTGCCGCCGTTCCTATAAGAAGAGCATCGGAGCGTATCATCGACGCGGTGCGACCGTATATGAATGAGTTCAGTCCGGCAGCAGGTGCTCCGCGCATGCGCTGAATAATCCCGAGCAGTACGATACCGAAACCAAAAAAAACGCTCAGCACGATACCGAGCGCGGCATCCTGCGACAGCCGGGTGAAACGCGAGATAAAGAGTACACAGCCCATACCGAGTAGCCCTGACACCAGAGCACCGAGAAGCAGAAGCGGGAGGCTTCTCGGATTGCCTCCGAACGCCATAATAAGCATGAATGCGGCAGCGACACCGGGAAGGGCCGCATGGCTGACCGCATCGGCGAGGAGAGCTCTACGCCGCAAAAGCAGAAACACTCCGACGACTCCGCCGGCGACTCCGAGCATGACAGTGCCGAACATCACGACGCGTGTATTGTAATCGGCGAGGATCAATACCCGCAGGAGGCGATCCGTAATCATCCCGGTGTCCTCCCCATGGCATCGACTGCACGATCGAGCAGGGTCAGCCGCCCGCCGTAGGTACGTTTGAGATTCTCGCTGTTGAACACCTCCGCAACGGGCCCGGCTGCGACGATTCTCATGTTCAGCATTATCAGATAGTCGAAGTACTCACGAACGGTCTCGAGATCGTGGTGTACGACAAACACCGTTTTTCCTGCGGCTCTGAGCCGCTGCAGGATCCCTATTATGGCTTTCTCAGTCGAGGCATCGACGCCGGCAAACGGTTCGTCCATGAAGTAGACGTCGGCGTCCTGGACGAGTGCTCGCGCGAGGAAGATACGCTGCTGCTGCCCACCGGAAAGTCTGCTGATCTGCCGGTGTGCAAAGTCGGCCATGCCGACGTCGGTGAGTGCCGAAAGAGCCTGCTTCCGGTACGGAGAGCTGACGGGCCGAAACCAGCCGATCTTCCGATACAGACCCATGGCGACAAGCTCGAGTGCGGTGATCGGATACTCCCAGTCGACACTCTCCCGCTGAGGCACGTAGCCGACGAGACGTCGCTGGCGCCGGTACGGCTTTCCAAATATCTCTACGGATCCCGACGCGTGCGGAACAAGATCCAGAATCGCCTTGATGAGCGTGCTCTTGCCCGCGCCGTTCGGCCCGACGATACCGGCGACGACCGACGGCGGGACGTCGAGGTCCACGTCCCAAAGCACCGGCTTCCGATAGTAGGCTACGGTGAGGTCTCGCACGTGGAGGGCGACGCTTTCCGGTGAAACCGACCTCCCGGAGGAGGCCGACTCATGCATTGTGTTACGTGAACTCGAAATCGCGTTATTCATTGATCAAAGCCTATAGTCAGTCTACGGTGACAGTCTACCGCGAAACCCGCGCGGTGGCGGTGAGCCACCGAGCGTTCTCGCAATGGTCGTCACGTTGTGGTCGATCATTCCTGTGTAGGTGCCTTCCCAGCTCCCAGCAGGTCCCATGGCATCAGAGAACAGCTCTCCTCCGATCACTACCTCGTGGCCCTGTGCCGCTGCACCTTCGATCACAGCCATGAGCGCACGGTCGGCAACGGTGGTCTCGGCGAAAACCGCCGTGATCTGATTCTGCACGATGAAGTTCACGAGACTGTTGATGTCTTCAAGCCCCGCTTCGGACTCGGTGCTGATTCCCTGAACGCCAACAACCTCGAGGCCGTAGGCCCGGCCGAGGTACTGAAAGGCGTCATGCGCGGTTACCAGAAAGCGGCGCCCGGAGGGGATACTGCTTATGACTTCCTGTGCGTACGCGTGCAACTCTGCGAGCTCATGCAGATACACGTCTGCATTGTCCCTGTAGTAGTCGCCACTATCAGGATCAAACTCCGTCAGGGCTGACGTAACCTTCTCGACCGACTGCATCCAGAGAGACACATCCATCCACAGGTGCGGATCAACGTACTCCTCGTCCTCTTGATCTTCAAGCAGTGTTGCTTCGTCAAAAAGCTCTGTCACGGCGTATACAGGGCGGCCGCGCGCAAGCTGTACGAGAGTGTCCGCCATCTGACCTTCGAGATTCAGTCCGTTGTAAAAGATGATGTCGGCTCGTTGCATGCGAGCAATGTCCGATCGCGTAGGGCGAAAGAGATGCGGGTCAATCTCGTCGTCCATGAGGACAAATACTGCACCTCGCTCACCGACCACGTTCGAGACGATGTCTCCAATCATTCCGGTCGTCGCAACAATATCGACAGGCGTGTCCGACCCACTCTCTGCGGGACCTTCACTTCTCCCGCCGGCAGGCATCGGCGGTATGAAAACGAGACACATAATGCCTGCGAACAGCATTCTCTTAATCATACAAAACTCCTTGATATAGCATTAGATTAATATATTTTGATTAATCAAAATTATATCATTGTTGAATCCAAGTCAATACCACATACGGATCTGATTTGAGCATTGCACGCGTTTCTGATACTGTAGTTACCGTGGCAACATCTACCGACCGATCGACTGCAGGGCTCATTCGCGCAGCACTTTCGCTAGGTGACTATCACCGAATCATGAACGACCTGTACGAAGAGGTTTTCGGTGAGCATCAGATGGTCCATTTTCCATACTACGTCCGCACCGACGAAACGCTCCTTGAGGGGCAGGCGAATCTCACGAATGTGTGCCTCGACTACCTTGGCAACCTTACCGGTTCAGACGTACTGGAGGTGGGTTGCGGAAACGGGGTTCAGTCCATGTTCGTTGCGAACACGCGCAGTCCGCGCTCGGTCACCGGTCTCGATCTGAATCCCGCGAACGTAGCACTGGCGGACAGAATTGCAACGGGAAAGGCACTTTCTAATACGTTTTTTCTCGCGTCGGACGCACAGGACATGAAAGAGCTTGCGGACGAGTCGTTTGACGCGGTACTGAACGTCGAAAGTGCGTTTCATTACCCCGACAAACCCGCATTTCTTCGTGAAGTCGCCCGCGTTCTGAAACCCGGCGGGCGTTTCGTCATGGCCGACATACTCATGAAACCGAACCGCAGAGGGCGTCTGCTTCGTATGTGGGAGCGGCGTTTGTCGCAGAACTACTGGTTTCCCGACTCGTACCGGGACGCCTTTGCCCGGACTGAGTTGACGATCGAGCACGAGGCCGACATCACGGCCGCGGTTGTGAAAGGCTTTAAGAACCGCAGGGGATGGTTCCGCGACCACCCGTTACAGGGTCCTGTCCGACGTACACTGATCATGACCTTTATGCGCGCCCAGGTGGCCCGTCATCTGTACTACCTTAAAAACGTATGCACATACCACATTTTTTCGGCGGTGAAGACGACGGAAACCAATGACCGAACGGAAACTTCATAACCTCGATGGGACGTGGACGATGATCTGAGTCAGCTTCCTGATACGCCCGAAATGCATGGAATTTCTGTACCCGACTCGGGAACGGGTAGCGGTGTGTATTTTCGCGTTGACAGCCAAAAAAAACCATGTTCTACTTACTTTTAGAAAGTAAATTAGGAGGATGGTATGAACAGGAAGCTATTTATTGTTTCTTTGATGCTCATTGCGATGATGTTTGCGTCGATTTCAGTCTTCGCGGGGGGTAGAGCCGAAACTGCTGACGAAATCGTCCTGACGTGGCCCAGCATATGGGTCGGGCAGGACTCGAAAGCAGACGTCATGGAAGACATTGTTGCTGAGTTCAATGCAACGCACGAGGGCCGAATTCGGGTCGTCGTGGAACCTCAGCCGGACTACGACGGATACGAAGACACGATTCGAACCCGTCTCGCCGCGGGACAAGCACCCGATATTTTCACGTTCAAGTTGAGTCCTACGACCGCTGCGTATTACGACAGCGATCTGTTGATGGATTTTTCGGATGAAATCGCAGCCGGATGGGGCGAAAACTTCAACCAGGGTAACCTGCAGGCATCGACCATCAGCGGTCAGACACGATCGCTTCCCTATGAAATCGGCTTTACGCCAGTATGGTATAATCAGGATCTTTTTGACGAAGCAGGAATCGAGCGTTTCCCCGAGACCATGGACGAGTTCTGGGAAGCGACTGAACGCCTGAAGGCAATTGACGTCGTGCCGACGAGTCAGATGACTGGTGGAACGAACGCCTGGACATCGATGCTCTGGTACACCCATTTTCTGGGAAGCTTTGGAGGACCTGATGTGTGGGAACGGGGATTCGATGACCCCGCTTTTGAACAGGCGGCAGAAGTTCTGCTCCGTCTGTATAGCGACGGTAACACAACGCGCGACGCAATCGGCGCCGATGCTGGTGTGTCCGGCGGACACTATCAGGCAGGACGGACAGCGATGTTCATAAACGGTGCGTGGTACATCGGGAACATACGCGAGAACTCACCGGAAGTATATCGGGCAACCCGGCTTGCACCCGCACCACAGGCAGGCGATTACCACGGTCACCAGGTGGGCTGGCTGCACACGAACCTCGCAGCAGCGAATACCGATGACCCGGCACGCCGCGACGCTGTCATTGCGTTCATGCAACACCTCACCAGTCCAGAGAATGCGCGTCGTGTCTCACTCGCTGCAGGATCTCTTCTTGCCGTCGAGTTCGAAATTCCTGCAGACGTAGAGCTTGATCCGCTGCAGCAGCAGTTCATACAGGCCGGTAATGAGGCGGCATTCCTGATTGATCACCTGGAAGCGTCTATGCCCGTCGATGTCGTGTACGAGTTTGGTCAGGCAATAGGTGCAATGGTACTGCAGGATCTCACTCCCGCTGAGTTTGTCGATATGCTTCGAGCCGCTCAGTAAGAGCCTCGATTGAAACACTGATCAGTAAACGGCCCTGGATGCACCAGGGCCGTTCTTAGAAATGGAGACCCGGCCTATGACCAAACGGTCGTTCGCGAACAATCGCAACAAAATGTGGATCGTTATCTTCCTCATTCCGGTTGCGGTTCTTATTGCTGCCTTTTTCATCTACCCCATAGCTTTTCTGATTGTAGTCAGCTT
>SKXQ01000062.1 GCA_007128315.1 Spirochaetaceae bacterium | reverse complement strand
TCTGCGTCTGCGTCTGCGTCTGCGTCTGCGTCTGCAACAACGTCGGCGTCCTCAACAGGAGCATCGGCGTTCGGATCGGTATCAACTCCTTCGGCGGGGAGATCGTCCGGTCCGGAAACGACCCGACCGAAGCTGTCCTGCACCCGGCTTCGAAGATCGGGACTCAGAAGAAACACGGCTCCGAGAAGGAGAAGCACAAGCGCGGCGATGCCGATGGTTTTCTTTCTGCGAGAAGCATCGGCGCGCCCCGAAGCAGACGTGTTCGTGATCGTCGGTCCGCTGGAAAGCGAAGACGGAGTGCGGGAAGCTGCCGATGTGTTTTCGGATGAGCGACCAGCTGTCCCTGCACCCGAACGCTTTGCATTCTGATCAGACCCCGGCGTCTTCCCGCTTTCGTCTTTCCTGCGTGACGCATCGCTGCTTTGCGCGTCTGAGGTCGATGCCGTTTTCGCTTCCGGTGTGCCAGCCGAACCCGCAGGAGTCTGCATGCCGCCCTTGCGGAGCAGTCTCAGCAGGTCGAGGAGTTCTTTACGCTCACGCTCGTACAGCTCGGGGTCGTCGGCCGCAAGCGCCGAGAGCGAGCCTCGGACCTCACGACTGTGCTCTACGTTCCGCACCGACATGGTCGGCGAGGCGGGTTTAAAAAATACCGTTCGCGTGGCCGGTGTCCAGTACAGATCGGCACGACACGGTGCGGCTGCGACGTCGTCTTCGTTTATGGCATACGCAAATCTGGAAAGCGAGTTCGCGAGAGATTGCATGGGGCGCCCGCCGTCGTGGCCCCCGCGCCGTACGCGTCCCTCAACCGCCACCGCGGCGTTATGGAGGTAAACCGCGAGAGGACCTCTTGAAGGCGTTTCGATGTTTTTAACACGCTGTTCAATAGACTTTACCAGTTGATCCCGTGCACGTCCCTGTGGAGGGCGTGCGAAAAGCTGATCAATCTGCTCAACGGCAAGCATTGTTGCAGAATCGACGTGCGCGCGTACAAATGGTGTCCAGGATGAAAGATAGCGGGCACTGACCGTACGGTCGCTCGGCTCATCGTCGGCTGCAACGGTATACGGCACTGCGTCGAGAAGCTCGAGACCAACCGATTTCTCATCCGAACTGCGAAGGACCGGTCGAGACGTTCCATGAGCCAGGACCGAAACCCCCGTCTCAGTGTCCGATCCGATGACTGCACTTTCGACAAATAGATCACCCGTGATTCGAATACCGCGGGCATCCGCCGTCAGGGCGTACTGAAGACCCGATCGTTTTATGTCGGCGTCCGGACCGACTGTGACAATGTGCGCGGCGGGACCATCACCGGAGGACTCGAACAGTCGGGCAAGAGGCGCTATTTCTTCCGGATGGGGGTGCAGAACGGTGACCGAAGACCGCTTGAGACGGGTGCGCTTGAACAACCGGACCAGTTCTTCGCCTGTATCATCGACATTCCAGATAGAGACAAGGTCGGGATCTATCCCTTTACTCGCGAGCGCATAGAAGCTGTCAGGCGTCAGAGGCGTGGCCCCGATCTGGCCATCTCGAAAAAACATACAGATCTCGCCACACCTGAGAAAGCCTGTGCCCTGAAGATCAGACTTCTGTATTCGCAGCGGATCTTTTAGAAGTTCACTTTTAATACGGCGGGTAAGTTCGATGTAGTGGCGGTCCCGTTTTTCAAGCTCGGCAAGCGAGAAGATCTTGTCCTGACCGACATACACGCTCATGCCGCCGTCGCGATAGAAATATACAAAGGACTGTTCGGCCTTAGGCTTCTCCTCGCGCGTGGTCGTCTCGAACTGCTCGGTCGGTAAATCTTCATGACCGACAAAGGTCTTGAATCGAGCAACCATATCGGGATCCCCGAGATAGCGGAGATCGCTTCCTATACTTTGCTCGACAGTCCTGCTTTCGTGGACGGGACTTCCGGTAAGCCGGTCGGTAATGATTACATCCCGAATCTCGTCGGTGACTTCTGAAGGGATTCGAGGACTGTTCCCGATACGTATGAACGGTCGCAAATCCTGTTTTGTTGCGCCGATGAATACCACATAGCATTCACGGTCAATGTGAAAGACTCGCTTGTCTGTCATTGAACAGACTCTCCTACCACCGTACAGCTTTTCAATTTACCAATGGAAAAATTCCAACCGTTAAAATTGTATACTATATCGCGGTAAACGCAAAGTGGCCTTTTTCGGAGTTTTCCATTCGCGACCTTCAGGCTATAATCGTGCCAATGGCCATGACAATAAATCAGAAATCGAAGCGAAAGATCATTCCGGTGGCGAGCGGCAAGGGAGGCGCCGGCAAATCCTTGATCACCGCCAACCTCGGCCTTCGCCTCGGGGCTGCCGGCGTGCGAACGGTCGTTGTCGACATGGATCTCGGCGGATCGAATCTTCACACCTATCTCGGTTACCGCAACAAGCATAAGGGTATTGGTAATTTTCTGTCGGACACGAAAACGCGTTTCAAGGATATCATCGTACAGACGCACGTGCCGGCGCTGAGGTTTGTGCCCGGCGATGTGCTGGTCACCGGTCTCTCCTCTCCAACACCGGCGACGAGAAAAAAACTTATACAGGCCATTGAAGCGATCGATGCGGACGTGGTGCTCATCGATCTTGGATCGGGGACCACCCCGCTCATCATCGACATGTTTCTGCTTTCAAACTCGGGTCTCGTGGTAACAACACCGGAAGCACCGTCTGTTCTCAACGCGTATTCGCTGCTCAAAAACGTCCTTTTTCGACGATTGCAGGAAGAGTTCGCATCATCAAAGCGGGTGGCTTCGTATCTCAAAGAAATACAAAAGGACAAGACACCCGGGTCAACGCCTACCCTTCGGGACATCACTGACGGCATTAAGAAGATCGATCGGAAATACGGAGCCCGTGCGACAAAAGCCATTTCGCAGCTGAAACCGTATCTCATATTAAACATGATGATTCAGGGCGAGGATTTTCGTATTGCAGAAAGCCTGCGCGATCTTGTCGACCGCAACCTCGGCATCGGTCTCGAAAGCCTTGGCGCAGTTTTTCAGGACCCGGCATGCTCTATGGCGGTCCGCGCGCTCCAACCATTGACTGACTTCGCACCCGAAAGCCCCGCAGCTGTACAAATCGAGCGCATGGCACAGAAGATTGCCCAGTCAGAGAGTTTTCCGGAGATGCCGCTGGATCTGGAGGAGTACGATAGCAGTTATGGACTCACGTCCATCGAGATCGCGATGGATCTCGAAACGTTCAGGACAAGCGGCGACTCACACGTCGCCGGGGATGCCCGCGACGAAGAGTTCCTCGAAGTAATCAGCACGCAGAAACGCGAGATCGACCAACTGAAAGGAACGATACGAACGCTTACTGCAGGGGCCGATTCGCCCTTCTGAAACAGTCGGGCGGTTATCCTTCGGTCAGTCGAAACACGAACGTAAACCGGTACACGCCCGGCCGGATGAGGTATCTCTCAAACGTGTCCGGTCCGCAACTCGCCGTTCCGAGACCACGGTGCGCATGGTCGATGTTCACAACAAGATCGTCACGCGGCCTGAGTTCATGCGCGTGGAATGCTTTCGAGAGATCATCCACAGAATAGGGTACGGCACTGAATGTAAACGGAAAATCCCCTGAAATCGAAAGCTGCCGGCGATTCTCCTCCCGGCAGATCATGAGCTCGTCGACATCCGTCCTGCCGCCATACTCCTGTGGCATTTCGTACGGAAGAGCTGCGAAGTCCGGATCGGCCAGGTGCAATCCGTACAACGCGGATGATTTGCGGTCGGGGTAGTTTTCATGTGGCCCGAGACCGAGCCACGATACCTGATGGTCGTTTCCCGGAACCGCGAACGTCAATCCGACCCGCGGATAGTCGTCGAGTACATCATTCAGACTCACCGTGCTCTCTACAATCAGACAACCGGCGAAAAACGTGTACCGTTGGCTGAGAGTGCCGAGCGTAGCACAGGGTGTGCGGAGCTCGAAGTGACTGTTCAGAACAGAGTCTTCTTCAATCGACCCGCTCAGGAACTCCAGATGGAGTGAATCGAGCTCCGTGGCGCGCCACTTGCCGAGTGGCTTATGGTCCTGACCGCTCCACAGTTTTATGCCATCGTTGTCCGTAGGCGCGCGCGCAAGCTGCAGGACAGGCGGAGTAGTAAAAACGGGTACGTTTCGATGTACCCAGCTCCGCACACAACCGTCTTCAATGCCGAACTCGGATACTCCGCAGCGCGCCGATCGGACCTCTTGCGAATCATCGCGATGGAAAACGGTAGTACCGGCTCCCTCGGACGATGACGCGGTGGAGTATCGCTCACGAACCGACACCGATGATCCCGGCAGCGTGACTTGTGACCAGGCGATACAGTGTCCGGCATCTGCCCATGGTGTATCGAATGCGGTGCATACCCGAAAGGTGAGATGGGCAGCGGCGTTCCCGAGGGACGCGTGTTCGGCAATCGGAACGATCACGTCGGTCCAACTTCCCGGAAGAACCTCCGGTAGCGGCATCGTGTCCTGTTGCACGATACGACCATGCAACGACAGTTCCCATCGCAGTAGATAGCCGTTGAGTGTCCGAAAGTCAAAAGCGTTTCTGATCCGGAAACGCCCCCGCAATGCGTCGACAGTTTCGAAATCAAGCGGTTGTGCAGCATGCATGAACTCCCACATCGCCGGATGCGGGCGTCGATCCGCAGAGACAAGACCGTCCATACAGAAGTTCGCATCGTTCGGTGTATCTCCGAAATCGCCTCCGTAGCCGAGGTATGATACGCCATCAGGCGTTATTTTCCGCAGCCCGTGATCAAGATATTCCCAGATAAATCCACCCTGCAGGCCGTGCAGCGAACGGAACAGTCTCCAGTACTCAGAGAGGGTGCCGTTGCTGTTACCCATGGCGTGAGAATACTCGCAGAGAATCAGCGGTCGGTAGTCGTCGGTCGTCTTTGCCCAGTGTTCGATCTCGTCTACAGGTGCGTACATGGGACACACGATATCGGTAACGGAATGCCCTCTGCTCAGATCCCGACCAGCCTGTCCGTAGCTATGATGCATTGCCCCCTCGTAATGAAGCGGCCGCGTGGGATCGTAATGTCGGACCCACCCGGCACATGCGTCGTGATTCGGTCCATAGCCGCTTTCGTTGCCGAGAGACCAGGCAATGATCGACGGATGATTGCGATCACGCATCACCATCCGACTCACACGGGCAAGATACGCTTCAGCGTACGAAGCGTCCCGACACAGTTCGTCGTAGTAGTGGTGGTTCTCGATATTCGCTTCATCAATCAGCATGACACCGTATCGGTCGCAAAGGTCGTACCAGCAGCTGTCATTCGGATAGTGTGAAGTTCGGACAGCATTCACATTGAAGCGTTTCAGAAGGAGGATGTCTTCGAGCATTCTTGCTGGGCTGACCGTCTTGCCGGTATCGGGATCATGATCATGCCGATTCACGCCTCTGATCATGACCGCTTGTCCGTTCAGAAGCAGCTGGCGGTTCCGTATTTCGACGCGTCTGAAGCCAGTCTGCACTGCGACGAACTCGGTCGCTTCGTCACCTCGGATCACCTCGCACACGAGTGTGTACAGCGACGGCTGTTCGGCCGACCAGTACCGCACATGGGTAAGTTCGCAGGTGATGGAAAATCTCCTCGGGCCGGACTGAGGTCTTTCCTCGAGTTGGGCCGTGCCCGAAGCTATTACCATGCCGATACCATGCTCCGTTGTCGGTCCATTTACATCTCCCAGAGTGCCTGCGCTCAGAAGCTTCCAGCGAACCCGGTGTTCTTCGGGAGGGTATGAGCCGCATGCAAGCGAGAGTTCCACCGAAAGCCTGGCTGGCCCTTCGGAAGCCGGGACACGGACCGGTTCGGCACGTACTTCGAGATTTGCAACGTGTGACGACGAGCGACGTTCGATGAATACATCTCGATGAACGCCTCCCATCCACCATTGATCCTGGTCCTCGATAAAACTCGCCGCAGACCAGCGCAAAACAACGATTACCAGATGGTTATCTTCAGAGGACCGCACAAAGTCCGTGATATCGAACTCAGACGGTAAACGCGAATCCGTGGCGCAACCGATCTGGCTTCCGTTGACATAGACATAGTAGAAACTCTCGGCTCCTCCGACATGCAGCACAAGCTGATCACCAGGTATGGATTCGGGGAGCCGGAACAGGCGGTGATACACGCCGGTCGGATTCTCATCCGGAACGGTAGGAGGCAAGTCGGGAAACGGCATCTTTACGTTCGTGTAAATCGGCTTGTCCCAACCCTGCATGGTCCAGTTTCCAGGAACTGCGATCGTCGTGTTTTGAGTGTCCCGGTCCACGAAATAATGCCCGCGTACGTGATCATCGATCAGTTCTTCGGGACGATCGAGATACAGGAAATTCCAGATGCCGTTCAACTCAACATAACGAGCTGAACAGCGGGGAGCCCTCGTAGCAGCGTCGACTTCACTGTCGTATCGCCAGAACGTTGCGTGTTCGCGGAGACGTCCACGCGAGGTCAGCCGTGGATCCTCCCACTCGCGCAGGGAGAGCAATTCGTCGATATTCACGTTGTATTCCTTGTTCGTGTCGAATGCCTAGAATAGACCCTGGACTGCCCCTGTTTGCGTATCGACATCAACACGACGGAACGCGGGATCGGACGAAGTACCCGGCATGAGCTTGATATCACCAGCTACCGGGACCACGAATCCGGCTCCCCGGTATACGAGGATATCGCGAATCGGTAACGTCCAGCCTTTTGGTCGGCCTTTCAACGATGGATCGTGACTCAGGCTCAAGTGGGTTTTTACCATACAGGTCCCGAACGTCTTCGCATCTGCGTCCTCCGCGAGCTCTTCTATTTTTGACGTGGCTTCCGGCGTGTAACTGACGCCGTCTGCTCCATACACCTCCGTGGCAATCCGTTCAATCCGGTCCTTAAGAGCCACGTCGTCACCATACAGGAAATCGAAGGTACTTTTCTGTTCGCAGGCTTCAACGACGGCCTCGGCAAGTTCCACCGCTCCCCGGCCGCCTTCTGCCCAGTGTGTGCTGACCGCAACCCGTGCCCCGGCTGCCTCGGCTGCTCGACGCACACGGATGATCTCATCGTCTGTATCGGTGTGAAAATGATTGACACACACAACCGGCAGAATACCGCTGCGTTTGACGGTCTCTATGTGAGCAATCAGATTCTCAAGCCCCGCCTCGACCAGCGCAGGGTTGGGCTCTCGATATTCCGACGCGGGTTCGGCCCCAGGCGTAACTTTCGGACCACCACCATGCATCTTTAGTGCACGGATTGTACACACGATAACAGCCGCGTCCGGTACAAGTCCCGAAAACCGGCATTTCAGATTCCAGAACTTCTCAAAACCGATATCGGCACCGAAGCCACTTTCGGTGACGTGGTAGTCGGAAAGCTTCAGTGCCAGTCTGTCGGCGATGATAGAGGACTGTCCGATGGCGATATTTGCAAACGGTCCCGCATGAACAAAAACCGCATTTCCCTCGATAGTCTGAAGGAGGTTGGGGTTGACCGCTTTGTGCATGATCGCGGTCATGGCCCCGGCAACCTCGAGATCCTCGGCAGTCACCGGTTTACCGTTTTTTCGATACCCGATGACCATCTTGCCCATACGGTCGCGTAAATCGGCAATGTCACGGGCCACCGACAGAATAGCCATGACTTCCGAGGAAACAGTAATCTGAAACCCGCTCCTCATCATAAAACCATCCATTTTTTCGCCGATACCAATAATGATTTCACGCAGGGCCTGTACCGAAAAATCTATGGCCCAACCCATAGCTGGATTTCGCGGATCGATGTTCAGCCTCGTGAGCCCGCGTTTCTCAATGAACTTGTCACCATAGTTGAACTCGTGCTGCATGCGGGCTGTGAGGGCGGTCATCGCCAGATTGTGAGCGTTCGTGACCGCATCAATATCTCCGGTAAGCCCGAGACTGAACTCGGTAAGCGGCAGGCATTGCGCGAGGCCTCCTCCAGCAGCACTCCCTTTGATATTAAAGGTCGGTCCGCCTGAAGGTTGTCGTATTGCGCCACTGACACGCTTCCCGATCCGGCCAAGACCATCGACGAGACCTATGGTCGTCGTTGTCTTGCCCTCACCGAGCGGTGTCGGTGTAATTGCCGTAACATCGATGTACTTGCCGGCTGGACGTCCGCCTAATCGGTCGAGCACCCTCAGGTAGTCAACCTTTCCGATATGATGCCCATACGGCAGCAGTTCATCGGGCTGCAATCCCAGTCTCTCGGCGATGGATGCGATGCGTTGCATATCATTCGCAGCTGCCGCCGCGATTTCCCAGTCTTTCATCTGTGCAGGATCAAGCTTTGTCATATCAGTTGAGTATAGACGGAGTTCGGCGTGAGCGCGACCGTGTTGCAGCCGCAGCCGCACGAACTATCGCATGCGAAACGGTTATCAGTCCTTGTCATTGAATGCTGGAAGGCGCCAATGGCAGAGGAGTGGAACGGGCGTGGCTGCAAGCGTATCAAGAACCGAAAACGCCGCACGGTTCAATGCATCGAAGAATTTGAGCGTGGGCGGGATCGAGTACGTTGCTGAGAAATCCCAAAAGCGTCGTTACCACGAAGTTCGAGCACTGCCAGAATTTCGTCAATCATGTCTGTTTACGGATTATACGACCCTGCGACAGTGGTCGCCAGGCGACTCAATTGATATTAGTAAATAAAAAAAGCCTTCACTCTCGCACTTCGCGTCGCGAAGTGCTGTCGCTCCTGCGCACCAATCGAAACGATTGCTGCGTGGGTTCCCAGGCTTCTTTCAATAAAAAAAAGCCTGGCGACGAGGTTCCCGGCAGGCGGCCATACTGGCCTTGCCTGCCTGCCACCCAGGTTCATCCGGTCTTCCGGATGAACCCGCCAGGGTCGTCGCCAGGCTATTCAATTGATTTCAGCATAAAAAAAAGCCTGGCGACGACCTACTCTCCCACCAAAGGCAGTACCATCGGCGCAGGAGGG
>SKXQ01000095.1 GCA_007128315.1 Spirochaetaceae bacterium | reverse complement strand
TCGCGATTATCGAAGGCGGCAAGACCCGCCTGAAACCCATACTCATGACCACCTTCACGACGCTCTTCGGGCTTCTGCCCATGGCGCTCGGCACCGGGACCGGAAGCGAAATCATGACCCCGCTTGGGCGCTCGGTCGTCGGCGGTCTCACGACCTCGACCCTTATAACCGTGATTCTGATCCCGACCCTGTACTGGGTCGTGGAGACGAAAATCAGGAAGCGGGAGTCGGCCGGGGCGCATGCCGGGTTTACCCCCGTCTCTTCCGGTGCAGATGATGATGAACTGACAATCACGCGAAACGGCCACAAAAACGGCGGATCAAACCTGGTCCACACGCCGACAGACACACAGCACGAGGACAGACATGACGACTAAACACAAGCACCCCACCGCACGCACAGGCCTTGCGGCACTTGCCGTCCTGTTCTTTCTATCCGCCTGCGGGAACATCTACAGGGCGGATATACAGGGACGAGTCGAGGATGCAGATAACGAGGCAGGTATAAACCGCGCCATAATCCGGGTCTTCGAAGACGAGCCGGAAGCCGCGGATTCACCCGGGTTCCTCGTACGCACGGAAACCGCGACCGCGGGCGGCACGACCGGCGTCTTCCAGACCACCGTCGTCTGGCGAAGCCTCTTTGGCTCGTTCGGCGATCAGGCGGATACGACGAGCCTGTGGCTTGGCATTACCGCCGAAGACTACGGACCGCTTCTTGTCGAAGTGCCGGGCATCCTGAGCGACGCCTCGAACACAGTCGGCACGTTTCGTTTGCTCGACCTGACTCGCGACGAAGACGCCCGAAGCGCGCTGATACAGGGCCGGGTGTTCCGGACAAACGCTTCGGATGAAGAAGTTGCCGTGGCCGGGTATCTCGTGGCGGTGGGGGTGGAAGTCGACGGGGATTGGGTCGGGCCGGACGATGCCCCCGACGGCTTCGACTTTCCGCGTACCGTCACGACCGGTGCTGCAGGTACCTTCGCCTTCGTGGTGGAGTGGCCCGGCGAGGAAGACGAACCTGACCTCGACGAGATACGCGTGGGCCTGTTCTACTGGGACGAGGATCCGCGGGATAACGGTGGCACACTTACTCCCACGAACGGAGACACCGCCGACGCGTTCCGCTCTATCCGGGTCGAAGACGGCGACAACGAGTTTGTACAGGACGTTGTCTTGCCTGCACCCAACGGTGGCTGAACTGTCCATGAAACCCACCCGAGTTTTCATCATCCTGCTGCTGCTTGTTCTTTCGCCAGCTGCCCTCTCCGCGGGCGGGCGGGGGGAGTCCGAAGTGGCTCCGGCCTCGTCGACACCCGAAGCAGGTGAGCGAAACGGCCGGGACGATACCACGTCCAGGAGCGCCTTGCCTGCGACGGCGGGCTCCCCCGCCCCCCGGGAGCGCCCCGCCCGTATCCCGGCCACGCTTTCGGTCGACGAGGCTGTCCGAATCGCGCGCGCAGCCTCGGGCGACCTCGAGCGCGCGCGCATTGCACTGGACCAGTCCGAAGCGGACGTACAGATCGCGCGGGCGAGGCGTCTGCCTGAAATCACAGGACAGGTCAGCGCGAGCTACCTTGTGTTCCCTCCCGAGGGCATAGGCCTGCGCGCCGGAGAACTCGGCACGATTCCCGATCCGGGGGGCTTTCCGGTACGGGTTCCCGACAGCAACGTCGAGCTGGTTCCGGACCCGGAACCGACTTTCTTTCGCGTGTCGGCCACCCTCTCGCAGGCGCTCGTAACGTGGGGAAAGGTGCAGGCGGGAATCGAGGCGGCGGCGCTCGAACGCGACCGGCTTCGCGTTGACGCGACCGATCGCGACCGGCAGCTCGTAACCGAAGTGCGCAGGGCCTACTTCGGGCTGGTGCTGGCCCGCGAGACGGCATCGCTGCTGCAGGAGGCGGAAGAAACACTGGAGCAGATTACCCGCGACCGCAGGGAGGGTTTCGACGCAGGTGTACGCACGCGTCAGGAAGTCCTCGAGGTAGAAGCCGAGCTCGCTTCGGTGCGCCGGCAGCGGGTATCAGCCGAACAGGGCATGCGCAGTGCGCGCCGTGGCCTGTCCTTCCTCCTCGGGGTCGATGTACCCGAAGACACTGAGCTTGTCTCACACCCTCGCACGGCGGAGGCGCCTGACCCGGACGAAGCCGGGGTCCTCGACGAGGCGCTGCGTTTCTCGCCTCAGCTGCAGGAGCTTGAGATTCGCCGGGAACAGGCGTCTGTCGGGCTTTTTGTCGCCGAACGGACGAACAGTCTGCGCTATCCGGATATTGGTCTGAGCGTAAATGCGGAGGTCTCGGGTGGCAGAATCCCGTTTTCGTACAACTGGCGCGACAGCTGGGACACCGATCTTACCCTCACGGTCGCGAGCGAGTTCAGCATCTTCGACGGTGGCGCTCAGGCAGCCCGGGTTCGCCAGGCAGAGGGTGATCTCGCGCAGGCGGCAAGCGGTCTGACCGACGCCGAAGATGGCCTTCGCATTCAGGTGAGCGAACGCATCGAGGCTTTCCGGGTAGCCGCTGCAGAGCTTTCGGAAGCGGAGGCAGGCCTCAGACTCGCCGAAGAACGCCGGAACAACGCGGAAGTCAGCTTCGAGAACGACCTCATTACCCGGGAGGACGTGCTCATGGCCCGTATCGGCGCCACGATTGCCACCCTCGAGCTCTCTGCTGCTGCATTTCAACTCGAACAGGCACGAACCGGTCTGGATGCGTTGACCGGACGCATCCTTAATCCGTAATTTCTATTGATGGATCATAATGCGCTTGTAATCGGTGCGGGACCCACGGGGCTCACCGCAGCCGTGCTCCTGGCCCGGGCCGGGATGCAGGTGCACGTCCTCGAGGCAAAGCCCGAGCCTGATTTCCGGGTTCGTGCGATCGGTGTCACGCCTCCGAGCCTCGAGATCCTTCGGTCCATCGGAGTGGCGGATACGCTGGTGCGCCTCGGCACGCCGGTCCGGGAGGCGCTGGTATTCGATGAATCAAGACTGCTGCACACGCTGCACTTCGACGGCATATGTTCCGACTTCCCGTTCATCCTGTCCGTGCCGCAAGGTCATACCGAGACTGTTCTTCGGGGAGCCGCTGCCTCACACGAAAATCTGAGCATCTCCTGGGGTGCGAAGGTCGTGTCGCTGACTACGGCGGTGTCGCAGAAGACCGCGGCATCCGGGTACATCGCGCGTTTGGGGACCGGTCGCACGGTCCACGCCACCCGGGTCATCGTCTGCACCGGTAGCTCGGGTGAACCAGTCCTTCCCAATCCCCTGCGGCTCGACAAACGCTACCGCCACCGGTTCCTCATTGGTGACTATCCCGACACTGGTGCGCTCGGTACCCGTGCGGTACTGGTGTTTACCCCGGACGGCTCCGTTGAGAGCTTTCCTCTGGCCGATGGGTTCCGCCGATGGATCGTTCAGCTTCCGACCCGCTACCGGAACAGTCTGCTCGACGCCGAACGCGCGGACAGTCTCATTCGTGAACGGCTACAGCTACGCGCGGGGACGGTCCTTCGCGACAGCCTCCCTGCCGGAACGCCGCAGTGGTGGAGCAGCTTTCAGCCCCAGCGGCGCGAACGGCGGGTGTTTCGCACCGGTGACGTGTTCTTTGCCGGTGACGCAGCTCACACCATGTCCCCGATCGGCGGACAGGGTATGAACACAGGTATCGCAGACGCAGAGCTTGCAGCGCACCTGATCGCCCACGAGGCGGGGAGTGTTCCGTTGCTTCGGACGACGGGTGACGAACCGCGAGCCCTCCCCGACTACGAGGCGGTGCGCCGCCGGGCGTATCGCGCTGCGGCAGACCGGGCGGCGGTTTCCATGGCGGTTGGCGCCACGAGGGGATACGTCGCCTCGAGAATCAGGTCGAGAGTCATACGCCTGCTGCTGTCTTGCCTCCCCGATCGGACCGTCGCTTCCCACTTTGCCATGCTGACCATACCCGGGAGGCGCTCGGCGTTATCATCATCCTTTTCTGAACACCGAGAGTTCCATGATACCGAGAAAAAACAGACGCGACCGCTTGAGTCGCAGCCCATGTGAGGCAGCAAGCGCATGAAAATGATCGCGCGGTGGAAAGGTCTTCAGACTCCTTGCAATATAGGCGTACACTTCCGGGTCGCCGTGCAGAATGCGTCCCCAAACGTGGCCCCAGAATCGCAGGAGCCGATACCGCCACGCGAAACCGTACGGACTCGATACCCGGGAGAAGTCAAGGAACGCCGCGGTACCGCCGGGCTTGAGCACGCGAGAGACCTCCCGCAGCGCTTCCTGCAGATCCGGCGCGTTTCGCAACGCGTAGCCCCCGGTCAGAACCTCGATGCTTCCCGACTGCACGGGGAGCTGCGTCATATCAGCCTCGATGGCCTGCACGCGACCGCCGAACCCGCGGAGACGGCGCTTCGCCCGCGCGATCATTTCAGGGTTGAGATCGGTAGCCAGCACCTGCGCGGCCGGATACCGCCCCGCGATCGCTCCGGCGATGTCACCAGTACCACAGGCGATATCTACGGCCTGTCCCGTGACTCGCGACGGGAGCATAGCAATAAGCCTGCGCTTCCACAGACCGTCATTTCCGAAGGACAGAACGCGAGTGACAACATCGTACTTCGGAGCAACGATCGAAAACAGATTCCGGTTATACGTCCTTTTGCGGGCAGGATTTGCAAGCTCCGCCGACCTGACCCGATACGATTCCTGTACCATTCACATCTCCAGACGAAAAGGATTACCCATGACTGACACTCCGGCCACATCCGCTGCGCGGATCGTTTCGATCGAAACCAGCGTGCCACAGCACCAATATACACAGGAACAGGCGCTTGCGTTCATGAAAGCCGTGCCTTCGTACGGAAACGACGAACGGGCGTTTCTTGACCGCATCTACCCGCCAAGCGCGATAGGCTGCCGGTACTCGACGATAGCTGATTTCGGACGTTCACCGCAGGAGTACGACTTTTTCTCGCGTTCAGCGGATCTCCTTCCGGAGCCTCTTCTGGAGAAGCGCAATGCCATGTACGTCGAGGCCGCACCACGGATCGCTTCAGAAGCCGCCCGAAAAGCCCTCGACGCTGCTCCCGAAATCGATCCGCAGTCGGTGACCCACATTGTTTCGGCAAGCTGTACCGGCTTCTCCGCACCCGGGGTGGATCTTGCCATACAGCGCAGCCTCGATCTCCCGGCGTCGACACGGCGTATACACATCGGGTTCATGGGCTGTTACGCTGCGGTGCCGGCGCTGCGAACAGCGCGGGACATCCTCTGCGCTGATCCGGCGGCGGTGGTGCTGGTCGTTTGTGTAGAGCTCTGCAGTCTGCACTTTCAACTGAAGCCCGATCGGGAACAGATGGTGGCAAACTCGCTCTTTGCCGATGGAGCGGCTGCAGCCGTCGTGGTAAATCCTGCCCGCACAGATGCCGGGAACAGTGCTGGTTTCGATCTCCTTGACTTCGAAACCGCCCTGCTCGACGACAGCGAACAGGACATGGCCTGGACCATCGGCAGCATAGCCTTTGACATGCGTCTGTCCGCCTACGTACCTAAAATTGTCCAGAAGAACATACAACCGGTGCTCAGGTCTCTGCTCGGTCGTAACAGACTCTCTCAGGACGAGCTTGTGCGTTGGGCCATACACCCCGGCGGCCGGGCCGTGCTCGAGCGGGTGAGCCGGGGTCTTGGCTTCGACCCACGGGGCATGGAAGACAGCTATGCGGTACTTAATGAGTACGGAAACATGAGCTCGCCGACCATCCTCTTCGTCCTCCGCAAGACCATGGAAGCGCTCAGGCAGAACTCTCAGGTCGGGCCGGTGGTGGCGGCGGCCTTCGGGCCGGGTCTCACCGTCGAATCCGCACTCATGGCCTACACTGAGAAGACGGAGTAGCAGGATGGGGTATTTCGGTCGCTTTCAGCATCGGGATTGGGTTGAGGAACTCATGGACGACCCCAACGGAGACGTCACTCGACTGCACCGGACGTTGCGTCAGTTCAGGTTCATTAACCGATTCTTTTCGCGGGTCCACCGACCGCTTGTCCGGCTCGTCCTGAATGACATGACCGCAGAACGGACCTGCACGCTTCTTGACATAGGCGCCGGTGACGGCGACATCGCGCGGCGACTGGTACGGGCCGCACGGAAGCGGGGGCTCAGCCTGCGGATCACCTGCATCGACGCGGACGAACGCATTGCCACGTGGTGCCGCGAGCAGTGTGCGGCCTATCCGGAAATCGAGGTCCTTCACGCACGGCATGACTCCCTGCAGAAGCGCTTCGATTACGTGTTTACCAATCACGTGCTGCATCACCTGGATGACGGGAGTGCAGTCGGCTTTCTCGGCAGTATGGATCGCATAGCCGACCGACGGGTCATAATCAGCGACCTGGAACGCAGCGCATTTTCGTACGCTGCGTTCTCGGTGTTCGCAACTCTCGCCTTCCACCGCAGCTTCGCACGCGTAGACGGTCAACGGTCCCTGCGAAGGGCCTTCCGGAGAGACGAGGTGCGGACACTGCTCGCCCGGACACGCTGGGGGGGGCGCGCGCGCGTAAGCGCAGCTTTCCCCGCCCACATGCTCATCGTTTGCGAGTTCCCTTGACGGAAACCGCTTTGGACGCCGCTTCCAGAGAGGCGGTGAGCAGTTCAAGCTTGTACCCCGCCTGAGCGTTCGCCTTCGACAGAACAGCACTGACATCTTCTACTCGCGCGAGAGCAGCCACCGACGCTTCTGCGATCGTACCCTTTACGCGCGACGAGACCGCCTTCCTGTTTCCGGACGCCGGTCCGGCAGTATCATCCTCGACAGTGGTTTCGGTTTCCCGATACGGAGACTCGGCAAGAACATCGCCGACGGCCTCATCGAGTGCTGCGATGGCACCGCTGTATTTCAGGCGAAAGAGCAGATCTTCAAAACCCTCGGCCCGATACCACAGGATATCCCCGCCCCGGTTCACACCGAGGTGTTCGGCGATACGATGGTCGTCGAGGATTTCGGTCATGAGCTTCATGGACAGCTGTTGCGCAGGAAGCTCCGGAGAAAACGCCGACTGCCACGAACGGAGGGTCAACGCCGGTTCAAGAGGGCCGGAACCGGTGAGCTGCATCCATTTCCATCCGAGCATAAGATCCTCAACGGTACTGACGGCATCGTAGTGCAGTGCGGAGTCGGGCGACTCAGCAAACCCGTCGTTCAGCAGCGAGAGCGGTTCGAGCAGCAGGTACCCGATCAGCTCGTCAAACGACTGTTCGTCACCGACAAGACGCGCGAAGAAACCCCGCCAGGCATCACTCAGATCGGGTGAAAGACTGTTGAGGAGCTCGAAGACCACGCATCTCCTGACAAAGTGGCGAGCAGCCTCAGCGGCATCGCCGGACAGTTCCGACTCACGGAGAACCGCCCCGGCAAATGCCTCGTATGCGTCGGTCAGGGCCTCCCGGTCTGATGGTGTGAGCGGTCGTTTCTCCTCAAAGACGGCCCGCAGACGGGTCACCGCATCGCCGAAAATCAGGTCCTCGAATGCAGCGTGAAGCGGTTTGAGAAACTGCTGTTTCAATGCCTGATCCACATCCGGCACACCTGCCCCGCCAAGCTCGGCGCACAACTGCCGGTAGTGGCCGTCAGCCGAGTCCACGACGTCGTAGATGTCGACGAAGACCTGTGTCTCATAGCCGTCCAGAATCACGGCCATTCCCCGCTCGTGTATTTCCGTCGCTCTGCGGATATACCAGAGGTCTGATACGTGCTCGTGCAGAATGACGTAGCAGTCGTGCTGATTCCGCAGCCCGAGGGCTTCACCGAGCGTGCGGCTGCTCACGGTTTCGTCCTCACCACGTTTCACCGCGGTGGAGTGCATGATCGCGCCGACGACCCGGTCGTAGGCGTTGTTGTACAGCACGAGACTCTTCGCCCCGTCGACCTGATTCGAGTAGGCAAAAACGCTCTCCGCGACACCCCCGTGCTCACGATGCACATCATACAGCTCGAAGGCTTCTACCTCGGCAAACATCCAGCGTCGGCGGGCCAGAGGAAAGATCTCTCGTTCGTGGCGGGCGACCAGGTCTGCATCGACGGACTCATCCCAGTACGCCTTCGAGTACTCCATGCCGTACTTCTCAGCGTATCCTTCGATCTGCCCGTGACCGATCATCGGAAGGCCAGGCATGGTGAGCATAAGCGTGGCAACACCAAAATACTTGTCGCCCTTGCCGAACTGGGCCACGGCCGTTTCCTCGTCAGGGTTGTTCATGAAGTTCACGAAACGCTTGAGGATCTGGGGATCGAACTCCAGGGTGTTCTTGACCGTCTGACGGTATTTCTCGTTCTCCTCATTCTTGAGCATGTTCATGAACGCGCTGTTGTACACCCGGTGCATTCCAAGCGTCCGGACGAAATAGCCTTCCATCATCCAGAACGCTTCGGCGAGCAGGAGCGTGTCGGGAACCTCGGCGGCTACCCGATCGACAACGTCGCGCCAGAACTCCCTGGGCATACGCTTGAGAAACTCGTCCTTCGTCATGCCGTATTCGGAGCGGCTGGCAATATCACCACCGGAACCGGGCTCCGGATACCAGAGCCGCTGCACGTGCTTGCGGGCCAGGGTCATGGCAGCGTCGAAACGGATAATCGAAAAGTTTCGCGCTACCTGCAGAATGGTCTGAATAACCGCTTCCCGCACGTCTTCCCGGATAAAATCGAGCTGCGCGGTATCGTTCCAGGGCATCTGTGTACCATCGTTCCCGTGGTAAATGAAGCGCTCTTCCCCGCTGCGATGGTCAACCCGTTTGAATACGACAGCGGCATCCGTGCGGTCGTAATAGTGGTCTTCAAGATAGATCCCGGTATCGGGCTTCGTCGAGAGATTCTCCCCGTTGAAAGTGTAGCTCGGAAAAGCTGCGTGGGGCAGTTGTACAAACCACTCAGGGTGTTCGTGCATCCAGGCTGAGTCAATACCCGTGTGATTCGGCACCATGTCGCTGGCAAGACGGATGCCACGCTCTTCGCAGCGTGCCCGGAGATTATCCAGAGCATCCCAGCCGCCAAGCCGGGCCGCAATCTGATAGTCGTGCAGGGAGTATGCACTCGCTTCGGCATCCGGATTCCCGCAGAGATGCTTGATCCGCTTGGACGCAGCGCTCCGCTCCCACAAACCGATAAGCCACAGGCCGGTAAAACCACAGGCGGCAATGCGATCAAGCTCCTCATTTGGAACCTGGTCGAGTCGGCGTATTTCGTAACCGTGCTCCCTGCTCAGCTGGTCAAGCCAGACAAGCGTAGTCTTGGCGAGAAGCACGACACGGGGCATCCAGAACCGGTCCGGACTGAAACGCTTGCCGGTAAGACCCGCCTCGTAATCGGTGTCACCGTATTCGAGAATCCGGGTTTCGCCGGGACCTCCCGTGCGTCCGAGAGCCATCGCGTCTTCGCGGAGAAAATCAAGCCCCCGGAGCAGACGAAACAGATACTTTCCAATGAGATGACCCCAGCGCTCCCGGATGTAGGCGAGCTGGTCGTAAAGCGAGTCGGGATAGAGGCGCATCGGTTCGGAAAGAAACGAGATGAGATCCTCCCCTTTCGACCCGAACGGCTCCTCGCGCGCTAAAAAAGTTTCCAGCTCCTGCAAGACCGCCGGATATACCGGATCGAGCCGAAGCGCACCATCGTCGAACAGCTCCTGAAACGGTGCATAGGCCGGATTCCGGTTCTCAAGAACAAGCAGCAGCATTTCTTCGAGCGCTACTTCGCGGCCGGTCTCGCCGTCGAACTCGGTGTCGAGATAGTCTGCCACCGACAATCGCTTATGGTACACGTCCTGGGGCGGGAAGGCTTCAACATACCGCGCCAGCAGATCGTCAATCTGCTTCGATGAGAACCGTTCGACAAGCGCCTCCCGCGCGCGGGAAAAAACGTCACTACTTTTCTGTTCGCGGTACTGGAAAATCACGTGGTGCATGATCTCTTCGATCAGCCCCATAGAGTAGATGTCGGACGTGTACACAGTCTGCCCCGGCTCCGAGCGGATATCACGGGTGCTGTTGATCCGCTGGCTGAAAAGTCTGCATGCGTGAAGATCAGCGAACACCGCGTGTCCGTGAAGCGAGAACACCCTGTGGTCGAAGCCGTAGCGTTTCCGGGCAGCGAGCGAGACATGAAACTCGCGGGTAAGAGGTGAGAAAATCCGGTCGCGGGGTGTTATCGTCATAGCGCCTCCTCGGGCTGTCTTCTGGCGTCGACAAGATCCCGTATACGATCAATGAATTCGGGATGCTCTTCGAGTTCGCCGGTCGTGCGCGGAATCCTGTAGCTCCAGTTCTCGGCATTGTACGTACCCGGTACGTTTATCCGTTCATCTTCCGGGTCATCGGGCACCATATCTCCGCACAAACTCATAAGGTCCTGTACCTGAAACATACACAGGGCACTACCCGTACCGGCAAGTGCGGCCAGAACCCGCTGTGCGACTTCAGGCGTATATTCGGGCGGAGCAGGCTCAGGAAAGCCTAACACCTCCCAGAATCCCTGTCGTGCATCCGGGTCTTCATACCACCAACCACGCAGGGAACTGGTATCGTGCACACTCGCGGCACACACGCTCAGGTAGGGAAATTCAGATGGCGCCACGAAAGGTTCACCGGGCATATTCCATTCACGCGTCCAGCGGGGGACCCGAAGACCGAGTATACCAAGCTCATGAAGCACCCGCGGCACGCAGTCCGGTACGACCCCGAGATCTTCCGCGCAGGCGAGCATGCGCACGGTCGAGCACATGAAACCCAGGAGCTCACGCCCGTGTTCTTCCCAGACCTGCTGGCTTTCAAGGTCTGCCCGGGCGACCAGCGCCTCGAATGCCGATTTTTCATCATCGGTCAGAGACTGATACCGACTGCATTCGCGGAACACCCAGGTGGCCGCGTAACGGTTTCTGCCTATGTTCAACAGGGCACGATCCCGGTACAGCTCAAGCAGAGCACCTTTGTGCTCATCCGAAACAGGAAGCGCGTGGATATCACGCTCACCGGCAATCCCGGACGAAAAGAGGTACAGATCCTCCTCGCCGATACGTGAAAAACAGCGCCCGGCAGCTGCGGGATCGGCATATCCGTCGAAGATCGCCCTCACCTGTTCCCCGGATATGTGAGGCTCGGAGAGCCATCGAATACGGCCTTCGTCGAGCCCTGCCGACAGGAGTTCATCGACGGTGAGGTAGCGGGAGGGACGAAAATACCCGAGCATGCCACTTTCGTTTGCGGCAGGAACCGCCCAGATCCGGAAGAACCCCAGGACGTGGTCAATGCGAAACAGGTGAAAATACTTGTCGGCCTGAAACAGACGGTTCTTCCACCAGGCGTAGCCCGCCCGTTTCATGACGTCCCAGTCGTACAGCGGGAAACCCCAGTTCTGGCCATCACGACTGAACATGTCCGGTGGTGCTCCCGCGCGCAGATCGCGACGAAAAGACTGCCGGTGCAGCCAGACGTCGGCCGAGTCATCGTTCATGAGAATAGGAATGTCCCCTTTCAGGTACACGCCGAGCGCCTCTAGTCGTTCCACCGCCTGCAACAGCTGCTGTTCAAGGCGCATCTGCATCCACGCGTAAAACAGCAGATCCGTCAGATGGGCTTCATCCTCCCATACCGCATCAATGTCATCCGGACTCGGATCAGTCAGTTCGTTCCACTGCCACCACGCCGCCTGCCCGTTCCTGTCTTTGTAGATCCTGAACACGGCATAGGGTTTCACCCAGTCGTTTCGGCTGATCCAGTCCTGAATGTCCCTCCCGGAGACAGAGCTGCGCGTAACTGCTTCGTAGATGGTCCGCAGAATTGAGAACTTCGCATCGAGCACCTCACGGTAGGCAACCGTCGCGTGCTGTTCGGCGTTCTTCCGCATCTGCTCGAGGAGAGGGGCGACCGTATCGGCGGTTTGAGAATCAGCCAGCTCCGGCAGATCCGAGATGCGCAGGTAGATCGGATGCAACGCGTAGGCGCTCAATGCGCTGTAGGGACTGGAGTCAAACCCGCTGTCGTTAATCGGGAGTATCTGCAGCACCTGAAGACCGGAGTCGCGGCAGAGTCGGCCAAACCGGGGAAGATCCGCAAACTCTCCCACGCCGACATCCAGATCCCCCCGGAGCGCCGATACCGGCACCGCTATTCCTGTCATAAAACCCTGTAATCCGGGAAAGTCCATTACAACTCCTTCCTGTGTATGCTCTCTGCGTTCGGGGCAATATCGTCTGACAGCGCACAGCCGTCACCCCTTCCGTCGCTTCCGGCGATGCATCCGTCCGTCGTCTTTCTGATGATCTGTCCGAGACCAAACTGATAGCGATCGCGCCCGGCAATCTCCTTCGTCCGGTGTCCTCGTGCGCTCAGAGCAGCAGCCAGGCGACTGCCTTCGGTTTCCTCCACCAGAACCATCGCGTTCGGCTGCCCGTTGTCGAGCTGGAATCGCGGACGGTCAAGCGCAGCCTGAGGATCAACGTCTGCGTCGACAAGCGAACTCACGACCTGAAGATGCCCCTGCGGCTGCATCATACCACCCATGACCCCGATTACTGAATGCAGTCGGGCACGATCCTGTGTCGTTACAAGCCCGGGTATTATGGTGTGATAGGGTCGGCGTCCGGGTCTCAGTGCGTTCGGGTGATCCGGATCAAGCGAAAACCCGTAACCACGATTCTGCAGGCTGAACCCGCAACCTTCGGGTACGATACCGGTCCCGAAGCCCATGAAGTTCGAGTTAATGAAACTGCACCCGTTTCCCTGACGGTCAGTCACCGCGAGATATACCGTATCGTCGCCGACGGGCAGCGGCTCAGCGGATCGCGTTCGATGCGGATAAAGCCCGCGCGCGATCTCTCCCGCTTCGACAACCTCGCTGGCCCGGGACGGGTCGATAAGGGCGGCTCTGCGTCGACCGTACTCGTTGGACAGCAGATCGCTCAGCGGTATATCCACCTCGGCCGTATCGGCGACGCAGTAGGCGGCGTCGGCGAAGCCGAGGCGCATGGCTTCGACCATACAGTGCATGAAGGGATCATCAAGACCATCCCCCGCTTCGATATGGTTCAGACTGTTCAACGCGAGCAGAGCCGCAATCCCCTGACTGTTGGGAGGACATTCCCAGACCTCCACGTCCCGATAGCGGACCGACACAGGCTCTACCCATTCACTGCGATGAGCCGCAAGGTCGGTCATCTCCATGCAGCCACCTGCTGACCTGACAGCGGCGACGATCCGTTCGGCAACGGCACCTGTGTAAAAGGGCTGCGCTCCGGACTCGACAAAGGCCCGAAGCACACCGGCGAGCCCCGGGTTTCTGAAGCGCTCACCTGCTCGAGGCGCCCTGCCGGCTATGGTCAGTTCGTGACCGAAGGCTGTGTGGGCGAGCTGCTTCTCCGCGCCGGAGCCCCACCAGAGTGAGGTCATGGGGGCGACGGGGAAGCCCTCTTCGGCAAGTCTGATTGCGGTCGCGAATAGCGCTTCGCGGGGAAGGCGACCGAAACGCTCAAGCAGGTCCTGCCAGGCAGCGGGTGCACCCGGAACGGTCACGGTGTGCGCGTGAAAACGGGGTAACTCACCACCAAGGCCCTGCGCACGGAGTCGGGCTATACTGAGGGATTCAGGCGCGCGCCCCGACCCGTTGAGGGCGTAAACGCGACGGGTTGCGGCCTCATAATACAGGCAGAAGGCGTCTCCGCCGAGACCCGTCGAGCACGGTTGGGTGACCTGAAGCACGGCTGCTGCGGCAACAGCTGCGTCCGCGGCGCTCCCCCCGCGTGCGAGTATATCCACGGCGGCCTGCGTGGCTGTGGGCTGACTCGTAGCAGCCATGCCGCCGAGACTCACTACCGCAGATCGCCGACTTGTATACGATTCGTTCGAACGCATGTTCATCCTGCTATGGTAAAGCAGGGAGGCAAAACAGGCGAGAGGGCGTACGCTTGTCGAGCGAACGCGGCAGCCGATACCATGGAGAGTGTGAATACCGTACAGGAATGGGCACAGAAGGTGTCACAGGCGGTTGGCTCGGTCTTCCTCGGTAAGCCGCAGCTGATTGAGAAACTCCTCGTCGCCATGCTCTGCCGCGGCCATGTGCTCCTTGAGGATGTTCCCGGCACCGGTAAAACGATACTCGCTCGGGCGCTCGCGACGGTCACCGGTGGCGTCTTCCGCCGCATTCAGTGTACGCCCGACCTCCTGCCGGCCGATGTCACAGGCGTGAGCATATACAATCCCGCGTCGCAGGAGTTCTCGTTCCGCGAAGGTCCGATCATGGCGAATTACCTCCTCGTGGATGAAATCAACCGCGCGACGCCACGCACACAGAGCGCACTTCTTGAGGCCATGGCCGAAGGTCAGATCTCGGTAGAGGGAGAACGGAGGCCGCTTCCCGAGCCGTTTTTTCTCATTGCGACGGAGAACCCCGTTGAGTTCGAAGGAACCTTCCCGCTGCCGGAAGCGCAGAAGGACCGCTTTCTCATGTGTCTCGCTGTCGGGTATCCGCAGCACAGCGAGGAGCGGTCAATACTTGAGTCACAGCGACAGGTCCATCATCCCGTAGATTCGCTGGAAGCGGTTACGCGGGCTGAAGACATCGTCCGCTGGCAGGCTGAGGTTGTCGGCGTACACGTGGACGCCGGGGTCACCGATTATCTGATCGATCTCGTTCAGGCGACGCGCACTCATCGCGACGTGCAGATTGGCATATCACCACGTGGAAGTCTCGCCCTGTACAAGGCGTCACAGGCTCTGGCGGCGATACGGGGACGGAGCTACGTCGTGCCGGAAGATATCAAGGAGCTTGCCTATCCCGTGTTTGACAAGCGTATCATTCTCTCTTCGGACTCCCGCATACGGGGGCGCAGGACCGGAGACGTGATAGAGCAGGTCCTGGAGTCGGTCGATCCCCCGGTGCTGAAGGACAGGAAGTGAAACTCACGCGACTCTGGTTCGCGCTGCCCTCAGTCCTGCTGTTTGCCCTTGCCCCTGTCGCCGCGATTCAGTGGGTATCCGCGTTCGTTGCCCTGACGCTTTTTATATCGGCAGCCTGCAGTCGTCTCGCATGGAAGCACCTTCGCGTAACAAGAGTTCCCGAAGCCCTGTCGTGTTTCCGGCATCAGAGCGAACAGATCGCTATCCGCATCGAGAACCGGGGGCTTCTGCCCATCGCTCACCTCTCGCTCTCCGAACCGACAGGAAACCTGACCGCGGACGGGCGGACCGCAGACGTGATCTCGTTGCCCGGACGCGGCACGGTGTACATGCGTTATTCGATTCGCGGCAACCACCGGGGCCTGTACTCGACAGGGCCGCTGCGGATCAGGGCATCAGACCCCCTCGGCATCTTTCCCTGGACCATGGAGTCCGGCGGCAGAA
Source organism: Spirochaetaceae bacterium (assembly GCA_007128315.1). Classification (GTDB taxonomy): domain Bacteria; phylum Spirochaetota; class Spirochaetia; order DSM-27196; family SKKC01; genus SKKC01. The sequence continues at coordinate 11,062 of SKXQ01000095.1, read as the reverse complement.
CAACGGTCTCCGTGTATCCGGCCATCCATCCGTTCCACCTCGGTCACTCACGAGGTCTCCCGGCCGGAAACCTCGCGAGCCCGAACCCGCTGTATGCAGATCCTACCCGCTATCGGGGTCTCAGAGACTACGTCCGCGGCGATGACGTTCGTCACGTCAGCTGGAAGGCTACGGCCCGAACGGGCAGCCTCAAGACCGTCGAACACCTGCCTGCGCTGTACTTCCCTACACTGGTGATTCTGAATCTCCGCAGCGGCGACTATGCCGGGCGCGGCAGGTATGCGAGCGTGGAACGCTGCATTGAGTGCGCGGCGGCGGTACTGCGTAACGCGGCGGATCTCGGACAGAGCTTCGGGTTCGTCGTGAGCGCGGCTCTCGGGGGCACCGCAGGTGAGTTTGCGTTTCCATCCGGGAACGGGCACGAACACATGGTTGTGATGCTGCGGGCAATGGCGCATGCAGACGTTGCAGCCGGACAGATGAACATTACCTCCGTTCTTGAAGCGCTCGGACCGGTCCCACCGGGTTCGCGAATGTTCTACGTTGGCCCCGCTCTACCGCTTGAACAACTGATACGCCTGGGGAATGCTACACAACCTCATTCGGAGCTTGAACTGCTCTTCGCTAATGAACGACGTCGCATGCCCGCTCAGATCCTTCCACTTCCCTTCAGACGAATACCGGAGTTCGGAGCCTTCGATTTTGCGTAGAACACCAGGACTCATCATCGCAACCGCCCTCTCCTACAGCATGGCTCTTGGGATCCTTCTTCGCGACGGCACAGGTCTGCCACTGAACCCCGTTCTGTTTCCAGTCCTCGGCGCAGTTCTGGCGGCCATACGCTATGGATCCGAACCCGCACTGCGCAGGCATCGCGCAGGCGCGGCATCACGATTTCGTCTGTTTCTGGTCTCTGGCGGCACATCCTACCTGCTGCTCCTGTTCGCCTCGGGTCTGCCCGGCACGTGGACCGGAGCCGCATACCTGACCGCCGGTTATCAGGTAGCGCTGCTGCTCTGGTCGTACGGCATCGCGGCTGAGCTGTCCAGGAGCTTCCGCGATCACGAGCACCTGCTGATTTCGGTGTATCGGCAGAGGTCCAGAACGAAACGGATTGAGGCGCTTCGCGACCTCCGCTACGTGATCGCCGATGCAGTAGCGGACCTCGACCGGACACGCAAGGTACTTTCGGCAGGTTTCGCATTGATGCTGTTCGTAGTTGTGCTCGGCTGGATCAACGGTCAGTTCGCGTCCCTGGCCGGTCTTCTTTTTCTGGCCCTCGCCGGATACCTGCGATACCTCAGCTCGGCCAGCCTGGAAGCGATCGCCGACGAGTACCGCTATCTCGGCGATGGTGGCCGCCTCCCGGGTCGATATCGGAGCCGCCGTCTGCGACAGGCGGCCGTGCTTCTGCTGATTACCGCAGTAATCGCCTTCTCGCTCGCCGGTAACCAGAGCCTCATCCCGTACTCCTGGCTGCAGAGCTTCTTCGCCTGGCTTTCCGGCCTCTTTCCCCGCATGGACCTCCAGGCGCCGCCGCCACAGATCGACCAGCAGTTTGATGTCTTCAGTCGAATCGCAGCCGAGCTGTCCCCGGGGGATGATGTGGCCGAACCCGGGGCCATTATGCAGATGCTGTTCCGGATCCTGCAGGGTATGGTACGGGCCTTGCTTGTCGGCGGACTCGTTATTTTTCTCGTTTCACCGCTGTTCTCCCGGAGTTTCAGACGGAGCATCCTGAACATGTCGACGGGTGAGGCTCTGAAGACCTGGATGCGGACACTCGTGCTATCGCTCAGGGCGTTCGTGCGGGCGCTGAGACGTCGTCTGCGCGCTTCAGCGTTCCGGGCACGAAACGCGTCCGTGTCGGTAACAGTCGACAGACCTGCGTACAGATTGCCTCCGGTATCAGCAGAGAAACAACGCGAGCTCGAGAGGTTTTCCCGTCAGTTTACCCGGCTGCTGCGATGGGCCGCGAAGAGATCCGCCGGCAGACGCAACGGCGAAGCGCCGGAGGAGTTCACCGACAGGCTCTCGGAATGCTTTCCATCCTGCGCACAGAATCTCCGGGAGATTGGATCGCTGTATGAGAAGTCGCTGTTTTCCGCAGAAACGCTCGATGATGCGGAAACCCGCACGCTCTCGGCGTGCTTCAAAACGGTGATCAGGACAAATCCCTGATCCGGTCACGGATACGGGCGGCTTCCTCGTAATCTTCCGCGTCAACAGCCTTGCTGAGTTCCTCTTCGAGGCGGGCGAGTTCGGTGTCTGTGGTATCCGCGTTATCGGGAGTGGTGGGAGCCGCGTCTTCATCAGTAATCAGGTTGACAGGGATACCGGCTTCTTCGACGAGCGCGTCGTCGATAAACACCGAACAGTGACTGCGGGCCGCAATACCGAGGGCGTCGGATGGTCGTGCATCCAGGGTCAGAAGTTCCGATCCCTTGTGAACGATGATGCGAGCGTAAAATGTTCCTTCCTTGAGCTCGGTGATATCTACCCGCTCGATCTGAAGACCCAGCTTGTCAAATGTCGTAATGAATAAATCATGGGTCAGCGGACGCGGCATAGGAACGCTGCCGAGCCCGATCAGTATCGACTGTGCCTCGAGTTGACCGATGATGATGGGGACGGCCCGGTCTCCGTCAATGGGTTTCACGAGAACCGCGTTACCCTTGTCTGTCCGTGCGACTGTCCAAATTTCTGCTTCAACCAGCATATGTTCCGCTCACCTGCCCTTATCAGAAGGTACCTTCGCGCCACCGCAGCGACAACAATGCCGCGCCCTCGAGTGTGCATTATAGGCTTTTTTGTTGCAATCGTGGTATTCTTCGCAACGGAGGGGGGAAGTGATGTGGGGAAGAAGACACCGGACAGCCTTTTTTATGATAGTAGGGATGGTCGCGTTTGCGGGGCTCTCTGTTCCAGGCTGGGCAGGTGACGTTTTCGGCAATGATCTCGCGCGTTCGTTTCGCAGACCCTCGGCCGTACAGATTCTCAGTTCGGACGATCTGAACCGGCTGCCACCGGAGATCTCGTCCGCGGGACTTCTGACACAGACACAGTTCATTATGCAGTCCTATCAGGGCCCGATTGACGATCGAACCATCATCGTAGGAGATGCTATGGCCGGACAGTCCATATCAATCGGAGACCGGGACCGCGGATTTCACTTTGGCGGTGGTTTTCACGGTTCCATCGAGCACCTGCGGTTCGCGGATGATCAGAATCCGTTTACCGGCCACGGAGAAACCGAGCGGTTTTATCTCGGCGTTGGTGCTATCGGAGGCGCGCGGTATTACGTCTCGGATTCAGTCGCCGTCTTCCTGCAGCTTCACGGAGTCTACGGGCTTCTTGGCCTCCCGGCCCGGAACGCGCTCAGGATAGAAGGAGGGCTGCAATTCTGATATACTTCCCGCAAACACGTCCAAGGAGTACGCATGGGACTATTTTCGAAAAGTGAACAGGTAACGGTAAAAATACCAACAATGAACTGTGGTCATTGCGAAGCGAAAGTAACAACGGCCCTTTCAGCCATTCCCGGGGTCCAGAAAGTGGACGCATCGTCTCAGACCAAATTCGCGACGATTCACGCGTCGAAAGGCCAGAAACCCGATCACGCAGCAATTGCCGCAGCGCTAGAGGGAACAGGCTACACGGCCGAGCCGGTATAGGCTTCGGGACACATCCCGCAAACAAGGAGAAACCCAGTCCCCGGCAATCGGGGCTGGTCAAAGTCCGATGGCCAAAGAACATTCTTCAGACACGATAGTATTCGATCCGCAGTTTCTTCACATAACCAGACGGCTGCGACAGATCACCCACGCGATCAGCAAGCACTCCAAGCACCTGCAGGAGACCTACCGCCTTACGCTGCCACAGGTCCTGTGCCTGCTCGAAGTCCACAGACAGGGATCCGTGACAATTGGCTCGCTGACCCGAACCGTCGCCCTGAACAACTCGACGATCACCGGTATTGTTGACCGTCTTGAGCGGGATGAACTGATCCGACGTGTGCGGACCAGCCGGGACCGGCGGCAGATTCATCTCGAAATTACAGACCACGGCAGAAAGGCAGTCGAGAAGCTCCCGCCGCCGCTCGCCGAGAGCTTTATGATCCGCTTCGCCGAGCTGCCGTCGACAGAACAGGAACAGATTATTGACTCGCTGGATACGCTATCAGAGATGCTGAACCCGTCCGGCATAGTTGATCCGGGGATCGTTGCAGGTGGAATACCGGGAGACTACGAACGCCCGGAAAAATAGAATCCACCGGTGGACAGATCAGGAGGGAATATGGTTTTCCAGGGCAAACTCAGGCAGTGGGTATGCGGGCTGAGTCTGATTTTTACGCTTGCCGTCAACGCGCTGGCCTCGACCGGCATAATGAATGGCGTTACGACAGGAGAGGTTTCCGACCAGTTCGATGTCTTTCTCATCCCCGCAGGATACGTCTTTTCCATATGGGGTATCATCTATCTCGGACTTATCGCGTTTACCGTCTTTCAGGCACGCACGGTACATCGTAATGATACGGAGCTGGATCGCGTCGGCAGCTGGTTTATCGCCGGGAATCTGCTGAATGCGGTCTGGATCGTACTCTTTCACTATGGGTTCTTCCTTCTCACCCTGCCGGTGATCGCTCTGCTTCTGTACACGCTCGTACGCATAATTCTGATACTCGAACCCGGGACGACGCTGGGGCCAACCCCGCGACTGTGGCTTACCCACCTCCCGTTCGGCGTATATCTGGGCTGGGTTACCGTTGCAACAGTTGCAAACGCCGTTCAGACGTTCGACGCTGCCGGGTACACAGGGGCTCCGTTTTCTGCCGAAACCTGGGCTCTCATCCTGTACGGCGCGATCGTTCTTATATCATGGTTTTTCAGCTTTCGCACTGCCAATCTGCCCCATGCCCTCGTCGTCGTCTGGGCACTGATCGGCATCGCGGTCGCGGATTCGGGTAACAGCCTTATCGACGGCGCCGCTTGGGTTGCGGCAGGTCTTGTCGTCATCGGATACGTACTTGCATATGCGCTGCGATCTCGACACGCCGGCCCTGTTATCGTGTGAGCGTCAACACGGCACTGGTCGTCGAAGGCGGGGCCATGCGTGGTATTTTTGCCGCGGGCGTGCTCGACTCCTTTCTCGACAACGATTTCTGCCCCTTCGACCTGTGTATAGGCGTGTCGGCAGGGGCGAATAATCTCGCCGCCTATCTTGCCGGCATGCGCGGCAGGAACTACACGATCTACACCGACTATTCACGACGACCGGAGTTTATCAGCACGATGCGCTTCCTTCGTGGAGGGCACCTCATGGATCTCGACTGGCTCTGGGAGATCACGATACGAGAACTTCCGCTCGATACGGCACACGTTGACGCAGCGCCGCAGGAATACTGCGTCGGGGTAACACGCGTCCGGGATGGAAAGGTCTTGTATGCCCGTCCCGAAGGAGACAACCTGGCGCAGATCCTCAAGGCGTCGAGCGCAATGCCGCTGGTGTACCGCTCGGCCGTCGCGCTGCCCGGCGTCAGAATTGAAGGCGCGGAGGTGACGGTCGGCGGAGACTCGGATACCTACGTCGACGGGGGCCTTGCCGAACCCATCCCGGTGCGCGAAGCGCTTCGTCGCGGTGCGCGCACCGTCATTGTCATCCGCTCACGTCCGATGAGCTACTCCATGGATACCGGAAAAAAACATCGCCTCATGCGTTTCTCGCTGCGCCGGCACCCGGCCCTGCAGCGGCGTCTTGCCGAACGCGCGGAGCGCTACAATGAAACGCTCGCGTACATGCGGTCACCCGATCGCGAGAACGACGGCGTACAGATCGTCGAAGTAACCCCTCCGGAATCGTTTGAATCGTCACGAACAACCCGGAATATCGATGCTCTGAATCGCGACTACGAACGAGGTCTCGACATTGGTGCTGAGGTCGCAAAGAACTGGTTATAGTTACGGAACTTTCGTATAAGAAATATTGTATTGCGAAATTATTCGTGGTAGCTTCCTTTCCCGGAGGCTCCTATGTACCGATCGTTGTTCAGTCATGTTACACGCACCGCGGCTGTCGTGCTTCTTACGGTGCTCTTTTCCGGCTCGTGTGCTTCGCTCGACGCGTTTCTCGAAGTTATCGAAGCCCTTGAGGATAATGACTCAACTCCGACGTCCGAACAGGCGCCGGTACGGCAAACCGACGAGCCAGCGCCTCAGCAGGTTGGTGCTCGTGAGTCGTCCTGGGAATGGGTGACACCGACGATACCTTCGAACCGCATACAGGGAATCAGTTCGGGATCCGCCGGTGCGGTCGCAGTCGGAACGGCGGGCACCATCCTCCACAGTATAGACGGGATAACCTGGACGCACGCAACGCTCGAGGTTGACAGCATACTCGATGTCGCCTACGGGAACGGCGTATACGTGGCGGTGACCAGCGACACCGACAATCTTTTTATCTTCAGCAATGATGGACAGCGATGGTTTCACGGATCGTCGGCGGAGTCGGTTGGATTCGAGAACACACTGGGTCGTGCCCGCATCGTCTGGACGGGTGCACGGTTTCTCGTCGTCGGAAGCACCGGAAGCACCAGCTTCAGAAGCGACTGGGAAGAACAGTTCAGCAGCGAGGACGGAACCGAATGGGAGTATACCCACTTCAGCGCAAGGCGGTCCCTGCAGGATATTACCGTCATAGGTACCGACCGTGTCATTCTGACTATTTCGCTGGCGAGTCCAAGTGTCTCCGACGATGGCGGTCAGTCGTGGAACGACATTACGACGCTCCCTGAGCCGAGCGGTGGAAACATATGGCGCTTCGCCGCAGCATCCGACGGTTCGGCTATTGCAGTGACACACGGTCCCGATCAGTCTTCTGACTCGGACGGTTTCTACTCCTGGATCGCGACGTCGGATGACGGGCTTCACTGGGAGACACAACACCAGATCGAGTCAACCCGGTTTAGCGAGCCCTTACGTGTCGACGGAGGTTACCTGATCGCACAACGCCTTCCGCCACGAGGCATCGAAGGCAGCATGCACACGGTCGTGTCTTTAGCGGACGACGGCACCTTCGCGTATCACGGAGATATCGCTGACTGGGGCGAGATAACCCGTATGATCGAGCACGCGGGGAACGTCCTCGCACTGGATTCACGAAATCAACTCCTTACTTTGTCGGGCACCGGCGACTCAATTGTGTTCCGACCTGATCCGGCCTTCAACGGCGGAAGCGTCAGTCATGTATCAGAGAACGGACAGGGACAATACGTTGCAGCCGGCTCAGCGGGTGTGTTCTACAGCGATGACGGCGTTACCTGGCAGGAGTCGACTTTTCAGGACGTAGAGATCTGGGGGGCAGACCCCATGATCGGGTACGTGAGTGAGCTCATATGGACCGGGAGTGAATTCATTCTCAGCGCCCAGACGCCCGGGATGGAACCATTCGCCTGGATCAAGACCAGCGAAAACGGACACCACTGGGAACGCCGCAGCTTTCACTCGTACTACTTCTATTTTGTACGCGGTGTCGCGGACTCCGGAAACGAGACAGTTGCCCTGTTCAGATTCCTGACTCAAGGTCCCGACGACCCGGATCACGTTCGTTCGAATCCTAACACCAGTGTCTTTCGCTTTCCTGATGGCATACACGGTCCGTACGCAACTCAGAATATCGCAGATATTGGTCCGGGTCGCCTGTTCCATACCGGCGGCCGATTTCTGTCTGTAGCGGATGACGGTACAATCATGACAAGCACATCGGGTACGGAGTGGACTGTGGTCGAAGACTTCGACATGCAGATCGACCTCTTTGTACAGGGCCGTGACCGGATCGTTGCACTTCCGTCAGCATCCCGGGACAGAAACGATGTCGTTCTCAGCAGTACGGACGGGTCAAACTGGAGCACGAGTCGCATAGACAACGAATTGTGGGACGGGGTGGACTGGCTGCACTACGCCGATGGTACGTTTTTCGCCGGGCGGGAAGGGCGGCTGTGGACGTCGGGCGATGGTCAGTCCTGGAGCGAAAGCGAGATACCGAGCGGAGCAAGAGTTGTGTACACGGGCCCTGACGGCAATCTGTATGCAGCAGGAGAAAACGGCATGATACTCCGCCTCGCCGGGGAATGAGGCCGGCAACGAGAGCGCCCTGTGGAATTATGTCTGCAGGGTGTCCTGCCAGACCGCACCTTCGCGATAATCTTCAACGACCTGTGTGTCAGTCATCGAAGCAAAGCGATGCAGAATAGCTTCGACGTCGCTCTTCATGACGGCAATGCAGTTATCGATCAGTTCCTTCCGGAAACCCTGATCACCGAGCTGCAATACCATGTCCATAGATACGATACGCCCGAGGGCCTTCCCCAGTTCGACTGTCTTGCGCTGCGGAAGGTCGGTTTCAAGCGTGAAAGATAACGGAGTCTTCAGATAATCAGCAACGCGGGAAGTGAGCTTCAGATCTGCGAGATAGCGATAGAGATTCGTCTCCCGCACACGCCCCATTCCTTTCAGGACCGCCTCGGAGATCTGCTGATACAGAATATCATTAGAGCCCTCGAATATCTGAAAAGGGCGGCTGTCGATAACGGAACTTCCGGCTATGTGATCAAGGCGGTATCCTTTCGCCCCGACGAGCTGTAACAGAGACTGTGCTGCTGACTGCATCATGTCGGTGACGACCGTCTTGATCGCGTTGGCCGGCAAGGCATCGCCCGAACAGTCGTTGTCGACTGCCGCGGCGTGGGACGAAAACGCACACATGCCCGAACACGCCGTGAAAGCGGCCTGCATGCGGGCAAGCCGTTGCTGTACCTGATCGTAGGAAAAAAGCGGTCGACCTCCGACCGTGCGGTCCTTGCAGTGAGCAACCGCCTCGTCGAGCAATCGCCGGAGATACCCCATGGCCATACCGGGGAACTGCAGGCGGCTTCGATGCAGAAGGTCCAGAAGCATCCGCACACCGGTAGTCGCTGGTTCAAGTTTGCGTTCCTCGGGCAACAGCGCATCAATGCGGTTGAGCCCGTACGGAATCATGTGAAGGCCCAGGCTGTCATAGTACTCCTCTACGTCGATTCCACCGAACGACCGATCCCAGGCGAAAAAACTGATGTTTCGTTCAAGGTCACCTTTCGGTGTCATGCCTCGCGCGGTCAACAGCCAGTAATCGGCGTGCCCGGTTAACCCGCCCCAGTGCTTCGTACCACGGATATGGTAGCCTGCGGCTGTCTTCTCGGCACTGGTCTGCATCTGCAACGCATCAGATCCGAAACCCGGTTCGGTGATCATGAGACCACCGAGGGCGTTTTCATGAAGAAAGCGCGGAAAGACCTCCGCCTGCACTGATTCCAGTCCGTATTTCGAGAGTGGCTGGAGAAAAAGTGCGCCGTTTATACCCATGACAAGCGAAAGGGGCAAGGACTCGTAGGAGCAGGCCTCAAGCATGGAAAGACACTCCTGCACGTGCTGCCCCCGACCACCAAAGCGCTCCGGAATAAAAACGGACAGAGGCTGTGACTCGAGCACCCGGTTGGTGAACGTCCGATCGAGTCCGTGCTGTGCAGCGTGAGACGAGGTCTCCCTGTGCTCGAACAGTACTCGAAGCCGATCACTGAGGCGAGAGATAAACTCTGACACGCTTCGCGTTCCTGTATTCATGGTACCTCACAGCATATCCGGTCCACCCCGCCACTGTACACCGCCGACATGCAGATACCGCGAGGCGCGCACTAAGCCACGGTGACCGTGGTGTCCAGATACACGTCCTGTATCGCGTTCAGGAGTTCCACTCCTTCCTGCATCGGCCGCTGGAACGCCTTCCTGCCTGATATAAGCCCGGTGCCTCCTGCACGTTTGTTAATGACCGCAGTACGCACCGCATCGGCCAGGTCGCTTGCCCCCGAGCTTGCACCACCGGAGTTAATCAGACCGGCACGCCCCATGTAGTTGTTCATGATCTGGTAGCGGCACAGATCGATCGGATGGTCTGTGGCAAGGTCCGAATACATTCGCTCATCAAACTTCCCGTAACTTGAATCCCCCATGTTCAGTGCCTTGTATCCGCCGTTGTGTGTGGGCAGTTTCTGCTTGATGATATCTGCTTTAATAGTAACCCCGAGATGGTTTGCCTGTCCGGTCAGATCAGCTGCCGTATGGTGGTCCTTGTCCCCCTTGAATGCGCCGTTCCGGGTATAGCACCACAGCACCGTTGGCATTCCCAGTTCGTGAGCATACTCGAACATCTCAGCGACCTCGACGATTTGTCGATTGCTTTCCTCACTTCCGAAATAGATGGTCGCTCCGATTGCCGTCGCCCCCATATCAAATGCCTGTTGCACCGAGCCGAACCTGATCTGATCGAATGTATTCGGGTAGGTCATGAGCTCGTTGTGGTTCAGTTTGACCAGAAACGGAATCCGGTGGGCGTATTTTCGGGCTATGGATGCGTGAACGCCAATGGTTGACGAAACAGCGTTACAACCTCCTTCCATGGCCAGTTTCACGATGTTTTCCGGATCGAAGTAGATGGGATTTTTTGCGAAGCTTGCTCCTGCGGAGTGCTCAATGCCCTGGTCAACAGGAAGAATACTCAGGTATCCGCTGTTTGCAAGCCGTCCATGGCTGAACAGCGACTGCATGTTCCGAAGGACAGCAGGACTCCGATCACTGTCTGCCATGACACGATCAATAAAATCCGGTCCTGGAAGGTGCAGATGTTCTTTCGGTATCTTCGGGGTATGGTTCAGAAGGCTTTCTGCATCTGATCCAAGAATTCCAGCTATGTTTTTTTTCATGATACTCTCCTCACTCTCATAGTAAGAGAACACACCCCGGACTCGTCAAGTTTCGTTAAACTCGCCTCTGCTGGCCCTTGACCCACAGATATGAAATAATTGAACCCATGAGCGAGAACACAGAACTGCTTATCACCTGCGATACGCTGCGCACGCTTCAGAACGAGCAGAGGTGCGTCGTTATTGACGCCCGGGGAGAGCCCGATTTCGAGGATGCGCACATACCGGGTGCGATTAACCTTCCGTCGAATGACCTGTTCGACAACAATACCC
>SKXQ01000060.1 GCA_007128315.1 Spirochaetaceae bacterium | reverse complement strand
TCATCGATTCTGGAGCCTGTGAAAAGAGCCCGAATTTTTACACCAAGACCGGTTTTTTTCATGGTTCAAGAGCCTGTTGTCAGTCGGAATGATAATATCTGCCCGCCTGAATATAGCGTGACAGTCGCCACAAGGAGTGTACCAGAAGGCTCGCGCTCAAGGCGACCCCTACAGCCTGAGCCGTCTGTATCGAGGCCAGGTACGCTCCGCGTTCCTGCCTCTCGGAATCAGGTATGGCGACGTTGCCCGCGACGTAGGAGACCTCGCTCTGAAAGATGCCGCCGAGCATCAGCGGCACCGGAACGCTCACCGCAAACAGCCCGAGTGAACGGTAGAATCCCTCCCGGCTGTCGATCAGCTCCTGACGAGGGTCGCGCTCAGCGGCTGCCAGCGTAAATGCAAGGTTCGCGTCGCCCTCGGTATCCAGAACGAAGCGCCGTGACAGATACCCCTCGTGCCGGAGCTCGGCGGTTCTCGGTCCGACAGGCCGGTCGAGGGAGACGGGGGTGTTCCCGACAAACTCCGCCCCGACGAAAAGCTGCGCTCCCGCCGGCTCGGTGACGACCTGAACGGCCGTGCGGGGATGTGGAGCAAGATCCACCGACAGTTCCCGTTGTTCGCCGGAGGCGAGATCAACATCCGTGCGAAATCCCCGGAAACCTGAAGCGGAAATCCGCACCTCCCTGGTGCCGGTCTGTGTGTAAGGAATGACAAGCCGTCCGAACCCTTCCAGGCGGCCGTCGACGTATATTGCCGCCTCCGGGCGACCGGGATCGATGATAAGCGACGCGAAGTCTCGCCCGAGGAGCAGCCGGGCTATCCGATCGGAAAGCGCCCCGATTTCGTCGTTCACGTCTTCGGGACGGACGAGTACCGGGCCAATCGTGCGCACATCCTCCGTCAGCGTGCGGTACAGACCCAGCGTGATCAGAAGATACTCATCCTCGTACGCGAGCGCGCCCGAAACCAGCAGATCGGAACCGGGTGTCTCGCCGGGCGAGGGAAAGCCCCGCAGCGACTCATCAGCGTCCACGTGTCGGACAGGAAGTTCGGACTGTACGACGAAATCTTCAGTCCGGGAATCTAACAGGGACGTACGAAGCTCGCGAAGATCCGCGAGCTCGGCGGAAAACCGGTCCCGACGAGCTGAGGTCTGAACCGAGCGATCAAACAGCAGGGCATCCCGTGACGCGACCGTCGAGCGTATCTGTCTGTCAACGTCTTCGAGAGCACTCGCACGCAAGGTCGCCGCGTAAGCGGCATGCTCGTCCGCATCCTGAATCCGTGTTTCTACGCGTGAAAGCGTTTCCCGTAAAAGCCCGGGTATACTCAGCGAGAGATACTGATACTCCGCCGGCACCCCTTCGACGGAAAGTGCACCAAACGACAGGCTCAGACTGTCCCGCGTGTCGACAGGGAGAACGTCGCCAGCAAACACACCGCAGATGGTGCCGGGAAGAGCGGTTCCAAGTAAAATGGCAATGAGCGTCGATGCGTTCCGTCGTTGGCTCATATCCGCTCCCGACGGCCACCGGCTTTGCGCACGGCGCTCACGATCCGTTCCGGCCGGAACGGTTTCACTACGAAATCACGGGCACCAAGCTGTATCGCACGGATGATCAAGCGCTGTTCGTCCATGGCGCTGCACATTACCACCCGCGCTGCCGGGTCGATGCGCATGAGTTTCCCCAGAGCCGTAATTCCGTCCATGTACGGCATTGCTATATCGAGCAGAACGACATCCGGTTTCGCCGTCTGATACATGGTCAGTGCATCGCGTCCGTTCTGGGCTTCGCCAATTATACGTATCTCGGTGTCCGAAAGCGCATCTCGAATCGCCTCACGCATGAACGCGAGGTCGTCAACGACGAGAACTCGTATGGGCTGTTTGTCTGATCCCGTGACGCCCGTGTATTTCATGCCTACCCAACCGTAGCTGGCTCCCAGGTCTCACGCAACCAGGCTTCGATGAAGCCGTCAATATCACCGTCCATAACCGCGTCCACGTTCGAGGTCTCGGCTTTTGTCCTGTGATCTTTAACCATGGTGTAAGGCTGGAAGACGTAGCTGCGAATCTGGTTACCCCAGGATATATTTTTTTTCTCTACTGCCTTCGCGTCCTGCTCGGCTTCCCGCTCGAGACGGTAATACTCGTACAGACGACTCCTGAGGACCTTCATTGCCGTGGCGCGGTTCTTGTGCTGACTGCGCTCGCTCTGACACTGAACAACGATACCGGTGGGGATATGAGTCATGCGCACCGCGCTGTCGGTCTTGTTCACGTGCTGGCCACCCGCGCCCTGAGCACGATACGTGTCGACCCTGAGTTCGTCGGGTTTGATGTCCACCTCTATGGTGTCTTCGATGACGGGACTCACGTACACTGACGCAAACGAGGTATGTCTGCGCCCGCTCGAGTCGAAGGGAGAGATACGCACGAGACGATGAACGCCGGTTTCGGCTTTCAGATACCCGTATGCGTAGTCACCGTTCACTTCGAGGGTGACCGACTTGATCCCGCCTTCAGCCTCGAGAAACTCTATCGTCTGATACGTGTAGCCGTGTGAATCGAGCCAGCGGGAATACATGCGCAGAAGCATCGATGCCCAGTCACAGGCTTCCGTACCACCGGCACCTGAATGTATTGTGAGATAGGCAGGATTCGTGTCGGCTTCGTCGCTGAGGAGCTCGAGCAGTCGGAGCTTTTCGTAACGCTTCTGCATGCCCGAGAGCTGTGCCCGCACCTCGTCTGCAGTGTCCTGATCCGCTTCATCCTGCGCGAGTTCGAGCAGCTCAAGAAGTTCCTCGCTTTCAGTCTTCATCTCCTGCCAGGGAAGCAGACGGTTCTGCAGGCGTTTCAGATCAGACATAACCTGCTCGGCTCGATCCCGATCGTTCCAGAGATCCGGAACCGCGCTTTTCTCTTCAAGCTCCTGAATTCGTGCCCTTATGCTATCGGGGTCAAAGTGACCTCCAGGTTGCCAGAATTTGTTCGTTCAGACGTACCGCCTGGTCTTTCAGTTCTTCAAACATAGAATTCGCTCCTGTTCGTAATAGTGCTACCCTGTATGATATCGAAGAGTGGCCCGGAGGGCCACTGCAGGAATCGACAGTTTTCGCCGATCTACAATAAAAGGAGTGTGTCAGTGCGCATCGTCATCGTGTTGTCTCTGTTTCTGATCACCATCGTTCCAGGACAGGCTGAAGAACCCTCTTCCATACCGGAACGGCTCGCAATCGGAGTCAGAGCCAGCGAGGTACGCATCAGCTGGCAGGTTCCCGATGGATATGACCGACGTTTCTTTCTCTTCATGCATAACGAACCGATAGACACTGAAACCGTCTCAGAAGCACTGCTCATTGCAGTCCTCCCTGCCGGGAGCGAACGGTACACCGAACAGATATCACAGGCCGGTGAATATCATTTCGCGGTCGTCACCGAACGAGAAACCCGCGAACCGAGCACCGACATCATTCCCGGTCGAAACGCTACGCAACGTGCGATACGAGTCAGTCTTGACGATCCGCTTCCTCCGCCTCCGGCTGGTGAGATCCTTGCGCTGAGGACGATCACACAGGCCGGTCAGGCGCGAATCAACGTACGAACGAGCCGCGAAGACATGCGCGTCGCCGTCATCCGCACGCTCGCTCCACCGGTTTCCGGGCCCGTTCACAGGCACTCGTATCACGTCGCTGGAGTCGTCGAGGGCGCGAATCTGCAGGTGACCGACGATCTCGTTCCGGGAATCAGCGTCTACTATACGGCAATCGATTCCGAGGTGTTCGATAGGGGAGAGATACCCGCGTTGCGGCCGGGTGTAAACACGAGTCGTACCGCAGTGCAGATCGCGGGCACACGCACACCGCGCATCGTGGATCTGACCGGCCCTGGTACTCCGGACGCTCGCCGGCAGACCTTGCCGGATGTACGCATAGAAAACACCCTCCTCTCGGGCGTCCGGCTTTCGCCACCGGCTCTCGAGCGGGCACAACGGGCTGTCCTCGATGAACAGACGCAACGCGCGATCACGCGAACACTATCCAGAATCGAGTCGAATGCCGGACGGTCTGCACCAATCCTGGACGCACGCCCGGACGCCGGAGAAATCGAAGAACTGCACGACAGTTACCTCCGGCAGATCCTATCGCTCTGGATACACGAAGGCGGTAATATGCAGGCCAACAGCAATCTGCGTCACCTTATCGCCTCGAACACCGATCCGGAAAGCATCTCTGCGGCTCGATTTTACCTGGGGAGAAGTGAGTACGAGCTCGGTAATTACCGCGAAGCCCTGTATCAGTTCCTCCTCGCGGAGGACAACCTGATTCCACAGAACCGCATCTGGATTCGGGCAACGCTCGATGCGCGACGGTTGTCCCAACAGGCACAAACCAATACTCGATAATAACTCTCGTCAGGAGTTACTGATCTTTACACTGACCGCGTATACGGCCGATGCCCCCGGGTCGATCTCAAACTCCCAGACCGGGATCAGACTTGAGCCCTGGTAAATGTTATCGAGATGATTCTCGTGCATCGAATGCGTAATAACCGGCGTGCTCCAGACCTCGACGGGATCTCGAAACGATACCGCCAGATCGAGCCTGTTGATCAGGTCCTCATAAATAACGGTGCCGACCGCCGACAGTGCCTGGCGCGCAGGACCGATTTCGGTGTGGGGAGTGTCAGGGTCCTGCTGTGTGCGAGTCCTCCGCAGAAGAGCCTTTCGTGCGAGAGCCGGATCGGCTTCAGAAAACACGTGCACCCTGAGCGCGTCGACCTGATCCGAAACGAAACCAAGATTCAGTTCGCATCCATACGTACCGCGAAGTACAGAACTGGAACGGTTCTCGAGCGTTACTTCCACGCTGACGGTACTGCCTTCGAAGTGATATCGCTTGCACAGTCGCATAGCCTGTGGTCCTGCATCGGTCTCGATTTCAAAGTTGCATACAAGTGTCAGATGATTTCCTGTGCGGTTGTACTCCTCAATCGAGAACAGACAGTTGTACACCTCCGCTCGTTCCACGTACTGCATCGAGTCAAACTGTCTGATTGTTGTACCGGGCGTAAAAAAGTGGTCGATAAACGACCTGCGGGTATACCGGTCAAACACCGTGTCGTCACCGAGTTCCTCGTGATACCGCTCCATGTGTCGCGACATCACGTCCATGTAATTCCACGGCTCGGGCAGATAGTCCAGTTCAACGAGACGCCCTCCCTCACGATGCACGTATGCGTTCATCTCCTGGCCCTGGTAGAGATACTCATCAAGCCCGTCCATATCGTAGTCAACAGATACGATGGAGGGAATGAAAATGCCTTTTTCCCGGGTCACCTTTTCCGCTTCGATCAGTGAGCGATACACGGCCTTTCTCAGGTGGTTATGGTAGATGCCCCCTGCCGCACCGTGCCAGTACGCGGTGTGGGACTGACCTTTCCAGAGTTCCTCTCGAGCAGCCTGCTTGCGATACTTGTCGCCACGTATCTGGTTCACAAGCACGTGTGCATACTGCATTTTCGCGTACAGCATATTACTCTCGGGATACCGGGTCAGAAAATCACGAAAAAAACCTCCAGCCAGATAGCCGTCGTCTTCGTCGCTTCCGTTCAACACCGAACGAACGTGTAACAGCGTCCGCTGACGCCGGGGGTTGAGTGTCCAGAGCATCATGTCATCGTGGCTCGTGGCAGGAAAGTATGCGCGCTTCCTCGGCTGTCGTGTCCGGAGATACTGAGACGGTGATGTCAGCGTCAACCATTCCGACTCCTTCTGAGCCAGGGTCAGGAAACGCTCGAGCCAGCGATCATCGTAATCCGGATGCGAGTTTTCGCTTACGTTCGCGTAGCGCCTCCCGTCATACATCATGGAAACGACTCCATCGCCGTCGTCGGTGGCAAGGTTCCGGATAGATTCGAGAACCTGTTCGGGAGGGGTTACCCCGATATGCTCTTCGAGCTCGCGACGAACAGGAAACACGACAACGATTTTTCCCTGATCCTCGGTCAGACACGGTTTGACAAGTTCTTCCGAGTAAAGACCCGCTACCCGGAAATGATGATCATCGAGAAAAATGTGTTCAATACCACTGTTCTTCAGGGTAGACGCGAGAAATGGTTCCCATACGTGTTCGGTTATCCATGCACCACGTGGTCGTTTTCCGAATCGCTTACGCAGAAAGGTTGTCAGTCCTTCGATCTGTCCGAGTGAATCCTGTCGCGGTATGAGACTGAAAACCGGATCCCAGAACCCTCCCCCGAGCAGTTCGAGCTGCTTTCGCTGCACCATTTCTCCGAGGACGTCAGTGAACTCTGAATGATTCGAGTCAAGCCAGGTTAGCAGGGTGCCGGAGTACTGAAGCGTCAGGGGAACATTCGGCAGGTTATACAGGACCCTGAGAAAAGGCTTGTAAATGCGCTGGTACACACGCTCGAACTCCTTCTGCGGGGTACCAACCGGGAGACTATTTGTTGTTCCGAAGATGAGCGATATCGATTTCAACAGCAGACACCCGCGATCGTGTTTTCATTGGCCATGGAGCCGAAAAGCCGGAAGAGAAACGTGATTTCGCCACAATAGCACTACCACCACGGCTGCTGCAAGCAAAGCGTTCCGCCGACCACTCAGCCGTTGGATCGGACGGAACTATTGCAATCCTCCCGTCAACAGACCACTGATGTCCTTCAGTGTCTTGCGCGACGCCTCCTGATAGCCCGTTGGATCGTGCAGCACGGCAAGACCGAAATAATGGCTCAGTCCCATAAGTACGGTGCCCGCGAACCAGGGGCTCTCTATCCGAAGACCGTTCGCTGCCTTCGCATAACCTTTCGCGAAGTCATCGTAGTAGCGCCTGACTGCTGCCGGTGTGACGAACTCGGCTTCGCGGACTATGTTGTAGCAGCTCGGATCAACATTGCTGATATAGAAGGCGAACAGAACCATTCCCTGGAGTTCTTTCTCCAGTCGACTGAGATCCGAGCGGAGATTACTGCTGATAAACTGACGGATCTGATGACTGATCGTCTCGATGATCCTGACAGTAAACTGCTCTTTTCCTTCAAAATAGTTGTAGAAGGTTCCGACCCCGAGTCCGATTGCGCTGGTAAGCCGGTATATATTCATTCCGTGAAAGCCGGTCTTACCGAGAATATCCTTCCCGCTGCTGACGAGTTTTTCCGGTGTGGTTTCCTGAAGTTTGAGCGGTAGTGGACGGACATCAATACCGAACACACGGTCCCAGTCGGGATCATCCTGTCGAAAGACACCCCGGAGAATCACGTCGAGTACCTGCTCGGGCTCAATTGCGACATCGTGGTAGGTACGTCTGAATGCAGAAAAGCGTATACCCGCCATTACGTATATCAACTCACCCGCCGTCGGTGCCCGTCCGAGCGTTCGGGTCAGATGCTGCTCGTAGAGCTGATTGATTTTTACCTCGTAGTCGTAATACCGGTACTGGCCCTGC
Organism: Spirochaetaceae bacterium; assembly: GCA_007128315.1. Taxonomy (GTDB): domain Bacteria; phylum Spirochaetota; class Spirochaetia; order DSM-27196; family SKKC01; genus SKKC01. The sequence goes on along the minus strand of SKXQ01000060.1, from coordinate 54,130 downwards.
CGGAATATCTGAGTAATTTCCCGCTGTTCCTCCGAAAGCCGGAACACCACACGACACAGGTCTGCGAGGCGCTCCTCGGTGGTTTCACCGGTGACCGAATCGAGAGCTTCGACTAACATATCGTGATACCGGTTCAGTATTTCGAGAAATATCTCTTCACGCGATGAAAAGTAACGGTAATACACGCCATTCGACATGCCGGCGGTCCGGCAGATGTCGGCTACAGACACCTGACTGATCCAGTTTCGGCTGAAAAGCTCTATCGCGGCTGCGAGTAGCCGTTCCCTCGTGACCTGTCGTTGCTGTTCACGTCCCACCGTATAACCTCGTAATGAGTGAGAAACGATTCACTCATTCAATCGCTGGAGTATATCCCACGCCATTAACGCGCGTAAAGTCAAAAAAATATCCTTCGAGGGATAATATTATGCTTGACGGCAGCGATTTTCGGCATGAGAATGCGTAATAAATGAGAGTTGATTCACCATTCACTCTACACCGTACCGTTGGAGTATAGAACGTAATGAACGTTGGAATAATGGGGATGGGCACCTACATACCGGAGCACGTCATGACCGCGGCAGAAATTGCAGCGAAAACCGACATTCCCGAACACATCATTCAGGAAAAGTTCGGTGTGTACCAGAAACCGATACCCGGACCTGAAGACACGACCAGTGCCATGGGCAGAAAAGCCGCGTTAAAAGCAATCGAGGCCGCCGGAGTCAGTCCGAGCGATATTGATCTGGTGATCTGGAACGGTGCCCAGCACAAGGACTTCCCTTGCTGGCTCGCAGGGCTCGCTATTGCAGAAGAAATCGGCGCCGTAAACGCATGGAGCTTCGACATGGAGGCCATGTGCGGATCAATGATGGCGGCCATGGACACTGCGAAGTCCATCATGCTCGCCAAACCAAAAGTGAACACCGTGCTTCTCGTCAGCGGGTATCGCAACGGTGATCTCATTGATCTTTCAGTGCCCGATACCCGCTTCATGCTCGACCTGGGTGCCGGCGGTGCCGCTGTCGTACTTCGGAAAAACCTGAACAGCAACCTCGTTCTGGAGAGCAGCTTCAAGGGTGACGGGTCGTTTGCGCGGGACTGCATCGTTCCCGTACTCGGTACGGAGGCCTGGCCACCGAAGGCAGAGGACGTCGGGCACGCACATTTTGAGGTAAAAGACTCTGAGAGTTTCAAGAAAAAACTCGGTGAACGTACCCTGCCGAATTTTTTTTCGGTGGTCCGCGAAAGCCTGACCGACAGCGGTTACACACAGGAAGACATCGACTATCTTGCGATTCTTCATTTCAAGAAATCCGCGCATGACGCAATCCTTGCGGAACTGGGTCTGTCGGGTGATCAGACAACGTATCTGGATCAGTACGGGCATCTCGGGCAGAACGATCAGATTCTGTCCCTGGAACTGGGGTTACAGAGCGGCCGCCTCAAGGACGGAGACGTAGCCGTCCTTGTCGGAGCCGGTCTTGGATTTGTCTGGGCTTCCACAGTCGTGCGCTGGGGAGCAGCACATTAAACAGGAATCAATCGGGGCTCAATCCCGACTGAAATTCAGGAGGTATATATGAAGAAGTCAATGCTAATTGCAGGCTTTCTCACCATTATGATGCTTCTGCCATTCACCGCCTTCGCTGGTGGACGTACAGAAGCTGCGGTTGAGGACGAGATCCTCATTGGCGGGCTCACATCGCTCAGTGGTGTGTTAATGGATTACGGTCAGCAGATGCAGCGTGGGTTCGAGCTCGGCCTCGAGTATGCCACGAACGGAACAATGCAGGTTGCAGGACGCCCGATCAGAGTCATCTGGGAAGACACGACCACCGTACCCGAAGTTGCACGCGAACGTGCTATCAAGCTGCTCGACGAAGACGGAGTGGATATTGTTGTCGGACCGACTTCTTCCGCAGACGCGTTCGCAATTCTGCCGCTTTTTGAGGAGTACGAGCGCGTTCTAGTCATGGAACCGGCAGCGGCCGACTTTCTAACCGGAGAGCTTTCAAACCGCTTCGTGTTTCGAACTGGCCGCAACACCGCTCAGGACTCAAACGCTATGGCAGCGATCATTGTGAATGAGGTTCCCGGTGCCCGTGTCGCAGTATTTGCACCCGAAGGCGCTTTCGGCCGAGGCTACGCTGAGCCCTTTCGCGCTGCTCTTGAGGCAGACGGTGGCCAGGTAATCCTTGAAGAGTTTGCACCACCCGACGCGACCGACTTTACCCCGTTCATCACCCGTATTCGCAACGCAAACCCCGACTATGTGTTCGTGATCTGGGCCGGTGCGAATAACCCGTGGCGGCAGATGTCCGAACAGGGCCTGTTCGAAGACTTCCGTGTCTCCACCGGCGCTCCGGAAATCGCAGCGCTCCGCACCATGCTGGAAATGGAAGGAAACACGGGCTTTACGGTGTATTACCACACCGTCGCTCAAAACCCGGTCAATGAATGGCTTGTCGAACAGCACCAGGCTCGTCACAACACACCACCCGACATCTTCGTTTCCGGTGGTATGGCAGCAGCCCTGGCAGTCGTGACCGCCCTTGAGCAGACGAACGGAAGCGCCGATGCGGAAACACTGATTCAGACGATGCGCGGAATGGAGTTTGACTCCCCGACCGGCATGCGCTATTTCCGCAGCGAAGACCATCAGGCACAGCAGTCCCTGTTCGAAATCATGTTCACCCGCGTGGACGGTGTAGACCACATTGTCCCTGAGCTGATTCGAGTTATCCCTCGCGACGACGTGTCGGATCCGATTCAGACGACTCATCCCCGCTGATTCTCCCGTACGGAAATCAACGCGGAATGACCCTGACGCACACCCGATTTCGGGTGTGCGTCAGCCTTTATAATATACAGAAACGGACCAGGAAGGATCCTTAACGCCATGTCGGACATGATTTTACGAACCGAAAACCTGGGGGTAAGCTTTGGTGCTCTCAAGGCCGTCAATGACGTGAGCCTTGAGATCGAAAGAGGCAAGTTTACCACCATATTAGGACCGAATGGAGCGGGTAAAACCACCTATTTTAATCTCATCAGCGGTCTCCTGAAGCCGACAACAGGAAAGATCTTCTTCAAGGACGCGGATATCACATCCTACAAGGCAATTGATCGTATCGCGGCCGGCATGGGTCGCTCGTTTCAGCTGACAAACGTGTTTCCCATGCTTACCGTACACGAGAATATTCGTCTCGCTGCGCAATCGTACAGCAAAGTCGGCGTCCGGCTCTTTCGAAGTCACCGGCGGTATGATGCGGTGAACAACAAGACTGACGAGATTCTCGAGCGCGTACTTCTCCCGCACCGCCGGGACGCACTTGCAGCGAGCCTCACCCACGGCGAACAGAGAAAACTCGAGCTTGGGATGGTTCTCGCACTCGAGCCGGAGGTCCTGCTGCTCGACGAACCGACGGCCGGAATGGCTATCGAGCAGGTCCCGGTCATGATCGACATCATGCGGGATACCCATCAGCGAGGAACCACCGTGCTTCTGATCGAACATAAAATGGATCTCGTGAAGCAGCTTTCCGACCGGCTCGTAATCCTCGTGAACGGCAAAGTTCTGGCAGACGGAAATCCAGCCGAGGTTTCACAGAACCCGGAAGTCCTCAAGGCGTATCTCGGGGGAGGAGTTTTAGATGCAACCACTGCTTAAGGCCGAGAACATCGTCTCGTACATCGGTCCCTACACGATCCTCCACGACGTAAGTCTGGAAGTAACGCCAGGCGAAGCCGTCGTCATACTCGGTCGCAATGGCGCAGGAAAGACTACCTTCCTCAAGACGATTATGGGCCTCGTTCATACCCGCTCGGGAATACTCGAGTTCGACGGTGAGACACTCGTGGACAAGGAAACCCATGTCATTCAGCGGAAAGGAATCGGCTACGTCCCGGAGGATTACGGCATTTTCGATCTTCTGACCGTGGAGGAAAACATGCGCATTGCGATGTGGAAGGAAGACGCCGAAACAAAAGCGCGCTGTGACTGGGTACTGGATCTCTTTCCCGACCTCAAACTCGCGTACAAGCGTTTCGCGAAAACTTTAAGCGGTGGTCAGCGACAGATGCTGTCGGTCGGTCGAGCGCTCGTAAACGATAATCGCATCCTGCTCGTCGATGAACCGAGCAAAGGGCTCGCGCCAGTGATCATCCAAACGCTCGCAGGTGCTCTCAAGGAGATCAGCAGAACGACGACAGTTCTGCTTGTGGAACAGAATTTCGCGATGGCATGTGCCGTCGGGCAGCGTTTCTACATTATCAACGAAGGCAAGACGGTTGAGTCCGGCACTATGGCTGATCTCATTCAAAACAAAGAACTCCAGGCCGTTCACCTGGGCATCTGACCTGCAACGGAGGCACAGTGTGGGTACAATCGTAACGTTAGTCGTCAACGGCCTGGCGCAGGGAGCTCTGATCTTCCTCATGGCGTCCGGCCTCTCAATTATTCTTGGAATGATGGGAGTTATTAACTTCGCACACGGAACGCTGTTTCTGTGGGGTGGCTACATGTATGTCTGGTCGTATTATGCGATCCGACTCAGAGTCGTCATGGCGTGGTTTGAGACCGCCGTTCCCGTGACCCGATTTGGAAACATCCTGACCATTCAGGGCGTGCAGCTTCCACCGGGTGAAACCCTGCCATTTCTGGCTGAACTCGTAATCTTTATTGCAGCCCTGCTTGTTGCCGTGGGCTTCGTGTTTGTCATGGGCCTCGTATTCGAGAAGCTGTTTATCAACCGTGTGTATGGCCGCGTACCGGCACAGATTCTGATTACCCTGGGCATTCAGGTCGTATTTACCGATATCGTCCGTGTCATCTGGGGACCGAACCCCTTCCCCATCGACCGCCCCCCCTTTCTCAACGGTGTTTCAGTCGTCGGTACGGCCCGTATCGTCCACTATAACGTGTTTCTTATTCTCGTTGGTCTGGTGATCGCGGTGATTATACACCGCATTCTGACAAAGTCCCGAATCGGCATGGTCATACGCGCGGGGCTTCAGAGCCCCGACCACGTAAGGGCGATCGGTATCAATATCAAACGCTACTTCACGATCGTGTTCGCCGCCGGAGCAGCCCTGGCAGGTCTTGGAGGCGCCCTCTACATGCCACTCGTAGGGAATGTTGTCTCGACTGCCGGTATGAACAACCAGATTCTCGCGTTCATCGTTGTAGTTGTCGGCGGACTCGGAAGCTTCATGGGCTCGTTTCTCGGAAGCATCTTCCTCGGACTCATGGGTGTCGGGATAGCCATGACGGTTCCGGGACTTTCGGTCGTCGCAAACGTCCTGATCATGGCGCTCGTGCTCATGTTCAGACCGAACGGACTGTTCGGTCTGGCTGTATCGCGGGCCGACTGAGGAGAACTGCTCTATGGGATCAAATGTACTTCTTTCCTTTGACAGAAAACCCGACCTGCCAAAACTCATTGCGCTGGCAGCTCTCATTACCGTCTTTCTCGTGATTCCCCAGTTCATGAGAAATACACAGCTCATCATGATGAGCCGCATCTTCATTCTCGCGGTCTACGGAATGAGCTATGACATTCTTCGCGGATACACTGGCTTCATAAATCTGGGTCAGGCGATCTTTTTCGGCAGTGGCGTCTACATGGGCGTCATTTTCCTCAACATGCAGAACGATCTGTGGTTTTTCATGATGGCGGCTGCATCGATCTTCGCTGCCTCGGTCGTCGGTGGCTACATAATGAGTAAGATCGTACTCCGCACTGGCGGCGTTGTCGCCGCCGCCATGGTTACGCTCGCCCTGGGAGAAATCGTACGAAACATAGCCGAACGCTGGAGAACCGTTACCGGCGGCCAGGATGGCCTTCCCCTGAGATTCTCCCGGGTTGCGCTCGAACCATTGTTTACCACCCGGCTCGGTGCATACTACTTCGCGTTTATCTTTCTCATTGTCATGACCTTTGTCCTGCGCGCATTCGTCCTCAGCCCGACCGGAAGGGTCCTTCAGGCAATACGTGAGAATGAGCAGCGAGCTCGCTTTCTCGGTTACGATACGCAGAAGTACAAGACCATTGCGCTTATCGTGTCGTCGGTCGCTGCGGGTTTATCCGGCCTGGTATTCGCCGTAATTGTACGCTTTGCAAACACGGACTACCTCAGCATTACCTATACGCTGAACGCGCTGCTTATTACGCTGGTCGGAGGCACAGGGACTCTGTATGGATCCATCCTCGGAAGCGCCTTCGTAACCTGGATTCAGAATTTTCTACTCGATCTCAATCGCAGTCTGGGCTGGGATATTCTGAGATATCCGATGCTCTTTGTCGGGTCCCTCTATATTCTGCTCGTCATCTTCATGCCGGCAGGACTGCTCGGAGGTTTTTTCCAACTCAAGAACTGGTGGGAGAGAAAACGACTGTCCCGCGGGACAGACAGCACACGATAAGCCTGAACAGGTGTACAAAAAAGGAGACATGATATGGTAAACGGAAAAGTATGTGTGGTAACCGGTGGTGGCCGTGGAATCGGAAAAACGATAGTCGAAACCTTTGCCGCAAATGGTGCTGAGGCGGTCTACGCACTGGACATCAACAACGAAGCACTCGCGGCACTATCCGGGGATACGGTTCACGGCGAGGTTGTGAACGTGCTCGACAGCGAAAGTATTCGGACCGTGGTAGAGAAAATCATACACGCGCACGGCCGCATCGATGTCCTCGTAAACAATGCCGGCATAACCAGGGACGCCGTCATCAATAAGATGGATGATGATGCCTGGCAGGCGGTCATAGACGTTAACCTCAAAGGCGTATTTCTCATGACCCGTGAGATCGGCCCGAGAATGATGGAACACGGCACGGGCTCAATCGTGAACATTTCCTCCGTTGTCGGACTCGACGGCAACATGGGTCAGACCAACTACGCCGCAACCAAAGCAGGTGTCATTGCTATGGCAAAAACCTGGGCGAAAGAGTTTGCCCGTAAAGGAGCCGCAGTTCGTGCGAACGCGGTCGCACCCGGATTTATAAATACACCTATGCTGGAAACGGTTCCTGAAAAGGTCATAGAGGGCATCAAGGCAAAGACTCCTCTCAAGCGCCTTGGTGAGCCTCAGGAAATCGCGAACCTGGTGCTGTTCCTCTCAAGTGATCTCGCTTCGTATATTACCGGTCAGGTAATCCGCTGTGACGGCGGACTCGTCGTATAGATTACCGGAGTCATACAGGAGGCCCTGAATGGAATCAAAGACCGTATCAGTCCGCGGAGTAACGATCTCTTATTTAGAAGAGGGCTCCGGAACACAGGACGTGCTCTACATACACGGAAACACCGGGTGTAATCTGTGGTTCGAAAAGGTCATGTCTCAGGAAGGATGCCGGGTGATCGCACCGGACATGCCGAACTTCGGTGAGTCAGATCATATAGACACAGCTGATATTGATCTGTATGCGGAGTACATGGCCGATTTCTGCTCGGCCCTCGGGCTCGATAAACCGATGGTGGTCGGTCACTCCCTCGGTGGAGGTGTCGCAATGAGCCTGGCCGTGCACCACCCTGCGTGTGTCGGTTCGCTCATGCTCGTCGACAGTTGTGCGCCCGGTGGACTGCACACACCCGAGGAGCACTACGCTGCGATCGCGTTGTTCCGAACGAACCGTGACGTTCTTCTGCAGGGGCTCGCGGCAACGATGCCGGCACTGAACGAACCGGAATTTCTCGACCGCCTCGTCGACGCGGGCATGAAAATGAACGGTATTGCATTCGAGGGCAACGCGCGTGCGCTTGATGCGTTTTCGGTCGAGGGTGAAACCAGCTCGTTTACCGGGCCCGTGCTCGTGGTCCACGGCGCACGCGATATCATTATCACGAACGACATGGCCCAGGAAACCGCCAACGCGTTTCCGGACGGAACTGCCGTGTTTCTCGAGGACGTCGGACACAGCGTCATGGTTGAAGATCCGGATACGTTTACGCGTCTGCTGCAGGAGTTCAGAACGAGAATCATCTGATCATCGCGATCAGGGAAGCGAATGGTACTCAGAGGGAACAGGATCTCCGTGGTGCCAGGTATACACCGCGCCGTTCGACCTGAGACCGATGATCTGTATTTCGGTCACAAACACGCGCGCCCATCCGCCGGGGTCCGCTGCGACCCTTGCAGGCTCGCGTGCAGCATCGTCCCAGAAGTAGAGATCCCCCGCCCGCGACACACCGTAACTGACGGGTGTCACGACAGTCGACCGCCCGCGATGGTGCCCTGATGCGACCGAGAGCCAGCGATACTCAGGAAACAGAAGAACCGGTAGGTCCTGAACGCCTGATACCGACTGTGCGCCCGCTCGGCTGCGAATGCTGCCCCATCCGTACAGAAGACCGGATTCGGTGATCGCAAACGCGGTGTCTTCGCCCGCCGCGATCTCTGTAACGGGCTCCGTCAACGAAATGCGATGCGGTTCATACCGGTTCATGCGGTCACCGAGGCCAAGTGATCCGGTTTCATTACGTCCCCAGCCGTAGAGACGTCCACTTCTGTCCCGGGCGATAACAAAATCCCTTCCTGGCGCAAGACTATCGATGTCTGCGATGCTCGCTATTCTTTCAGGAACGGCGACGGCCAGTTCCTCCACCCGATCGGTCGGCCCCCAGAACTCGAACAGGGTCAGCGCGGGGTTTTCGGGTGTGAGCTCTCCGATCCCGAGAGCTCCATACGCGGGGTTACCCCAGGAGAAGACGTATCCGTCGCTCGTGATTGCATAGGATCGATCGCCGAAGGCGTACGCAGCTGCCCAGTCGTGACTGCCGGCAATTCGGTTCGCGTCGACAGAAAATCTGACGTGTGAAAACCCTTCCCCGAGCCCGAGGGCATTCGCAGCGTTGTTTCCCCAGGTAAAGAGTTCCCCCTGCCTGGACACAAGCACCAGGTGTGCAGATCCTGCCGCCGCCATACTCCACGCCCGGTTGGTAACGATTGCAACAGGGTCGCGGTGCATAACCGCGCCGACCCACGGGGGACTTCCGAGCTCGGCGTCCAGTGCGCCCCAGCGCCAGACTTCGCCGGTTGAGCCTGTCGCGACGACGAGCGACGCGTGCCCCGATACCATGTGCACGGCTCGTGCGCCCTCCGGCAACGGCTGCGCTTCGACCGCCTGCTCAGGTCCTGCCTCCGCGCCGACCACGGCTTCAGACGCAATGTGTCCATCGAACGCCGGCAGAACGGCACACGATGCGACACTCGCTGCCAGGAGAATGCTGGTGATCCACGCAGGTAATTGCTTCATTTCGCTACGAACTCTATCACACACCTGCACGAACGACTTCCACCATCGGATCTGTCGGGCCTGAGCCACGCTATGTCGGCTCGTCCCATGAGGGAAGGTCGTGCAGAAATGTCTGCACCTCGAAGCGTCGTCCTTCAGGATCACGGGCGTAGAAGTTATAGATCTGATAGCGGAGGTTGTCCTGTGGAGGAGCCTCGGCACGTTCTGTAAGCACGCCATACAGCCGGTCGACGTCGGCGCGGTCGTCCATGAAGACGGTGATCAGACTTCCATCGTCCTGATGCTGATAGTTGTCCGCCTGCACAAAGCCAACGAGCAGGTTGCCGTGTCTCAGGATGCTGATGTCAGGCTGTTCAAGCCACGGATTCATCCCAAGGGCATCCTGATAGAACGCCACAACTCGCCGCCGGTCGGAGGTCTTGAGAAAGACTATACCTGCCACACAACTCTCCTTTTCTCCTCAGTCGAGGAGTCCGTGTCGCGCCTTGAGCGTCAGCACCCGCTCGACACCACGGTCAACCTCCGCCATGCTGATGCTCCCGTCCTCTACGTACGATTCGACTCTGTCGACCATATCCGTCAGGCTGTAGCGGTCATACAGGAGGATAAGATCCACCCCCGCACGCAGGGCCTGCAGCAACGTCGTATCGATGTCATACACACCACGGAGTGCTCCCATTTCCAGGCCGTCGCTGATCACTACCCCGTCAAATGCAAGTTCTTCCCGGAGAAGCTCGTGGACGAAGCGGGGTGAGAGCGTGACCGGATAATCCGCGTCAATGAGCGGAAACAGAATATGGGCAGTCATGATCACCGGGACCCCGGCGTCTACCGCCGCCTGAAACGGCACAATTTCGCGGGCGAGCAGGTCTTCCATGCGATACTCGACAATCGGGAGTCTGCCATGACTGTCGACACGGGTGACGCCGTGACCCGGGAAATGTTTTGCCGTCGAAATGACCCCGGCTTCGTGCATTCCTCGCACGTAGGCAGCCGCAAAGGCCGCTGCTTCGTCCGGGTCATTGCCCCATGCCCGATCGCCGATGATCGACCGATCCGGTATCGGGGTCAGATCAAGGACCGGTGCCAGATTCATGTTTACACCCATCGCATTGAGTTCCACTCCAAGCACATAGGCGAGACGCTCAACGAAGACCGCATCTCCATGCCGCGCGACGTCCGCCGCTGAAGGAACACCAACAATGTCCGGGAACCGGAAGGCGGCTACCCGCCCTCCTTCCTGATCGGCGGAGATCAAAAAGGAGTTGCCCGGTGAGAGAACGTTCGCTACCGATTGCAGATGGCCAGTCAGCGCAATAAGTTCCTCGCGCGAGTCATAATTCCACGGATACACGATGAATCCGGCCGGCGTATCGGACGCAACGCGGCGTATAAATGTCGGCGTGACGTCGCCATGACGGGGTCCAAGCGCTACTGAAGGATCGAAGCCGCGGGGAACAAAGGTCATGAATCGCTGGGCGATCCGCTGTCGTTGTGTCATGCGAATCATGTGCGAATGCACGAGATCTGCGGTCTCATCCACCACGTCGTCGATATCAGCAGATAGATCTGGTGTATCAGAGTCCGCAACCGGCTGCGGCGCCCGGTCGTTCTCCTGAAAGTCCCCTGAAGGGACAGAACGACAGGCCGTCGCAGACACCACCACGAGAAGGACAAGAGCTGCATCCGACATCACACGCAAGGTTTTCAACGTGCAGAGTATACCACGACCGTGTAGAATACAGGGATCATGAATACGCAGTACAACGACACAAAATTCCGACTTCTTCATCCCCGGGATCAAATCGTCATGATCATGGAGCGGATTTACAGCTACCGAATGACAACAACCTCCGGCGGCAACATATCGGTTCTCGACGAAGACGGTGTCATCTGGATCACGCCAGGCGGGATCGACAAAGGTCGACTGACGCCTGACGATATCGTTGCGATTCATCCGGACGGTACGATAAACGGTCCACATAAGCCTTCCTCCGAATACCCCTTCCATCGCGCACTTTTCCGTGCACGCCCCGATCTGCGGGCAGTGCTTCACGCACACCCTCCGGCGCTCGTCGCCTTCTCCGTAGCCGGAATGGTACCCGACACGGATATGTTGCCGAATGCAGCGACTGTGGTCGGGCCGGTCGATTTTGTTCCCTACGCACTTCCCGGAAGTCAGGCCCTTGGAGACAGAATAGCAGAGTCATTCGTAAAGGGATTCAATACTGTCGTGCTGGAAAATCATGGAACGGTCACGGCAGCAGACGACCTTTATCGGGCATTCATGCAGTTCGAAACGCTGGACTATGCGGCACGAATACAGATCAAAGGTTCGCGACTCGGGACATGCCGCAAAATCACCTCACATGAGCACGAGCAACTGAAACATAAACAGAACGAACTTCCCGAGTTTACGCCCGACTGGAACTCGTCGCGAGAGCGGGAGCTTCGCTCCCAGTTATGCGAAATAATCCGCCGAACCTGCCGCCAGCATCTCTTTACCAGCACCGAAGGCACCTTCTCGGCACGGATTAATGAGACCACGTTTCTGATTACACCGTATGGCTACGATCGCATGTATCTGGAACCGCGGGATCTGGTCCTTGTGTCCTCCGGTTGCCGGGAGGCGGGGAAACTCCCCTCACGGTCGGCGCTTCTGCACCAACACGTGTATGCTTCAAACGACTCGATAGAGGCGATCATTATTGCACACCCACCGACTCTCATGGCCTTCAACGTTTCGGAAACGCATTTTGACTCGCGAATCATACCCGAGGCGTACATACTTCTCCGAGACCTCAAAACCGTCGCGTTCGACGCTCCTATACACGAGCAGGAGCACATAGCACAGCTGTTATCAGCGAACAATCCCATCCTTCTGATACAGAACAACGGTGTCATAGTCACCGGCGATTCACTTCTTCAGGCCTTTGACCGTCTTGAGGTTGCCGAGTTCAGTGCGGAGGCAATATTCGACGCAATGACCCTCGGAAAGGTGAACGCAATACCCGACCATCATATTGAATCCCTGATCGAAGCGTTCGGACTCACGTAGTCAGAACATAAGGTCGTATGGCCGTTGTATGGCCTCTCTCAGCTCTTCAATGCCAAAGACTCGTACCTTGCGCAAATGTTCTTTCCCGTCGAAGAAACAGAGTACCGTCGGAACCGCATTGATCATGAGATCTGAGGAAACGTCCGGACTCTGATCGAGGTGGATCGGAAGCAGCAGCAGTCGCGGGAAATGGTCCCGCTGTAATGCCTCTATTTTCGGTCGAAGCGACGTGCACACGCCACAATCCGTCGTTGTGGCGTACACGAGTACTGCAGGGTTCGTATGAAGGATTTCCGCCAGTTCATCTGTACTCAACGTGCTTTATCTCTCATACCTGTCTGTTCGCGGTCAACAAGCTTCAGGATCCTGTCGATGTCTTCATGCCGGTGAAACATACTCGACAGCGAACCGTGGACCAGAAGCATGAGACGCTTCTTCTGTTCGCCGATTTCCGCGGACACCTCGGACAGTACTGACATTTCCTTGAGCAGTTCAGATGCACCGCTGAAAACCAGCTCGCTGTTCTTTCGCGTATCGTCCGACGCAGCGCTGAGCGAAACAGTCTGTCGATCTATCTCTCTAACCGACTGAGATGTACGGATCGAAAGCTCTTTCATCTTCGATGCGATTACGCTCACACCCTTCCCGTTTGCGCCGACCTTGCTCGCTTCTATCGCCGTATTAATGGCCAGAACGTTCAACTGCTCGGCGATATCCAGTACCACTGCACCCCGCTCTTTAATGTCCTGCGCCCATTTCAGTGATGTATCCGATCGCTCGCGAGCGTCGCGTGCTGCGGTGCTGACTCGAGAGAGTTCACTGTCGAGCAGACTCCTGAGCGTATCGAGCTGGGCATCCTCGTCACGTCCTTCGATGTTCGCCAGCTCCGCGGCCATATCGAGAACGGCCGAAATATCAACTGCGAAGGAGACACCACCGACCAGGACCCCTTCAGCATCGAAGACCGGAAAGGCCTGAGAGTACAGAGGAACACCAAGTACCTGCGCGGGAACAGCCGCCGAGACCGGCGCTCCTGTATCTATAGCCGAATACATCGCAGTCCTGTGATCCGAGGCGATTTCAAGTCCTCCGGCTCTCATTGAAGGCGGCATGAGATACTCCTGCATAGGTACCTTTTCGCCGGACGGTGTCGTCTGATATACACTCTGGTTCGCCGAGATGTGACTGTGGACGAGCCGAATTCCGTGACCGCTTCGAAACACGTCCCGGAATCCACGATACGAGGGATCGTTCGTTTTTGCCTCGTTCGAATTACGGTCCAGTAGTTCACGATCCGGATCATGTCTGTAGTCAAATTCTTTACTGACCGCAAGAATGAAGCGCTGTCCGAGAACCTGCTCGAGATACGGGCAAAGGCGAACGAAGCCATCAAGAATCTGATAACCCGGATCGGTCAAACGCCGTATTTCTTCCGCCTGATCACGACACCGTTCCCTGAGGAGCCGGAGTTCTTCGTGCTCCGAGCTGGTCATGAAGGACTGGTCTGTATCCTTCGGTGAATCTGCGACAATTTCTTCGTCGAGCATGCCATCTAACCTCACTTCGAAGACACCGGAGTTTGCTGCAGCTCCGATGACTCGACGAAGCCAACCACACATAATCCGTCGGCGCGCAGAGAGAGTCTTCTGTCAAGTCGCTGCAGATCCCCCGTGTAATCTGATGTCAGTGGCCCGAAAGATTTCGCAAGCCCTTCGATCAGCGGTTCGATCAGTTCGTCGTGTGCCATTCGATAATATGACCAGGTACCTTTGCGCTCTACGTGTACCAGCCCCGCAGTTTTCAGGACTCCCAGATGACGGGAAACCTGATACTGAGGGAGCTCGAGAGCCGATACCAGCTCACACACACAGAGACCGGCATCGGCGTGAAGCAGCAGTCGGACGATACGAAGACGGGTTTCGTCCGAAAGTGCCCTGAAGACGTGTGCAAACAACTCAATACTGTATTGTCGTGACTCCATGAGAACCACAGGATAGCGCATATGTCGAAAATTGTATACAGGATATCTGCGCGCAGGCTGGTTTACGCTGCTCGACCGGAGTGAGGCGACGCTCCCACGGTGAGTACTTTTTCGACGCCAGGGAGCCGCCGAACGTGGAGATAGCGTCCTACGAAGAACACGAGACTCAGGACAGCAAGTCCGGCTGCAGGCAGGATTGGTAGCTCAAGAGGTCTTGTCACGAAGCCCCCGGGGTGAACGCGACGCTGATCAACAATCATGGGACCAGGCTCCGACAGGAAGAGCCGTGCTGCAATGCTTGAAGAAGGATCAAATGTGGCACTGAACCACTGATCATCAAACACGAACACATCCTCGGTCCAGCCCCGGAACCCTCCGTTGGGAACTCGCTCAAAACGCGGTCGTACAATACGACTTCCCGGCTCCGGAATACCAAACTCCAGCTGACTCAGATCTCTTGCGTGCGCCACCGAGGTCTGGAAATGCCGGTGGGCAACGTAGGACCCGAGAGAAGGATAGTGCTCGCCGTCGGAGCGAACCGTGAACTCCGCGATGCTTCTGAGGAACAGGTCATTTTCGACCGCACCTTCAGACATTACATGGACCGGAACCGGGACACGGAACACCGGAGCCTCCGCTGAGCCGGTGAAAACGCCTGCTGAAACACCGAGCACGAGCAGAAACATTGCCGAAAGCAGAGGGCTGACTGACGGTCGTTCCCGCACCATGGGTACGGCGATAAACAGTCTGTGATCGGTCGCCTGAGGACGTACCATGTGTTTCCAGAACACGTACGCGCTGAAAACCGAGCCCGAGACTGTCAGGAAAAAAGCCAGACCGTGTCCGTACTGGAAGACCGTGAATGCGCTGCCGGAGGCAGTGATGAGCCAGAACACCGAGACCGCTGCCGGAAACATCCGACAGAGAGCAGACCGGGCATGCGTGTGTTGTGTCCGAATCGTCCTGAGCACGTGAACGAACAGCAACACCGCAAACAGCTCGACAACGCGATAGAACAGAATAAAAGGCAGGAGCGTTACAAACGGGATAACCGTAGCGATACCAGGAACCGTTATGCGCAGCAACACCCTTCTGTCCCGACGGTCAAAAAACAGCATTACCGGCAGAATCAGCAACGGTCCGAAGCGAAACAGACCACCTGTAGAGGACTCCGTCGCAGATAGTATGTGGAAGTCGTCGTGAGTGGCCCCCTCGGTCTCGTGTGCGGCATATTCAAGCGCCGCGCCGATCTCAGCGGACGTAAGTTCTTCGTCACCCGGTAAAACATACAGGAGATGAGCCTCCTGATTGTTCCACTGCGCTTCGAACAACTGGCGGGCAGCATCCATGAAGGGATCTCGTCGTGGATCGTCAGCGAGAAGCCTGTCTCCGATTTCGCTCAAAGCCACCTGATGCAGTTCACCGTTGAAGGCGGAGACGTACAACGGGAAGGTGAATCTTGACACTACCGGTCGTCCGATATACGCCTCAAGCTCTGCTGTAAACTGCTCGGAGTCTGCTGCATTGCGAACAACAACGGGTCGGGATACGCGCCACATGGAGGCGGTGTCTCGTGTGGATAGCGTGTTGTGATGCACGGATACATCCACCCCGTCTGAATGCAGGTCGGTCGAACCGACAATCTGCAGCGCAGCTACCATCATGCAAAACATATAAACTGAAACACGGGTCGAACCGCCGGATGAACTCACTATTCCATGCTTCTCAAAGAATACTGAAGGCGACAGCAATAAAGAAACCCAGGAGCACTCCGACGCTGACTTCGGCCGACGTATGACCGTTGATCTCGCGAACTGGTGAGAACGTGATCTCGCTGCTGTGCGCTACCTGTTGTCCAAGCCGATTAAGCGCCTGAGCCTGCAGACCGGCCGCTCTTCGGACTCCGAGCGCATCCCGAATCACTACGGCTCCGTAGCACAACGACAGGATGAAAATCGAACTTCCAATACCCTCCGCAAAACCGATCGATGTCGCCAGTGCCGTTACCATGGAACTGTGGCTGGAAGGCATTCCACCGGTACGCCAGAAAATCGTAACGATTGCCTCACCGGGACCTCGTGCAGGATTTCGAACCGCACTGAGCACCGACTTGATCAGTTGTGCTATAAGCCAGCTGAAAAATGCACTGAGGAAAACGGGGTGAACTATAAGTACATACACCGAACGCAACAATGTCTCCTGAACCTTCGACAGTTTGTGGCAGGGCCGCTACTGTGTCAAGGTTCGCAAGCATTCACAGAAGCAGTGCCAGCAAGCGCACCGCAACGATATAATTCCCGAAAACGCTTATCGAAAGAACAGCCACCGCTGCGAGCTCATATAACACTGCCCGCCGCTGATTGCGCCGAATGCCTTCGTTGTGCTCGGTTGATGCGAGAAACACACGAGAAAGGCGAAGACCGTCGCGGGCTGCACGATACGATCTACCGTGCCTCCAGAGTCGTCGGTACAGGAAGTAGCCGGGGACCGCTGGTGGTAACAACGGCAGTACGGGAATACCCGCAAGCCCGAGCGTCAAGAGTGCATCAACATAGGACACGGCCATGACCTGCATTGAGAGGATGGATAGTGCAAACATACCGGACAGCAACGCGACTGGTGTCACGAGGCTCCAGTACTCGTTTCGTTGTCTGCCGGTCCAGACCGCACGCTCGAGAACGTGTTCAACCGGGCCGTCGAAGAGGAGTACGAGGGGAACCGAGTCGTGTACCCGCGAGTACACGGCATTTCCATCCTGCCGGGTCAGCATCCCCGCGGCAAAAACATCGCTGCCTTCCGTGAGGCTTGTGACGCGTCGCCACGGGATCATCTGTGGAGTTTCATTCGGAAAATCGACTCTGTTTGTCGGCGGCAATGACCGATACGGGTCCTGGTACGGCGGGAGGACAACCAGTTGGGCATCGGCCATATCAACTTCCACACTCGACGATCCGTCACGAAGCCATATCCTGTTGTCACCGTGTAGCGCTTCAAGCTTTCCGAAGAAACACCGCTCGCGGGCGGTCGGATCACCATCACGAATCGCCCTGATATCACCGTACGACGCCTGAGGCAGTGATGCTGCATGATACAGTGCCCGCCTGAAGCGACGCCATTTAGCCCGCACGAAGACCGCTCCCGCTCCGGGTATAATTACATAGAAAACGATTGCTATAAGAAGAGCAAGATAAAAACTGGACATGATTTCGACTTGCGGTTGCCTGCGTACTCGAGTATTGTGAAAAACGAGCATAGCATGATTGAGCGAATCATAGTAGGACCTTTTCATACCAACACATACATCGTGACCACCGGAAAAAAGGAATGTCTCGTAATCGACCCCGGAGCCGAGCCTGAAACCATCCTTTCGAGACTGGAGGTATTGAATGTTCGTCCGGTCGCCATCGTGCTGACCCATGGTCACATCGACCATCTTTCAGCCTGCAACGGAATACGGGCGAAATACGACACCGACGCGCTGCAGATCCCTGTCTATCTGCACGAGAAAGACATGCACTTTCTCGAAAACGACAGTGCAGATCGTGCTCGCAGTATCTTTGAACCCTTCGGCGATGAAGGTCTTTCCGCCTTCGACCGGCTTTTTGACCTTCGGCCGGGTCAAGTTACCTCGATGCGTGACGGATTTGTCATCCCGGACACGGATCTGACCGTGATTCACACCCCCGGCCACACGGAAGGCAGCGTTACGATCTACAGTGACTCGCTTGCAATGGCGTGGACCGGCGACACGGTGTTCTTCAAGGCCATCGGGCGCACCGACTTTGCCGGTGGAAATGATTTGACGATAGAGCAGAGTGTACGTGAGAGAATTTTTATACTACCGGACGAGACACGGCTGTTTCCCGGGCACGGACCAGACACCACCGTCGAGAGGGAGAAATCCAGTAATGATTTCTCCGTTGATCATTTAATGATCTGACCGCAGACACGGCTTACGCGCTAAAGCTCAGAGACTCTCCGGCGATGTAGTTTCCATACGCTGATCCGTATACTGACTTCTGCAGGCTTGAAGCAAGTCGCTCCGAGGCTTCGTCGACCGATGCGGGTTCGGGCAAAGTTTCTGAGGCGGTCATTCGTTCGAGTATACTGTTTATGATCTGGAGACGACTGATCGAGTAGCCCCCACCTTCTACGGGTGACGGAACGCCACGCACATGATCGAAGCTTGCATAGGTATGCATGTTCGATACCGGGAGACTCACTTTACCTGGATGAAACCGCGCGCCGATGACGGTAGCCGGGCTGACCTGTATTGATGTCCACGTGCCATTGACAGACATACGTATACCACTCCAATACCATTAATATCGGATATACGTACGTTCATGTTTAGTTTCGTGTCCGGTTCAGCCCTGGCTCCTATCGGTTTCGTCGTTCAAGTTCGTTCTGGTAGTCGATCGTGTACAATGCGTACGGTATGGCTTCCAGGCGCTCTTTCGGGATGGGCTTACCGGTCTTCAGGCAGGTTCCATAGACACCGTTCTCGATGCGCGACAAGGCACTCTCGATCAGACGCAGACTCTTCATCTCCTGATTTCCGAGTGTACTGAGCACGTTCTTGTCTATGTCTGTACTGGCAATATCGACGATATCCTTCTGTTCGCCGGTTGCCACGATTTCCTTGAACTCGGCGCTTTCCTGGGCAAGATTCTCAAGAATCTCCGTCTTCATCTGGAGCAGTCTTTCCTTCATTCGCTGTACAAATTCCTGATCCATTGCAACCTCTCCCTCGTCGACTATGCAGATATGGTGTAAGGTCGGGTCTGCATAAAGTAAAGTGGGGTTATGACATATTTTGTAACAACTGTCCACCACTCTGGTGATGGACCGGGCCTAAGCCGCTGCACACCATATACTTAGCCCGGGGTTTCTGAAGTTCTCCGGTTCCGGGGTTCACGCTCGCTGACCGTCAGGTAGGTTGACACGATGCCGAAAGCTCCATAGCTTAATCATCTACCAACACATAAACGTTGAAAAGGAGATGCTGTGGCGAAAGAAGAGGCGATAGAAGTCGAAGGAATCGTGAAAGAATCACTTCCGAACACGATGTTTCGGGTAGAACTGCAGAATGGCCATGTGATTCTGACACATCTTTCCGGTAAGATGCGAAAACACTATATACGCATCGTACCTGGCGACAAAGTCAAGGTCGCTCTGTCTCCCTATGACCTCACGCGGGGGCGAATCATCTACCGCGAGAGATAGTCGCGAATCAGTACCCAGACAGCACCTGATCCACCGAATTTCCTCGGTGGGCGCATTGTCTTTCCAGCCAGGGGACTTTTTTCCAGTTCCCTGAGTACCACAGCACGCAGACGGGATACACCTTCGTCGCTGTGGTTTCCCTTGCCATGAACGATTGTGACTTTTTTCAGACCCTGCTGAGCCGAGGTCTGTAAAAAGTCCCGTACGAGCTTTTCGGCTTCCACAGAGGTCAGTCCGTGCAGGTCGATTTTCGCCTGGGATGGCATCGAAGCGAAATCGGTCCTGACCTGCGTGGGTGCAGGATCGTCAGGTCTGGCATCCGTCGGTTCGGGCAGATATCGGTCTATGGCTTTCTCAAAGGCGTCCCGTGTACTCCGAACAGATGTTCGAGTTCGCTTATTCTGCCGCCGTTCCCATTCCTCGAGAATGCGTCCGAAGTCGTCGTTACCAGTCATTTACGTCGCCCCGGGGCTGAACTTCATCTCGAACCCGAAAGCGCTCGGCATTGCGTCGCTGGATTTCTTCGAGCAGCGACTCCGCGGTGGAAGGAACATCATCGGTCCGTTCGGTCCTGCTTTCCGCCTGTGAAGGTCCTGACGCCTGCCAACGGCTGAACGAGAGTTCGAGATTATGTTTTGCTTCCATATTTCCTGGTTGAACACGGAGGGCCGAACGGAAGTTCTCATAAGCCTGACGATAACTGCCCTGCTGAAAGAGCAGGACGCCAAGATTGTACACGCTGCGAAAACGCACATCCGCGTCTTCAGTATCTTCTGCAGCCGCCCAGTACTCGACTGCGAACTCGATATCACCAATGGCATACCGAACACTGCCGAGATTGAAATCGAGAAGACTTTCGAAGTCGGAATCCGGGGAAAACTCACGAGCAGACTCATACCGTTCAAGCGCAGAGGAAAAGCGTCCCTGGGAGAACTCGAAGTTTCCATACGCGACCGCGAAGTGGCGGCCCGCAAAGCTGCATCCACCGAACAGCAGGAGAATGATCGATATCAGAACAGATTTCGCCATCGGATCACCCTTACACTGAGATACATAAACAAGAACACTACCGACAGACCGGCAAAGCTGGACGACCTTCTTACTGCTTCCTCGACAAACGCAACGTCCCCCTCCCTGTGAGCCAAAAGGTAGCGACGGATGGTGTCGTAGGCATCAGGCTCATCGATCCTCACGTATACCCCCTGTGTGAGTTCGGCCATCCGGCGCAGATTATTCTCGTCGAGAACGCTTTCGACTGTGTTACCCGACACATCCCGAATGAGCTCGCCGTCGGGCAATCGAATCGTACTGCCTTCCATCGACCCGACACCTACGGCGAGAACGGGTATGCGTGCGTCCGCGAGTACACGCGCAGCCGCACGATCATCACCCGTTAACGATTCACCGTCACTGAGTAAAAGAATCGCGGCGAAACGATTACTCCCGGAAGGTATGGCTGCACGTCCCTCGCGTAAACCGTCTGCAATGTTGGTACCTGGAGTAGTAATCATGTCGGGGCTCAAAGCCTGCAGCGCATACTGCATTGCCACATCATCCCGGGTCAACGGCAGGAGTCGGCTTGCCGCACCGCGAAAAACAGTCAGACTGAAACGTGAATCCGGCAGATCCGTAAGGAGTCGTGCGACGAAGTCGCGACTTGCGAGCAGCCTGCTCGGTTCGATGTCCGATGCATACATGCTTCGACTTACATCTATTACGACACTGATGTCGAGTCCACTTCGGTTCCGTTCGATCGCCCTTCGTCCGAACTCCGGACCGGCAAGTGCGACTCCGACCGAAGCGGTTGAAAGCAGAAGAAACACGGTTGCGAGCATCCACTTCCAGACCAGCACGCGTTCGACCGCGCGCGTATTCTGCTCATGAAGCAGCATTCGCAGATCAAACCGTGCTTTGATGAGCACAAAGACCTGTAAAAGGAATACCAGACAAACGACAATCACCGTGAAGCCTATAACTGCGGGATGGTTGAACGTCACAGGACCTCCCGCAATATCAGACTACGTACGAGATACGACACAAAAAGGACTAATGCCGCAAGGACCAGAATTTGCCGGTCGAGCGGTCGAATACGTACAGACAATCTGGTCCTTCGATCTGTCGTCTCGAGACTGTTAATTGTTTCCAGGATCTGGCCAAGCCCGCGTTCACTTCTCGCGTGGTAGTACACACCACTGGTTCTCCGTGCAATATCCCGCAACAATGCCTCATCAAAACCCTGATCGATAACAGCCTGGTACCGTCTCCCGGTAGCCGGATCGATAAAATCGAGGGTCGTTTCAGCCTGCGTGCCAACACCGATCGTATAGACTCTTATCCCGAGCGTCCGCGCTATGTCCGCTGCCTCTTCCGGTTCAATCAATCCGGCGTTGTTGACTCCGTCGCTCAACAACACGATAACCCGGGAAGGTGCATCCGAGTTACGCAGGTGAAGCGCAGCGACCCCCAGCGCATCCCCTATCGCCGTACCGTCGCCGAGATCCATGATCTGCAGCTCCTGCAGGCGTTCTGTGAGCATGGAATGATCGGTTGTCAGTGGAACTCTCAGAGCTGCATCCAGTGAGAAACTCACGAGCCCTATGGCATCTCCTGGACGGGCCTGCACGAACGAGACGATCGTTCGCTTAGCGCCCTCGAAACGACTCTGAGCACCGAAATCCGTTGCGGCCATGGTCGGCGACTCGTCGAGTACGATCATGATATCAATGCCACGTCCTATAAAAACCCGCTCGTTTTGAACCTCTATCGGGCCACTTGCTGCCACGATGAGAAGAACAAGTCCAAACCAGAACAGGATTGCTCCGATCGATCTCACAACGTGCAATGCACCAAGTGCAGGTCGAAATCCTCTGCTTCCGTAGACGTGGAAGGGGAAGCGGATCTTACCTCCCCGCCCGCTCCAGAAATGCCATGCGTACACGGCAAAAGGAACGAGAAGCAACACCAGAAGCACAGCAGGACGCTCAACGCTCCACATCGGACCCCTCCCCTGCTGTCGCGGAAACAATCAGTCGCCTCCGGGAGTCCTCCTGTTCCGTATCTGTTTCCTCACCGGCCAGGCTGACGAGATTTCTACGAAGCGGCCGCTGAGAACGATGCGCCACCTTATGCGGGGGTTTCTTCTCGATTGAAGCAACAATTTCGGCGAATACGATCAAGTGCCGAAACCGTTTGTCTTTGTCACTGCTTGCGCCGGCAAATTTCACAAGGTCCGCCTGCCGGAACATCGACTCAAGCTGTTTGGCCCGCTCCGGATCCGCGATCTTTCCTCGAATGACGAATGGAATCTCAGAGGCCGTCGCAGAGACGACATCAACGCCAAGCCGGCCGCTCAGATACAGACGCACCTCATCTATGAGAGCAATGTAGAAATTTTTCGGTTCGAGCGTGTCGAACCTGGTGTGAATCGTCCGAAGGACGCGTATTATGCGTCGATACGGCTGATTTTCCTTCCAGGAAGCGATGGTCAGATGTACGTGTCGGGCGGTATGGACAAGTCCCCGGTACAGGGCGAACGGCGCTACCGTTACCAGTACAAGAATTACCAGAAGCAGAACCTGACTACCCGGGGCAAACAGCGGTCCCCGTACGGGCATAATCGTAGCAACCCCGTCCTCGGGCAGGACACTTTCGACACGGGCCTGCCCGGTTTGCAGGCGTACCGCATCAAGATCGATTTCCGGTAGATTGACGATCCCCGTCCGGTACGCGTTGAAGCCGATTACGACCTCGGTTTCGTTGTCGCGATCGATAATGCGAACCGACGAGACGTCCACCCATTGCGTTTCCGGAAGCGTTGCCGGTATCCGGAAATCAGCATCCGCCGGGGTGATAAGTCTTATGCGTAACTCCGCCGGGTCCCCGACCCTGAGTGAGGGGGGCACGATGCGGCGCTCCAGCACGACGACGTCTCGAGCAGTCAGCGATGCAACGGACAGCAAACACAAGATGAGCATGCTGCATAGCCGGACAAAACGCTTCATAGTCTCCCTGTACTTACCGACGTCGCCTGAAAAAGTGTATCAGGCGCCGCGCGGGATCTTCATCAGTCCGGACCTCGAGAGCCGACACTCCGCGTCGACTGCATTCACGAAGCCACTGCTTTCGATGTATCTGCCAGAAATAGCGATAATCGTTACGATAGGCTCTGGAACCGGAAGCAAGAATCTCGCGGCCGCTCTCCGGATCCTCCAGCTGCAGGATACCCGATTTCGGAAACTCCACGTCAAGGGAATCCACGATCCGAATAGCTACCGTATCGTGTCTGCGTGCAAGGAGCCTGAGTTCCTGATAGTAGTTTGAGGTCTTGAAATCGCTGAGAACGACACAGATGCCACGTCGTGGAAGCGATTCACCAACGGTTCTCAGGGCGAGTGAGAGATCGCTACCTCTTCCCTGTGGCTGTACTGACAGCAGATCCTGTATGATCCTGAGCCCGTGCTTTTTTCCCTTCAGCGGTGGGACCCAGTGCTCGATACGGTCGGAAAAAAACGCTGCCCCAACGCGGTCATTGTTTCGAACCGCGGCAAACGTCATCAATGCAAGCAACGTCGCTTCGGTATCGAAGCGGCTTTCCATGCCTTCAAAGGGCCGCAGACTACCCGAGACGTCGACCAGGAGAAACAGAAGCATTTCGCGCTCTTCTCTATAGGTTTTCGAGAACGCGCGATCCATTCGCGATGTCACGTTCCAGTCAATCAGACGTGCATCATCCCCGTCCGAATATTCACGCACCTCGTCGAACTCTATCCCCGGACCACGAAACACCGACCGATACTGCCCGCTGAAAAGGTTGTCGATGAGTCGATTCGAGGTAAGTTCGAGACGTCGGACCCGTTGAATAAGCCGTGCGTAGTCGGAGTCGGTGCGTGCCATTATCAGGGAACCGGAACTACCTGCAGAAGCTGCGAAATGACATCATCCGTCGACAGCTCTTCCGATTCAGCCTCGTAACTCAGCACAATCCGATGCCGCAAAACCATGTGTGCCACAGCCTTCACATCCTCGGGCACGACGTAGCTGCGACCTGAAAACAGGGCCTGTACTTTTGCGCAGCGATACAGAAAGATCGTGGCGCGGGGACTGGCTCCAAAATCGATGTGTCGACTGAAGCGCGCCACTGACTGACCTGTCTGGCGACTCGCAAGTACGAGGCGGACAATGTACTGTTCGATGCGCTGATCCATCGCAACGCGTGCAGCGACATCACGAATGCTTTTCAGATCGGGTTTATACAGGACATGTTTCAGAGAGATGCGCTGTTCGTTCCCGATTCTACGGAGAATCGCGAGTTCTTCTTCGGCTGTGGGATACTCGACCTTGAGTTTCAGAACGAAACGGTCAAGCTGCGCCTCCGGAAGCGGATACGTGCCTTCCTGCTCGATGGGATTTTGTGTGGCAAGCACGAAAAACGGATCAGGCAAGGGATATGTCGTATCACCGATTGTGACCTGTCGTTCCTGCATCGCTTCCAGAAGTGCCGACTGAACTTTAGCCGGCGCCCGGTTGATCTCGTCTGCCAGCACGATGTTCGAAAACACCGGTCCTTTCCGGGGAACGAAGTCACCAGTCTGCTGTCGGAAAACAAGACTTCCCGTCAGGTCGGCCGGGAGCAGATCCGGCGTGAACTGAACCCGCTTGAAGGAGAGGTCGAGAACGTCGGAAAGGCTCGTCACCGCACGAGTCTTGGCAAGTCCGGGTACACCTTCGAGCATGACGTGTCCACCGACAAAGAGCCCCATGAGCAACCCGTCGATCATACTCTGTTGTCCGATTATGGAGCGGGCGAGCTCTGTTCGTACCGCTGCAATCTGTTCGCCGGCTCGTTTGACCTGAGCCTTGAACTCCTGCCCTGCCCTGTCCTGCCGATCAGCTTCGGCTGGGTGATTTCTGCGAATATCTGACTGCTCGACTGTTCCACCTGTATCGTGTTGTTCCACTTGACCGTCCTATGTTCGGTAATCGGCGTTCTCATGCACGTATTCGTCAGACAAATCGCTGCCCCAGACGGTTGATTCAGCCGGGCCCAGCCCGAAATCTATAGATATCTGCACACAAAGGTCATGCTGAGGATATCCCCGTACACGTGGATTCATGGCCGCTTTCGACAGGTAGGAGGATAGAGTAATCTCCTTTTCGCGGTCAAGGCGAAAGCTGCCCCGAGCGAACACGAGCTCTCCGCCAATGCGGATTTCGAGCAGTTCCACCTGCACCGGTATTCCTTCGCGCGAGGCATGATCTCCAAGCGCACCGACGATGCGACCAACATTCGGATCGTTCCCGTAAATCGCCGTCTTGATCAGCGGACTGTTGACGACCGCTTTGCCTGCCGCTCGGCAGGCAGACTCGGTTGAGAGTCCGGATACCGTGACCTCGATGACGTGCGCTGTACCCTCACCATTTCGTACAACCTGTAAGGACAGTGTCCGGCAGACCTCACAAAGTGCGCTCGCAAACGCGGCATCATCGGCCGTCCCGGCTGCGCCGGAACTGAGGAGAAGGGCCATGTCACTCGTACTCTGGTCGGAATCGATTGAGATGTGGTTGAAGCTCCGATCAACTGCGTCAGCAAACACCGCCCGAAGCTTCGCTCGCTCCACGCGTATGTCCGTCATAATGAACACGAGCATCGTAGCAAGATCCGGCTCCACCATGCCTGCACCTTTGGCTATGCCGAGGATACGTCCATTCCCGACCTCGGCATGAGCCATCTTGGGGTACCGGTCAGTCGTCATTATTCCCTGAGCGAATTCTCGTGCACCGTATCGCTGAAGACCACCACAGACCGCAGGGAGCGCTTCGAGCATATCGTCGACCGGCAGTTTCCAGCCGATGATTCCGGTACTGACAGGAAAAATCAGTGTCGGATCACAGCCGATCCGGGCCGCAGTTGCTTCCTGTACCCGGTGGGCATCCTCGATGCCGTCCGGTGCACAGACGTTTGAGATACGGTTATTCACAATGACACCCTGTGTCTGTCTGCCCTGGAGCAGTTCGCGCGCGATGACAACAGGTGCACCGACAATCGCGTTGCGGGTGCACATACCCGCGAACATGTCGGTTGGTTCATCGAGCAGGATCATGCTCATGTTCATGCGATACGGCTCAAGGGTCGGCCGCTCGCGCGGGACGAAAGTCAGAGAGCCGCTTGAAACCCGAAAGCCGTCCGGGAGCCGACAACTCCGGTCCAGCCAGGCTTCATATGATTCCTGATCAGGGAAGTGTTCCATGAGTGACTGTTGTACCCTTTTTAGGGTTCCTGAGCAAAGCGCTCAGCGGATCACGCGGGCTCCGGCACCTGCGACCATGCGTTTTACCTCGACGAGACTTGCCATTGACGTATCACCTGGTGTCGTCATCGCCAGCGCCCCGTGAGCGGCCCCGTACTCGAGTGCTTCAGACGGCTCCAGTCCGGTCAGGAAACCGTAAATAAGACCACTCGCAAAACTGTCGCCACCACCGACCCTGTCGTATATTTCAAGCCGCTCGCGCTGACTGGAGACGTGAAAAGCCCCTTCACTCCACAATATGGCAGCCCAGTCGTTTACCGTGGCAGTGTGCACGCCTCGGAGCGTCGTTGCGACCGCGCTGAGGTTCGGATAATCGGCGGTAACGCGCTCGATCATGCGTTTAAAGCCTGCGTGTTCAAGGGCTGTCAGGTTATCGTCCACACCTTCGACCTCGTATCCGAGACAAGCGGTAAAGTCTTCTTCGTTGCCGATCATGACATCTACGTAGGTGGCAATGTGTCGATTGATCTTCTGTGCCGCTTCCTGCCCGCCAAGCCGTTTCCACAGGCTCGGACGATAGTTCAAGTCATAACTGATGATAGTACCCGCGTCACGTGCCGCTTCCATCGCCGCGAGAATGACCTCCGGTGCCGATCCGCTGAGCGCAGCAAAAATACCCCCGCAGTGAAACCATCGAACACCCTGATCTGCGAAAAGCCCCTTCCAGTCTATATCTTCCGGTTTCATGGCGGCCGCGGCACTGCGGGCACGATCCGACGTCCCGACCGCGCCCCGCACGCCAAAACCCCGTTCCGTGAAGTTCAAACCGACACGCACGTTCTCACCTATCCCATCGTAGGGGACCCACTGTATATAATCTGTTGCGACGCCACCCTGCAGGATAAGATCCTCCAGAAGCCTGCCGACCTCGTTTTCGGGGATGGCGGTAACGACGGCCGTCCGAAGCCCGAAGCACTTCCTGAGCCCGCGAGCAACGTTATACTCACCGCCTCCTTCCCAGACCCTGAACGAACGCGCGGTACGCACGCGTGTATCACCAGGATCCAGACGGAGCATGATCTCCCCCAGCGAGACCTCATCCCATCGGCACTGTTCAACGGGCTTAATGTTCATAGCAGCACAGCCTCCTCACGTCTTTCCGGGATCGGAAACGAATACTCACTACTTGCTGTCCATGACCCAGACACCGTTCCAGGGTTCCGGAGGATCATTCATGAGTGCCTCGCAGCGCCTGGAATATGAAACCGCCGGTGGATCATCGGGCAGGGATGCAAACAGTTTCGCCGCATCCTCGAAGTCTCCAGCGTAATAGGCTTGTAGCGCTCGGGCAAACGTTTCGTATACGGTCCGTCCATTTTCATAGACCTCATGTCTCATTGGCTGGAAAATGCGCACCGCCTCGGCGCGCCCGACAACACCGACCCTTCCGAGTTCTCTGAGCGCAAACTCGTCGCGCAGCTGTCTCGCGGTCATTTCCGATATCATCGTATACGTTCCGAACTGCTTGTTCACGCCTTCGAGGCGGGCACCAAGATTAACCGCGTCCCCGAGCATGGTGTAGTCAAAGCGGGTACGGCTTCCGAGGTTACCAACGATTGCAGCACCGGTATTCATTCCGATACGCATAAGAAGATCAGTCCCTGTACGTTCCCGAAACACGGGTCTCAACTCCGCGAGCCGTTCCTGGCATCGTAGTGCAGCGCGAACGCCGCACACAGGATGATCGGGTATATCCATTGGTGCATTCCAGAAAGCAATGATCGCATCACCCTCGTACTTGTCCACGGTCCCTCCTTCCCCCTGAATGATATCGGTCATCTCGCTGAGATAATCGTTCAGGAGCGCCGTCAACGCATCCGGCGTGAGCCCCTCGCTGAGGCTGGTGAACCCCTGAAGGTCGGAGAAGAAGATCGTAATCTCGCGTCGCTCGCCACCGAGTTTGAGCCGATCAGGATCCGCGACCAGGCGCTCGATGACAGCAGGGCTCAGATACTGGCTGAATGCGTTTCGGATAAAGCGCCGCTCTTTGCCCTCCGTAGCGTAGTTTGCCCCACCGGCCGCCAGAGCTCCGACGAACGACACCGTCAACGGAACAACGACTGGTATCCAGACACCCGACAGAAACGCTGCAAGCGATACAGCAACCGGTACGATGGTCCAGAGAACAAGCGCGATCACCGACCAGAGCGCTGTCGCTCCCAATGTTGTGGCGACCGCGGCAGCCCCTCCGAGCAGAACCGCATAGACGGCAGTAAAGGTTGCAGGCGGGACTCGAACGAAGCTCCGGTTCAGGATATTCTCGAGCATTGCCGCGTGAAACTCGACTCCGCTCGTCTGACCTCCGATCGGGAGGGGCCGCTGGTCAAAAAGACCGGGAGCGGTAAGACCGACAATGACGTGTGCTCCGGCGAGCTCTTCGGGCGCAATAACGGGTTCATCACCCTCACGTAGCAGAAGTTCGCTTTGTATGACCGCAGCGGCACTCAGACGGGTGCGATCCTGAGTACGCCGGTCAAATCGAACGACCATGTTCCCATCGGCGTCCAGTGGGATGTCTATCCCGGAAAATGACAGTGACCGACGCGAAAACACCGGTAACTGAAGAGCACCGGTTTCAAGCGACAAGGCGGCGATAGCAGGTGCCGGAAGCATTCGGTCATCGAAGCGGTAGTACGGCTGCGCCCGGCGATACACCCCGTCCCGATCGGACGCAATTACGACGTTCGAGAGGATTCCCGAGGCTGCGGCAATCTCTTCCTGTGGAAAACTCGCGCGGGCGAAGGATCTGACCCGTGCGCGCAGTTCTTCAGTCACCGGAACCCCACGATCATGCAGAACATCCGGCCACTGATCGGAACGCCCGGACTCGGTACCCAGCGCGACGGCCATAACGTTCCTTTCCTGGGATCGCAGCGCTTCAGCAAAGTCTTCATCGTCCCATACACCTGCCCGGGAGGGATCAATAAACAGCACATCGAACGTGAGCGAACTCACATCTGCCCGCGCCATGAAATCGGTTATTGCTCCGTAGAACACCCGGGGCCAGGGCCAGCTCTGTGCAAACTCATCTTCTACGAACTCAAGATCCGATTCGCTCACCTCTATAATGATGACCTCGTCACCTCCTACCGAACCGGCGAACATCTGTGTACGCCAGTCCCACGACGCGAGCTCCGCACCTTCAAATGCACCGCCAAGAACGACTGCAAGCGCAAACACCATGACTGAGAGACCAATAACGGTCGCCCGTGTGTATCGCTGCTTTCGTGAAGCCATTATATGCCTCCGAGATACCGGTGGTACCGGTCGGTGCGCCCCCTCGTTTCCCGAGGATCCCCTGGTCGGATCTCCGAACTGATGTCATTGATTCGACTATCCGGTGAAGGGTGTGTCTGCGCGAAACCCGGTCCGTCAGGATTCCACTGGTCCTGCATGCGCTCAAGAAAACGCACCAGAGACCGCGGGTCGTAGCCCACGCGACGCATAATTTCGACCGCAGTAACATCGGCCTCGGTTTCGCTTCGACGCGAATACCCCGCCGTAAACAGGGTCTGTGTGACGTCGTCGATGGAATCTTCGAACACAGCCGTGAGCTCACGGATCTCCGAACTCGTTGCAAACTGGGCACCGGTCAGTGCAGCACTCGTCAGAGCCGCCGTGACCCGCGATGTTCGTATGCTTTCGAGTCCGTGTCGGTGCTGTATGTGTGCAATCTCGTGCGCGAGAATGGAGGCGACTTCGTCCTCACTTCCTGCAAGGCGGAGCATGCCGCGGGTCACAAAAACCAGTCCGCTCGGTGCGGCAAACGCGTTGAGCTCATCGCTGTCGAGAATCTGAAAGCGATAATCGGCAAAAAGCTGCGGGCGATCCGAAGCATACGCAAGTATCATTCCTATATTGTTGATGTACGTGTTTGCCTGTTCGTCTTCATAAAAGTCGTACTCAGCTACAATCCGCGCGGACACCGCGCGTCCGAGATAGTACTCCTGCTCCGGTGTAAACTCCTCGAAGGAGCGCTCGGTCAGTTCGCCGGTCCGCCTGATCCCTTCCGCCTGTCTTTCGTCAAGAACGCCGGTTGCGACACCGATCGTCGCTCCGACCGATGAAATCGCGCCGAGAGACGAACACGTGATTGCGATGACGCCGACGAGGACAGACGCGAAAAGAGTCTTCATTATACGCGAAATCATGATTCATCCCCTTCAGGCATACGCAGATTACCTTCTTCGAGAAAACGCTGCAGCTCATCGAGATCTATCGCACGCGCCTCGATGCGGTCTACGGCGGAAAAATCAAGTCCGCTCTGCGACTGAAACTCTTCTTCAACCTGTTGATTAAACCCACGACCGGCCAGCGCAACCTCCCGTGAACCGGCATCGCGATCGACATCCCGGTCACCAGCTCCGAGAACGATACGTTCCTCACTG
Organism: Spirochaetaceae bacterium; assembly: GCA_007128315.1. GTDB lineage: Bacteria > Spirochaetota > Spirochaetia > DSM-27196 > SKKC01 > SKKC01. The sequence goes on along the minus strand of SKXQ01000060.1, from coordinate 22,910 downwards.
ACCGCATCCTGGTGCAACCATCCTTCGGAACCTCCCGTGCGAACACGGAGCCAGTCACGCTGCGAGTCGATCAGTTCGACCTCATCGGCATAGTTCAGCCGCACGATTACCCGCGAAAGATGATTCGGTCTATCCCTGAGTGCAGCCTCCCTGACGGCAATGCTGAGCATTTCTGAACTCTGCCCGTAGATAAATCCGGAACAGAACAGAAAAAGAGCAATGATCACTTTGCCCATTTCACAACCTCCCTACCCTTTTCTTGTGTATGAGTGCAGGCAGAACGCCCCGCTGCGATGCCCCGGTTCATTGTCAATAGCGTTTCCAATTGTTGTCAACCCGGCACTGAAACCGATAGCATGCTGCCCATGCAGCTGCCATTCGGACTCGTCGCGGGGAGCCTCGTCCTGACTATCCTTCTCGCGATCCTTGTAATCGTTCTGACCGTACGGGTGTTCCGCCTTCGAGCGTACACCTCGGGTTCCGATGCGACGACAACCCTGGCGCTTGTCGAGGAGCGTCTGAAGGCCCTGACGAGCATGTCTGAGCAGCTTCAGGACCTGAACCGTGTGTTTGCCGTTCCCCGGACCAGGGGCGAGGTCGGTGAAACCATGCTGGCTGAGCTTCTCGGGCAGTATCTACCGCGCGATGCCTTCGATCTTCAGTACGGGTACCCTGATGGAAGCCGCGTGGACGCAATTATCCACCTGGCTGACACACACATACCGATTGACTCGAAGTTCCCGCTCGAAGCAATCAGATCGTTTCTCGCAGACAACCCATCGACCACAGAAATACCAAAGACCATCCGAAAGGGTTTCACCGACCACGCAAAAGCCATACAGTCACGCTACATACAGCCCGAGTCCGGGACAACACCGTATGCGCTTATGTACGTACCGAGCGAAGGTCTCTACCACAGACTGTTCGTGACCGATGCATCTGACACAATGCGCGAAATGCTGACGATGCGGGTCATACCGGTGAGTCCTGGAACACTGTTTCTGTATCTGTTAACCGTAGCCCACGCAATGAGGGGAATATCTTTCCAGTCGCGGGTGTCGGAACTTGCCGATCTCGTCGCCGCTGTTCGGCGCATGCTCGACGAGACCGAACAGGCGCAGTCTGTCCTCCGGACCCATCTGAAGAACGCCCTGAAAGCCGCGTCCGAAACCGACAGGAAATTTGACCGCCTCGGTACCGCGCTCGACCGTCTCGAAGGCCGTTAGACATCTGTGTATCAATCGCCTCTCAGCCGTATCCGCGCCACCAGCGGTAGGTGATCGGAGTAACCCGAAGCCCTGTCGCTTCGCCAGCGCCGCGGCGCTCCACTGGCGGTCACCATGAACGCTTCGGCAACCACCCGGAACTCTTCAAGCTCGAGCACACCGCCTGCCCCGAACCCTGCCCCGAAGAGCATATGGTCGATGGTGTTCCATTCCTCCCGGTACACATAGCTTCCCGGTCCGGCACCGTTCTTCCACGGAGAATACAACACCACAGCGTCGTACTGCTGAACGTCGGAAGGATCACCGCTGAGGAACAGTGAACCGCCTCGGTCATATGTGTCGATTCCCGAAACGGGCATGAGCGCGGTCTGATAGCTCCCCGAGGCCCGTGCGTAGTCGTCGTGGTTCGCGTTGAGATCACCGACTACAAGAATACCGATACCGTCTTCACCGCTTCTCTCGATAACCCTGCGTGCGACGAGAGCGGCGGCAAGACGCCGCGAAGGTTCTGTCTCCACTTCGCCTCCTCGGCGGGAATGCCAGTGGTTCACGAACAGAACAAGCGTCACGTCACTGTTCACAACGATGTCAAGCTCAAGAATGAGCCGACCGGGCGCCGCCCAGGGCATCGACAGTGCGTGCACGCGTGCATAGCTAATCTCGTAACGGCTTAGGACCGCGTTGTGGAAGGGTCCTCCGGTTTCATCGATCATATACCCGTAGCGGAATCGGTGATCTGCGAGCCGATCCCAGAGATCAGACAGTACCTGTCTGTTTTCGATTTCCTGCAGCGCGAGAACCGCGGTGCCTTCGGATGAGAGCTCATCGATGACCCTGACGGTATTCGTCAGCTTCGCGTGATACAGCCGCTCGTTCCAGCCGCCTCGCACTGGATCGAAACCATCGAACTCGGTTCCATCGGATACCGCGTCAAAGAGGTTCTCCACGTTCCAGCTTGCAACAACGAAGGAATCGCCTGGTGACAACCCGTCTGTCCGACACGACACGGGCATCAGACACAGGCTGATGAGTGTTACTGCGACCGAACGCGAGTATCGCTGCCAGAACGACAGAATCCTTCGTATACCGGGGTTTTCCATCTGAAGCCTCCACCGGTATATACGCCTGGGAAGTTCAGTCTGATTGGAAAGGTTTTCAGAATCCGGCTGTCCGCGACTCTGGTGATAAACCGGTCAGCGTCCGGTCGCAACCGACAGAATGCGGTCAAACTCCCGGTCCGGGTCGGCGGTCATTGGTTCGAACTCCGCTCCGGTCAGTCGTTCGATCGCTTCCACATATCGCCCGGCGAGCTCGAGAATCACGTCTTCCGGGATGTCGGGTATGGCCCCGTCACCACGGAAGCCCTGTTCCATGAGGTAGGAGCGGAGGTATTCCTTGTCAAGATGAAGCGGTGCAGTCTCGCGTCCGACGAAACCTTCCCCGTCAGGGAGGAGCTGAAAGCGCGAGCTGTCCGGGGTGTGAAGCTCATCCACCAGGATCAGACTTCCATCGGGTTTCTGTCCGAACTCGTACTTGGTATCGACCATACGAAGCCCTGCCTTCCTGGAGGTACTCTGACCAAACCGGAAGAGCGCCAGAGCCGCTTCGCGCACCTGTTCCCAAACCACCGTTTCCACAAGCCCCCCTGCGACCAGATCGTGTTCCGAGATCGGTTGATCGTGCCCCGCAGATGCCTTCGTGGAAGGTGTAACTATGGGCGCAGGGAGTTCATCTCCCTTCTGCATTCCTGGCGGCAGCCTGACACCGGATACCGTACGCCCCGCTTCATAATCCCGCCAGGCCGATCCGGCGAGATACCCTCTGACGACTACCTCCACGGGAAGTACGCGTGCCTTTTCGACCCGCATGCATCGCGGAGTCACCATCTCGCGAACGTGGTTGGGGACGATATGTGCAGTTGTGGCAAACCAGTAAAGGCTCGTGCGAGTCAGCACTTCCCCCTTACACGGAACAAGCGCGAGCACCCTGTCAAAAGCACTGACCCTGTCTGTAGCTACAATCAGCAGATCGTCACCGAGATCCACGACATCACGAACCTTCCCGTGCGTGACACTCACGCCATCGGGAAGACTCTGATCCTCGAAGCCTGCGAAACAGTTTGGCAAAAAACGCCTGAGCCATTGAGGATACATACGGATATCAGCTGGAAAGCTCAGCACGGCCTTTGACAATGCGCGACACGAGACCGTACTCGACCGCCTCACCCGCACTCATCCAGAAGTCACGATCGGTATCTTTCTCTACCTTGGAAAGCTCCTGTCCGGTCTCGTCGCTGATCAGCGCGTTAATGCGAACCCTCATTTTCTCGATCTCCGCGGCGTGTATTTCAATGTCGGTGGCGACGCCCCGCATCCCCGAAAGGGGCTGATGAATCAGATAATGGCTGTTCGGCAGCGCAACGCGGTCCTCTTTTGCCGCGCCAAGCAGGATCAAGGCACCCGCGCTGGCGACCAGGCCCATACCGACGGTTATGACCCGCGGGGTAATGAAGCGCATCATGTCGAAAATTGCGAAACCGGCGTCTGCATCCCCTCCCGGACTGTCGATAAACATGCGAACCGGTTCATCACTCTCCGACTCGAGCAGAAGAAGCTGTCGCACCACCCGTTCGGCGAGGTTTTTGTCCACCTCGCCGGAAAGCAGAATCGTCCGGGTCTTCATCATTTTCTGCATGAGTCCGGCCGAGGCTTCCTCGTTCGCATCCTTCCTGTCGTCTGCATCATCCTGCGATTCGAACCTGTGATATGTATTCAGTTTCATAGAGTCTCCATTTGGTGTTTCGGGTATTGTAGCGTGAGCTATTGAGCAGAGTATACTGTAAGGAATTATGCATGAGCAAATCCGGCAGCAGGCAAGTGCCTTTGTGGCAGTCGTAGGACGACCGTCGGTTGGCAAATCAACACTATTAAACACCATATGCGGGCACAAGATCTCCATTGTGAGCCCCGTCCCGCAGACAACGCGGAACAGGGTCCGCGGAATCTATACTGATGAGCGGGGACAGCTCGTATTTGTTGACACTCCGGGCTTTCACGACAGTGAGCGAAAGTTCAATAATCACATGATGAGTCTCATCCGCCAGACGGTGGAGGATTCAGACCTGATTCTACGTGTCGTCGACCTGACGCGTGCATCGGGAGAAGAGGAAGAAACGCTGTCATCGCTCCTTGAATCCGAGGCAGATCGCACCATCGTAGCCCTCAACAAGGCGGATCTGGTCGCCGACAGCAGCCTGACAAAGGCACCTGAGAACGCCATCCGGGTCAGCGCAACGGAAGGCGACGGCATTGATGTACTCCTTGCAGCTCTCTTCGCGATGGCTCCTGAGGGTCCACACATGTATCCGGATGAGTTTTACACCGATCAGGAACCGGCGTTCCGGGTCTCCGAGATCATCCGCGAACAGGCGATGCTTCGAACCCGCGAAGAACTTCCGCACGCCCTCTATGTCGAGACCACCGACCTCGAAGAACAGAACAGAGGCAACGTCCTCGTTGCTAACGCCACAATTTACGTCGAACGCGAGTCACAGAAAGGCATACTCGTCGGTAAGGGCGGCGGCATGATACGGCTGATCCGCGAGAACGCGGAGCACGAACTGAGCGACGTTTTTGAACGGAAGGTCCGTGTGCATCTGAAGGTAAAGGTTCACCCGAAGTGGCGAACACGCAGCGAAGTAATCAAGAAGGTGGTTACATAGGACAACGCGGGGATCAGGGAAGCGCCACGCTCCCGTCCGGCTCGACGGTAAAGAAGTCAAAGGTTCGTCTCGTAAACAATCCGACTTCGACGACCCCGGGAATCTCTACGAGTTCCGATTCAAGCAGGGCAACATCCTGCGGCTCCCCGAACACCACGTCCAGGATCACATTCCCGTTGTCGGTCACGAGCGGCCCCATCTTGCCGCTTCCGGTCCGGGTTGTTACCGAAAACCCATAGCGCTCCAGCGCGACGCGCACGGTATACGCGGCAAACGGAACAACCTCCACGGGAACCGGGAACGTCAGACCCAGGTCCGGTACATGCTTGTCGCGCGTTACCACGATAGCGACCTGCGAAGCAGCGTAGGCCATGACCTTCTCCCGCAGGAGTGCTGCCCCGCCGCCCTTGGTGACACGCCCCGCGGTATCGACCTCGTCTGCGCCATCGATAACAAGGTCGAGCTCCCCGCCGATGCGGGGGTCTTCGAGGGCGAGAACCGACAGGCCGACGGCATAGCACTCTTCGGCAGCCTGCGAGGACGACGCAACGACAGCGATGCCGGTCAGCTCCCCGGCTGCGATGCGTTCGGCGATACGGTGAATCGCAAAACGCGCAGTGCTGCCGGTACCCATGCCGATGCGCATACCGCTTTCCACAGTTGCGTCCGCTGCTGCAATGCCCGCAATGCGCTTCAGGTCCTGTGCCTTTACCTGTTCCATACGCCTCTACCCTTTCCGATACGGCTTCAGTATATCGAGTACAGTATCGCGTCCGAGTGTGATGAGAAAGCCTGAAAGACGTGGCCCCTTCTCTTTTTCGACGAGAACCTGATACATAGCCGTAAAAAAATCAGCCGGCTCCAGGCCGTTTTCCCGCGCCGAGGCATAAATGAACTCCTGCAGACTCTTCTCGTCGTGATCATCGAAGTTCGCTTCAAGTTCTTCGGCGAGGAAACGTACACACGCGAGGGCTGTGTCGTCGATATCCACCGGATCATCTGACCCGCTCCTGAGACTGAAACGGAAATCCTCGGGAGCATGGTTCTGAGTCCAGTTCCACGCGCAGGCTGCTCGCACCCGATGCCGCCTGAGTTCGTCATCCGTGAAATCTCCGAAACGTTCGAGCGCTGCGTCAATGTCGCCTGCGGTTATCAGCAGCACGTTGCACAGATGGCGAAAGGGAATCTGAACAGGCGCTTCTTTCGCCACATCTCCGGTCTGCGACAGCTCGTAGATGCGCGACTCCTTCGCACGTTTCTTCTCTCCAACCTCGTCAAGGCCATAGTAGACCCGCTCGCAGCGGTCATAATCTTCGTAGATTTTTATGACATCCAGATCAAAACTGATGGCGAACTCCGCATTCGGCCGGGTTCCGGCAAACAGGTAGCGCACGATCTCGGGCTGATATACTGCAAGGACATCGTTCAGGTCGATGACGTTTCCGAGCGATGAACTGATCTTCCCACCCATGCCCTTGATGCTGATGAAATCATATTTGAACGTAACCGGTGCACCACCACCGTATACCGCCTCTACGATGCGACGCGCCGTATCAAAACTACCCCCGGCTGAATGGTGCTCCTTACCGGCCGGCTCGAAGTCGACGCCTTCCTCCTTCCAGCGCATAGGCCAGTCGACCCGCCATGGCAGCTTCACACAGTCCGCCGAACGAAGGTCGACGGTCTCCTCACGACCCGAGTCATCGCAGCGGTACGTGAGCCCCCACTCGCCGTCCCAGGACAGTACCGTCGTGCTGTCTCTGCCGGTAAACCGGCTGAACACACTCACCGGCCACCAGTCGGTGGGAAGTGGTTCGCTGCGGAACTCGTCAAGAATGCCCCGTATCGTATCACGGTGCTCCAGCGCAACACGAATTCCTTTCGCATAATGCGAAGCGGTGTAGCGTTCCGTCTGGTAGATGTACTCCGGCGCGATTCCGAGGGTTGGAAGCACCTCCTCGAGACGCTTTTCGTGAGCCCGGGCGTAGCTGTCATACTCACCCCACGGATCAGGAACCCGGGTGATCGGGAGCCTCAGGTGCTGCGTGAAGGTATCCGGGTCGGGAAGGTTTTTCGGTACCTTGCGAAATACATCGTAATCGTCCCAGGAGTATATAAAGCGGACTGGAACGCCCTTGTCTTTCAGAGCCCGGACCACCAGATCTACCGAGATAATCTCCCGGAAGTTTCCAATATGCACCGTTCCCGATGGAGTGATACCCGAAGCGCAGGTAAAATGTGACTTGGTCGGTGTGAGCGGACCGCGTTCGCGAACGATCTTTTCTGCGTGTATGTCTGCCCAATGTGTGGATTGTGATCCCGTGTTACCCATAGACACGGAAGTATAGGAGAGAACAGGGCCATCGGCAATTGTTGCGCCTGTAATTTGTGGTCGCGGATGCCGATACAGAACATGTGAACGTCAGATTTATCGTTCTGAACATATTGATGATGATCGCTGCCGGGTCCACTGCTGCCTTTGAGACCGTCGGACAGGCCAGCTGGTACGGCCCCGGGTTTCACGGCAGAACCACCGCAAACGGTGAACGCTTTGACATGAACGCAATGACGGCCGCTCACCGCTCGATCCCTTTCGGAACCACCGTCGAAGTTCACAACCTGGAGACAGACCGCCGCGTGGAGGTCCGCATCAACGACCGGGGGCCATTCGTCGACGGGAGGATTATTGATGTCTCGCGCGCTGCGGCAGCGGAACTCGGCATGATCGCCTCGGGTGTGGCGCGGGTCAGAATCAGCGTCGTCGGTGACCAACCCACCGAAGTCGAAACCGGCGGGCCTGCGGTTACCGCGGACACGCAATCTGCCACTGATGTCCTGACCCTGCAGGTAGCATCATTCGGGAGCAGACAGAATGCCTTGCTGACCCAGGAAAGCCTCCGGCGGGCAGGCCTCAGGGCCATTACCGAGGATGCAGGTGGCTTTACGCGTGTCGTGATCCGGGCGGTTCTGCCGGAAGAGCTCGGAGAAACCCTCAATCTCCTTGCACGTCTTGGCTTTCCCGACGCCTTTGTGAGACGCTCAACACCATGAGCGACTATTCGACGTTTTCCGTTGTACTGACCGGAGCATCCAAAGGCCTCGGCGAAGCAACGGCACGACTGCTGATTGATGGAGGCGTGGGACATCTGTTCTGCGTAAGCCGCAGCGTGAACGATGATCTCGTTACGCTCGCACAAGAACGCGGTGTCGACCTCCGATGGACTCAGTGCGATCTCTCCGATGCACCCGCTGCCAGCGACGTGGCCCGTGCGGTGTGCGAAGCCTGCGTAACCGAAACTGCCGGTACTGCCATCCTTGTCAACAACGCAGCCCTCCTCGAGCCGGTAGCCCGGGTTGGTCACCTCAACCCCCGCGACCTGATATCGCTTCATTCCGTGAACACCATTGCCCCGGCACTGTTCGCCGATGCATTCCTCGCAGCCCGTACGTCCCGAGGAGACGCGATTTCCGCGCGCATTATTAACATCTCGTCAGGGCTGGGTACCCGTGCCATGGCAGGCGTCGGCATGTACTGCATGTCCAAAGCCGCCCTGGACATGCTCACCCAGGCCATACAGACCGAACAGGAAGACCAGGCAGCCCCCGTCTGGGTCTGTTCCGTGTCACCGGGGACAGTGGAAAGCCATATGCAGGAGACCCTGCGTGCGGCGGACGCAGCACATCTCCGGGACCGGGAAACCTTCCGCGAGCTCAAACGAAGCGGCACCCTTAACACACCTCAGTTTTCCGCATCGAAAATTCTCTCGCTGTTGACCCGGACGGATATCGATTCGGGAAGCATACTCAGGGTTGATTCTCTGTAGCAGCGGCCTCCGATGCGGCAGCAAATCTCAGAAAGAGCGCATCCCCGGCGAACGGAGTGTCAGGCTCCACCAGTCTGAATCCGGCAGTGGCGGCAGCACGCACTAAGTCACGTCTGTTCCAGATGCGCAGTACGAGAGAAAAGGTGTAGTCAGAGTCAGACGTCTGAACGTACCAGATCAGTCGTTCCAGACCCCCAGACACCGTCCGTGACTCGTACCAGTCGCACTTTCCTGCGTCCCTCAGGCTCAATGAAGCACGATGTACCAGCCCGTCTCTTTCGGCAACCCCTGAACCCTCAGGAAAAGCATGCAGGACAACCTGCCCCCCGGGAGCGAGCAAACGCCGAACCGCCGCAAACATACCCACAAGCGCACACATGGTATGCAGATGGGCGCAGAAATTCAGAGGCAGGATTACCAGCGGGACAGAAAGTGGGTCTGAATACTCGAGAATGTCTGCCTGAAGCGGAATGAAGCGCCCGACGGCGGCACCATTATCAGTCTGAAGCCGTTCTATCTTTTCCTGAGCACGCGCAAGAAGCACCACACTGGAATCAAGCCCGTACACCGTGAACCCTGCTCCGACAAGTGCCGAAGAAATCCGCCCGGTCCCGCAGCCAACCTCGAGCACCGGCCCCCCGGTATGCCGCGCAAGATCACCGTAAACTTCGACATCCTCGACCACAGCCGCATGCATCGCATCGTAGATATCCGGATAGTCATACAGGCTCTGCACCCGATTATCTTGACAGACAAGCCCCTCCCTCGCTACCCTTCGCCTTCAACAAAGGGCCCATAGCTCAGTTGGTTAGAGCAGTGGACTCATAATCCATTGGTCGTAGGTTCAAGTCCTACTGGGCCCATAACAGAAGCCACCCTCACGGGTGGTTTTTTTTATGGGAGGGCCCCAGTAGGACTTGAAGCGAAGCTCCGACGCGACCGGATGGGAGCGTAAAATGACAGGATGTCATTTTAGGAGCGAAGGCGGGTCGAAAGGAGCACACACGAAGTGTGCGACTGTAGATCAAGTCCTACTGGGCCCAGGAAGCCATAAACCTCGCTGATTTGACCTGTACCGTCTGCATTGGTAGTTTTTGATTACAGCACAATCCGCGAGGAGGCAATACATGACACATTTCGGCCAGAACGCTGGAGGCGGCGACGCGATGCCGTCGCTGTTTATGGGAAAGCGTATTCTCGAAGGTGATGTCTGGGGTTCGGAGGATAAGGAACGCATCAAAACGACCATTCTCGATGCTGTCAAGCAGGACCCGATTATCGCGGGTAAGCCAAACATCACCGTAACCTTCGGCGATGCGGAAAAGAAAGAACTACACGTCATCGGTAAACTCGAAGATCAGCGTTCCAGATCCCGCCTGCGCGAAATTCTCGAGCAGAACACCCCTTCCAACGTCGAAGTCCACGACGGGACCATCGTCGGCTGACGATGGTCTCTCATTCGGGTTATAGATTCACGCCAGCGTGACCGCGGGTACTCTGTTTTTACAGTTTGATCACGGATGTTGGTGCATGGACCTTATTGGAAAATTTCTCGTGTTTTTTGCAGTGTATGGTACGCTCCATTACCTGTTCATTGTTTTTATGGAAGTAATCGAGATTTTCTGATCTCAACCGGTTCTACAAGATCGTGTTCCCGTACGCACACATCGTACTGCAAGGGTATATACTCTGACATCATGGAACCATTCAACAAAACCGCAATTCTTGAACGCATACGCTCAGGCGATGTCCCGGACGAAAACCTGCCTCTGAGTCTCAGATCCCTGTGGCACGACAAGCTTGGTAACTGGGAAACCGCGCATGGTTTATGCCAGCAGATTCCGGACCCTGCCGGTGCCCGCATCCATGCGTATCTCCATCGCGTCGAGGGCGATATACCTAATGCCCGATACTGGTACGGTCGCTCCGGTGCAGAACTACCAGACCTGAGCCTGGACCAGGAATGGGAGGAGTTACTCGAACGGGCTCTCGACGGTACGATCTGAATATAGACACACTCACCGCTTCTCTCATATGGTACGGCTGCCATGGATTTCTACTGGACATTCTTTGTCGACATTGGACTCGTGTCGGTTGCACTCCTCGGTGCCACATATCTTCGCACACGCATACACGTTCTCCAGAAATATCTGATTCCCAATGCGATTACTGCCGGCTTCCTGCTGCTCCCATTGTACAACTACGCTGCACCGCAACTCGAATTAAGCGCGGACAATCTTGGTGAACTCGTCTATCACCTCATGAGTATTTCATTTATCGCAATTACCCTTCGCGCTTCAGAGTCCACGATGAATCGGGGTACGCGCGGAATTTCGGGTACGACAGTCAGTGTCGTGTTCCAGTACGGCGCGCAAGGGTTTCTGGGACTCCTCCTGACCTGGGCGCTTATGAACACCATTATGCCGGACCTGTTTCCCGCCTTCGGATTCTTCGTTCCGCTGGGTTTCGCCCTGGGTCCCGGTCAGGCTTTTGCAATCGGCCGTGGTTGGGAAGCTTTCGGTTTTATCGGAGCCGGGTCTGTCGGGCTTACCTTTGCCGCGATTGGCTTTCTGCTCGCGAGCTTCGGCGGTGTATTCATGGTGAACTACGGATACCGGAAGGGATGGGCTGACCGGAATACCGCGAAGGCAACCGAGCGCCCCGATCACCGCAAAGGCTTCTACTCCCGCGCCCACGAGCGCCCGGTCGGATCACGACTAACCTCTGTATCCGAAGCAATAGACACCATGAGTCTCAATATCGGCATGATCTTTGCGACCTACCTGTTGAGCTACCTTGTACTGCGGGGAATCACGTCTGCGTTAATCGCCACAGGCGAGCTCGGGGCCGATCTTGCCGTGAACCTCTGGGGGCTCAACTTCGTTTTCGCCGTTATCACGGCGATGTTCGTCAAGCGGATACTGCTCGCGTTCGGCTGGCACGATGCGCTTGATTCGGGCATGCTGACCCGAGTCGCCGGCGGTTCGGTCGATATTATGGTAGCCTCGGCAGTCGGTGCCATCTCGCTCGTGGTGGTGATGCAGTACTGGCTCCCGATTCTCATTGTTTCGGCCACGGTCGGGGTTTTCGTCCTGGTTTCGGTTCCATGGATGGCATCGCGTCTGTTTCACACGTATCGCTTTCATCGCACACTGATTATTTTCGGGGGTATGACCGGAACCCTGCCCACCGGCCTTGCCCTTCTTCGCATGGTCGATCCGGATTTCGAGACTCCGGTTGCGAGCGATTATGTGTTTACTTCGGCGGTCGTTTTCGCGCTGGTGATACCATTGATTCTGGCCATTAACCTGCCTGCGTATAGTGTCAGTCGTGGGGAACCGGGGCTGTTTCTTGCAGCACTTACGCTCGTCGCCGGGTACGTCGTCGCAGCGGGCATCGCGTACCGCATACTGGCCGGGAAACGTGCATTCGGAACGCCGTCATCAATCTGGTATCGGGGTAGACCCGAGGTTGATTAGTTTCTGTCCGCAGAGGAGATACTTGTAGCCGGAAGTGTCGCGTCCGGGAAAATCGAGCACAATCAGCTTTCGCTTGTGATAGAACTCAAGCTGTGCCTGGTACACAACATTCAGGCCGTTGATCAGGTTCCAGGGATAGCGGGTGGTTACGCCATCGGTGGCCGTGAACTCGAGACCGCGGATATGAAGCGCAAGCCTTCCATGAGCCTGGACTGCCGGTCGAACCATACGGTAGCCCATCGAAAGTCTGACGTGTTCGTCGTGGAAGACCTCGGGGCCCAGAGGATCATCCGTCTCCGAAGCGGACGCATTGCCCGCTTCGGACGCGCGTTCCCTCAGATGCGTGTCCAGATAACTGTCCTGCGCCCGGGCCCATGCTCGTATCGTTTCGTAGATCACGGTATTCGATGCCGAGGATCGTCCAGGCAGGAATCGCCCGTACAGAGAAAAAATCACCTTGTACCCGCACTCGGTGCAGAACACGCGCCGTCCTTTGCTGTCCAAGCAGTTCAGACGCTCGCAGTTCGGACAGTAAAACAGAAACAGTTGCATGGGCTCCGCGGCACGCCGTGAAGTAAAGCCAATCGGGTTTTTGCTCTGCCACGAGTCCTCATCGTGGTACATGATCCGCTCGATCCTGACTCGGATCTCATCCACGCTCATGCGAAGGATCTCGTCCCGCGTCAGGGCAAGCCGATAGTCGATTTCTATTTTTCCCCGACGCGAGGCGAAGGCCCAGCGTGGAAGCGAGTAATAGGCTCCCTTCAGCACCGGTACGACCACGGGTACGTTCGCTGCTTTTACAAGTTTTGCGGTTGACGGAATGATGGGCAGCGTCGTCCCGTCCCAGGTTCGCTCGCCCTCGGCAAAGAGTCCGACGACCTTTCCTTCTCGCAGGAGATCCATGACTGCGCGCAGCGTACCGAAATCATCTCTCAGTTTCGATTTCGCGATAGCACCGAAGCGTCGCAGCCACCACGACGCCAGGGAGCTGCGGAAGTTCGCATCCGAGGCAACAAAGTGTATCGGATCTCTTACGTAGAAACTGATCAGAAGCGGGTCCCAGGTCATGACATGGTTGGGTATGACGATGTAAGGCGGGCGTATGCACCGGAAGATACCCGTGTTTGTCGGCCGGATTCGATAGTACCACTGCATGGGAACGCGTATGCACGGACGAACGATGCCGTGCAGCCAGCGGTATGCGTGTGTATCTCTGCGACGAGACCGTCTCATCAGTATCTCCAGGCCGGCCAGGGCGAACACACACCCTCAGGATTGGCTCGTAGAAAAACGTGCTATAGACTCGGTCAACGCCGAAGTCTTGTTTGTACCACGAGTGATGGTCTCCTGCAGATCATTCATTGACCGGCCAATTGCGTCGAGCGACTGATCCATGTGGAGAGCAGCAGTGCTGATCTGTTCGGTGATCGTGTCTATACTTTCGATCTGCTCAGAAGCGAGGCTCTGCTCCTGGGCGATCTCATCCGAGCCATCCCGCACCGCCACCGAGCTGTTCTGAAGCGCCTGCATTGCCTGCAGTATTTCGCGTCCACCGCTGCTCAACTCTGCGGTTGAACCCGTGATCTCTGCAAAAGCTTCTGATACGAGCCGGACTTCCCGGGCGATTTCCGCCATACTGCGTGCTGAGTGCTCGACGTGGCTTGAAGTATTCTTGACGGTATCCATGAGTCTCTTCAACCGCTCCGATACGACCCTCGAGTTCTCAGCTGTATTAGTCGCGAGCTTTCGAATTTCCTCGGCAACAACAGCAAAACCGCGGCCACCCGAGCCCGCGTGGGCGGCTTCGATTGCTGCGTTCATCGACAGGAGATTCGTCCGGGCCGCAATATCACTGACGATCTTGTTTATCTCATGTAGAGCGTCGACTTCCTGCGCGACGACGTCGAACGCCTCGGTTGTCCGGTTAAGATCTTCGAGCCCCGCCTCGCCTATCGATACAAGGCGCTCCGATGCCTCTTTCTTTTCACTCGTGATCACAGCGACCGAATCAAGCGAGGCTGACATTTCGTTTACCGCAGCGGTCGACTCCTGCACGACGGTGTTCTGCTCATCAACCTGTGCGTGAAAGCCGGAAACACGATCGGCGGTTTTTCGAATGAAGGACAGAGCCTGATCTACGGACGCGCGAAGTCCGGAAATTTGCTCGTTGACGGAGCTTGTCTGGTGGCGAATTTCGTCTGCTTCCGACTGTGCGGCATTAAACTGGCTCTCCACTGAAAGCAATGCATCTACACTTGAATCGGCATCCTGTACGATCTTCGCGATGGAATGCAGCGAGTCCTCGTTCTTCACGTTAGTCTGCTCGATAAGCTCCATGGAGCTGCGACTTGCCCGGGCGACACGGAACGCAAAGAAACCGGTCAGAATATAGATGACTGTGGCGGTCATCAGGCGAGTGACAACAAATGCACCTTCCTCAACTGATAAAACGGGTCGGATAACAAACAGTGACACCGCTACGATTGTGGCGACTCCGGCGAGCATCACAGCCAGAGTGTGCCACTCTGTTTCGCTGATGACGAGTGAGAGCACAAGCGGAGGAACCATATACACGGTAATCACATAGACCTGGTAGGCGGATTCAGGTTCAACGACTACGGATAAGACAACAAGCACCAGCGTTATCAGCACTAGAGGCATAAGTGTTGCTGAGCGGAATCGGCCTCTGTACAACTGAAAAATCGAGAGAATAATTATGCCTTCTATAACGGCGGTAAGTGCCGCGTTGACAATCCTGCCGTCCAGTACATCGTTTACGATGGTTATCGGAAGCAGGAATGCGACAACCGTGAGCACGACGGCTACATTCGGTGCCTTAGTACGCACCACAATTCCTGCATCCCTGTAAATCGTCTCAATTCTTTGCACTATAAACTCCTCACCGCCGGTGATCCTACTAAAAACCTGCGGTTTTGTAATGTTCGCACCGCTCTGACGACCCGAGTGCCTCCTTTTCGCGTTCCTACTCGGGGTGAGTATGTTCCCCGATCATACGCACGTAGCGTGCCTGCGTAAGCACGCGCTCTTCGGACAACTCGCCGCGAGTCTTGCGATACAGTATGACGCGCTCATGACCACCGGGTCCTATGGGGATCACGATACGTCCTCCCTCGGAAAGCTGCGCTGCCAGAGGCGGTGGTACCGCCGGGGCTGCCGCGGAACCGATTACCACGTCGTATGGCGCATGCTCAGGAACACCGCGTCCGCCGTCGCCCTGTATCACAGTGACATTCCGCAGGCCACAGCGATCAAGGTTCTCGACAGCACGTTCAGCGAGTGCGGCGAAGCGTTCCACCGACACGACCTCGCGACACAGGACAGCCAGAAGTGCGGTCTGGTATCCGTATCCGGTGCCTATTTCGAGCGCGCGTTCGTGGGGTTGGATGACAAGCGCTTCAAGCATCGATGCGATCAGCGATGGCTGGGACGTAGTCTGCTGCTCGGAAATAGGAACGGGGGCGTCCTTATACGCAAGCTCCTGGCTTCGGGCATCCGAGTCGACGAAAAACCGTCGGTCGACAGACTTCATGGCGTCGACGACAGATCTCGAGCGAAGACCTTTGCTTACTGCTTCTCGTACCAGATCGCTGTTATCGCGCATAAACAACCACCGTCAGGATACGTCCACGACTATCTTACCCGAAACCGAACCTTCTTCGAGTAGTCGGTGTGCGTCCGCTACCTGTTCGAGATGGAACTCTGCCGGGTGAACAACAGGAGCGAATCTACCATCAGTGTACCATCGACCGAGGGTCGCGAGAATTTCACCGAAATGATCAAGTCCGACTCCTGACAACAGGGGAAGGACCATGAAGACACCGGAAACCGTCAGATTCCGCTCGTGAATCGCCGCGATGTTTGCAGTGGTTCGCATTGCAATCCCGAGCATGTGGCCGCCTATGCGCGTTGCCCTGAGGCTGCGCTCGATATTCTCTCCGCCGACGGTATCAAAGACAACGTCAAAGCCGTCTCCCCCCGTCAGACGCGCAAGGTAATCGGGGACCGTTTCGTCACGGTAATAGATTATGTCGTCTGCGCCCATGCTCCGGGCAATCAAGGCCTTTTCTTCCGTCGATACTGTCGCCGATACACGTGCACCAAGGGCCTTGGCAATACCCACGGCCACGTGTCCCACTCCGCCCGCGCCCGCGTGAATCAGCACGTGATCAGTCGGCTTCACACGGGCTCTGTCGACAAGCGCCAGCCATGCGGTGATCGATACGAGCGGCATGGCGGCAGCTTCCCGGATGCTCATCCCTTCGGGTATCAGGGCGAGTGCGCGCGCATCGGCGATCATATACTCGGCGAGCGCGCCGAAAAGCCCCTTGAATCCTCCGGCGCAACCGTGAACCCGGTCACCGACGGCGAACCGGCTGACGCCCGGACCGATCGCATCCACGACCCCGGCAACGTCCCCATGAAGGACGGCAGGAAATGCCGGTGCTGCCTTGATACGCCCGGCGCGAATCTTCGTATCAACAGGATTGACGCTCGTCGCGGCAACCCGAATTCGTACCTGCCCGGTTCCCGGTTCCGGGGTTTCGATTTCTGCTCGCGTAAACACGTCGGGAGAACCCCATTCATTGCAGACTATTGCCTTCATAATATTCCTCCGTGTATGGACCACAGTATCTTCATTGCTTTGCTTTTCTCAAGTTCAGCGCTCGCCGACTGCGTCATAAATCAATACGTCGTGTTGACGGAAACCGAGCCGCGGGTTCTACTGTCGTCATGACACGCACAGATGACGTACGCATTGTTTCCCCCGACTCTGAACGCGACCGCAGCGCAATCATCGATCTGACGGGCAAAACCTTTGGGCACAGTTACTTCGACTGGGTCGAACGATGTGAACACGGATACCTCGACAATAGCCCCTACGACTGGCGGGCCAGTCGCGTTGCCTTCGTGGGAGACCGACTGGTCGGTCATTTCGGAGTGTACGATATGACGCAGCGCGTCGGCCGGGGTTCGTTGCGCGTTGCGGGTATCGGCGCGGTCGCCTGCGACGCTGAGTTCCGCAAGCGTGGAATCGTACGCGAGGTTGCCGCAGAATCAGTGGCGGGGCTCGCCGGAGCCGGATACGAGGTATCGCTGCTCTACGGAATACGCAACTTCTACCACCGTTTCGGATACGTCACGGGATGGCCCGACTACCGGTGGACCGTTTCGACCGGTGATCTGCCCGAACAGGAAACTCCCGCGATTACCTGTGTCAGCGATTACGTCGCCCTCGCCCATCTCGCAAACGTCTGGCACGAGGGGATCCCGGGAACTGCAATACGTCCGACCTATCGGGATAATCCGCGAACAGGCCACCGGGGATACCAGTGGCAGGACGCCGCAGGTGCAATCTCCGGTTTCATAGTATGCAAGAAAAGCGAGGACTCATTATGGGTCACTGACGCAGCGGGGGACCCGGAGGAGGTTCTTGCGGTCTGTCGTGCGGAGGCATCACGGCAGTGTTGTGCCAGCGTCAGTATCATAGCATTCCCGCCTGCAAGTCCCTACGTGAGGGCCCTGCAGAAACGACCCTACACCCTGACTACGACCGCGGAACCCGACGGCGGGCCAATGATACGCACGGTATCGCTCGCCTCCGCACTGCGTTCGCTCGCCGACGAGCTCGCATCCCGCCTCGCCGCAGTCGGCTACCCCGCCCCGTTGTCGCTCGTCCTCGACGACGGGAGGAATCAGGCGCTCATCAGCTACGATCCCGCGGCATCCGGCAGCGAGTCCGTCCGCATCACCCCTGCAGGTGCACCGGACGCTATCGACCGGACTCCTGTCCTTCACGCCGGTGACAGCGCGGTGCGTATGCTCTACGGCACGCACGCGGTCGACACGCTGCACGCCGACGGGCTCATTTCGGGAACGGCCGCAGCCCTTCAGGCGGCACGGCTCTTTTTTCCGGTATGTTCACCATCGCTGCCGGCATTCGACACGATGTAGTTGCACGGAGTCATGATATCAGCCGAGAACCTCTTCGATCACCCGTTCCTGATCACGCAGATCTTCAAGCTCCTGTGTCCAGAACGCAGCACTGCCCCAGTCGCCAAAAGTAGTGCGGAAGCGGGCATCGTCGATCTGCCGGGCGCACCAGGCGGTGTAATAGATCATGCGCATGAAGCGAAGCGGCTCAACCAGCCTGAGTTCACGGGGATCGAGCGTCGAAAACTGCTCGTAACCGGCGAGCATGGCACCGAGTTCGGCGTGCGAGTCGCCGACCCTCCCGGGAAGCAGCAACCACAGATCGTGAACGGCAGGGCCCATCATCATGTCATCGAAGTCAATGAGCATGAGGCCCTCATCCGCACGGTCGAGGATATTTCCACGGTGCGAGTCTCCGTGTATTCTCTGAAGGACTACGCCCTCAAACAGGGGTTCGATTCGGTCGAGAACCCGTTCAATGCAGTCGAACAAGTCATCCTCACCGTCAAATGCGACGAGCCCCGACTCGTCAAGTTCCTCAGCGAAGCGCCTCGTCGAGTCCTTCGGCGTACAGATCAGCCTGTGCTCTGACTTACGCCGACGTGCGGCGAGATGCATCCGTCCGATCAAACTCCCGAGCCGCTCGTAGTCTTCTACCCGATCGGCATCGAACAGTCTCCCGCTTCGTTTCGGAAACAGCGTGAACCGGTACTCGGTTTCGGTCTTCCCGTCCTCGGCCTCCGCGACCAGGGTGTGTATGGTCTCTCCATCGGCATCAGGTATGGGAAGGACGACCGGCACATCGGCATCTGCACAGTCGGTAAGAAACGCGTGCTCTTCGCGTAGTGCTTCATCGCTCCATCTGTCCGGGCGGTAAAACTTCGCGATGTACGGCTGTCCGTCATCCGAAATGACCCCATACACCCGGTTCACATAGCTCGGATACGGCGTCAGGGTACTGTCGAGAAATAGATCATACACAGCCTCAACCGCTTCGAGAGCGAGTTGTGGAGAAAGCAGGTCGAAACTTCCGTAGGCGCCGGACGGGGATTCATGTGAAGCCATATAGGTTCATTATACAAGGCCGCGGCCGAAAGGTCTTTCTTGTCGACCTTCGCGTGCTCGGGGTATGGTTTCGACTATGGGTATGACGCATTGGTGGCAGCAGGCGAACTTCTATCAGATCTATCCGCGAAGTTTCCTCGACACAAACGGTGATGGCATTGGCGATTTGAAAGGCATTACCAGAAAGCTCGACTATCTGAAAGACCTCGGCATCGACGCAATCTGGCTTTGCCCGATCTACGACTCACCGAACGACGACAACGGCTACGACATCCGGGACTATTACCGGGTTCACCATGAGTTCGGAAGCATGAAGGACATGGATCATCTCATCGCAGAGATGAACGGGCGCGGCATGAAGCTCGTTATGGATCTTGTGGTAAACCACTGTTCTGACGAGCACGATTGGTTTCGAAAGGCCCGTGTGTCACGAGATGATCCGTATCACGACTACTTCATCTGGCATCCCGGACGGAACCTCGACGAATCTTCCGCACCGGGCAGCCCCATTCCGCCGGAACCGAATAACTGGGCAAGTCATTTCCGCGGTTCGGCCTGGGAGTGGAATGAAGCAACGCGCGAGTACTACCTCCACCTGTTCTCGAGAAAACAGCCTGACCTGAACTGGGAAAACCCGGCTCTGCGTCAGGACATCTACAAAATGATGCGCTTCTGGCTCGACAAGGGTGCTGCCGGCTTCCGAATGGATGTCATTAATTACATCTCCAAGGATCCCGACTTCCCCGATGTGCCTGCGCGCGAAGGACAGCGATACGTCCACGACTCGCGGTATTACGCGAACCGTGCGCGAACGCACGAGCACCTGCAGGAAATGCACCGTGAGGTCCTCTCAAAATATCCTGAGTGCATGACTATAGGGGAGATGCATCAGACACCGGTCGATGAAGGGATCAGATACGTGCATCCGGACCGCCGGGAGCTTTCGATGATCTTTCAGTTCGAGCATCTCGGAATAGACAACGGTCCCGCCGGCAAGTACGACGTGCCGTGCACGTGGGATCTGCCACGCCTGAAACAGACCCTGCGGACCTGGCAGGAAGGACTGTCAGGGAAAGGCTGGAACAGTCTGTACACCGGCAATCATGATCAACCGCGCATGGTTTCGCGTCTCGGCGTGACCGACGGAAAGAAGATGCGCAGGCGCTCGGCGAAGGCGATCGCCGCAAGTTTCCTGCTTATGCAGGGCAGTCCCTTTGTGTATCAGGGCGAAGAGATCGGCATGACCAACGTCGCGTTTCCGGATATCGACTCCTATCGTGATATCGAGACCCTGAACTATTACCGCGAGGCCGTTTCAGACGGCCTGTCCGAGCCGAAGGCGCTGCGCGTTGTACATTTGCGGAGTCGTGACAATGCGCGCACGCCTATGCAGTGGTCGACGGACGCCCACGGGGGATTTACCACAGGGGTACCCTGGATATCCCTGAACCCGAACTACCCGGACATTAACGTACGTAACGAGTCGCGGGAGTCGGACGGTGTGCATTCGTTCTACCGGTCGCTTCTTCGCATGCGGCGGAACGACCCGATCTGGACGCAAGGGACCTGTGAAGACCTTGCGCCTGAGCACCAGCAGATCATCGCGTACGCACGCAGAATGGACGATGGATCGGCTGTGTACGTTGTCGTCAATCTGTCCGCCCGCGACGCCTCGTGGGACGTTCCCGCTGAGCTTTCCGAGGCCTGCGCAAATGGTTCCGTCCTGCTTGCCTCACCGCTGTCGTCCGACGAAAAAGCGAGTCTTACGAAACTGCTCCCCATGCAGGTCATGGTGATTTCCCCGCTACCGGCAGGGAGTAGTGCCTCGTGATACGGGTCAGTCCGGACGACGCAGAGACGCCGCTTGATCTCGACGTGATAGCCGCACAGCTCGAAGCGCTTGAAGAGTCTATCATGTACCGCTTCATCGACCGCGCGCAGTTCGCCTGGAATCCGCGCGCCTACGAGGCGGGCGCGGAGAGCCTTCAGGGAGCACAATCGGTGTCACTCTTTCATGCACGCCTGCGTGCCCAGGAAGAGCTCGAAGCCCGTTTCGGTCGCTATCAGGTGCCGGAGGAGCGGCCGTTCACCCGTGGACTACCGGACGCCGAGCGTACGGCGGCCGGATTTCACGCTGCCCTCCGTACTGCTGACTGGAACGTCGTGCGTCAAAATGACGAACTCCTCAAAGCCTATCTCGCTACCCTGCCTGAGCTGTGCGAACACCGCGATGACGGCCACTACGGCTCGAGTGTCGAACACGACGTTTCGGTTCTTCAAGCGGTCTCGCGCCGGGTGCATTTCGGCGCCCTGTACGTCGCTGAGGCGAAATTTCGCCTCGATACCGAGGCGTATCGCGACGCGATACGGCGTGGGGACGCAGTCGAGATCGAAACCATGCTCACCCGCGCAGACGTCGAGCGGACGATTATCGTACGTCTCAGCAAAAAGATGCAGGATCTGCAGGCGGAGGTTCATACCCGGGTGCGCCGGATCATCTCTCCGGACGTTGTCGTGGGGTTTTATCGCGATACCATAATTCCCCGAACAAAGGCAGGTCAGGTGGCCTACCTGCTGCAGAGACTGGAGCACGAACCTACATGAGCAACGAATACGAAGCACCGCGCTATGGAAACACCGACGTTCGGGTCCTGTCCGTGGACGATCTTCCCGAGGTCTTCGACCTTCTGACCTCCCACCCTGACCTGAACCTTTTCATACTCGGCGATCTTGAAAACTACGGCACCGAGCAGCCTTTTCAGGACGTTTGGGGTGAATACACCGACGGCATCCTCACGTCCGTACTGCTTCGCTACCACGACAGCTTCGTCGTATCGCAACCCGGTCCGATTCGCCCCGAAGCCTTTCGACAGATCATCGCCGAGTACGCCACAGCCTTTCCTCCCGGACTCATGGGCAGCGGCGGTCGACACATTGTCGCAAGCGGATCCGAGCCAGTCATCCGGTCCATAGCGGGTTCCGCCGCCGAAATACCTCAGTCTGCAGCAGAGAGTCATAACGACCCGGAGTCCCGCAGTCGAATGCCTCTGGCAGGGACGCTGAGAACAATGCACTTTGCCCGCATAGACAGTCCCGAGAAACTCCCTGCTGTATCCGAGGACAGAAGGGTCCGCGTCGCAGGCGTTGAGGATGTGCCCCGACTCATGAAGCTGTATGAATCCATCAATGAGTTCGTGACACACGATACCCAGGCGGACGAAATCCGGTCTTCGATCCGTGCAGGCCACAGAACAGTGGCAATCGTCGAAGCTGGTGACAACATAGTTTCGACCGCGTCGACAGCCGCAGAGAACTCGCGCAGCGCCATGATTGTCGGCGTAGCAACACATCCGGCCTACCGCTACCGGGGTCATGCCAGGGCGTGTCTGTCACATCTCTGCCAGAAACTTCTCGAGCAGAACCGCATCCTCTGCCTCTTCTACGACAATCTCGACGCAGGCAGGCTGTACCGCCAGATCGGATTTCGCGAAACCGACCGATGGGCAATCTTTTCCCTCGAACCTTAATTACTGTCCGCGACTGTGGTGATGGATTAAGCCTAAGCGGCTGCATACCATGGAGTTAGCCTGAGGTTTCTACGATTCTCCCGTTCCGGGGTCCACAGAAGCTGCAGCCAGTC